>NZ_JBFREL010000005.1:0-429541 GCF_052114265.1 Paenibacillus sp. MCAF9
CCAGTATGTAAGACCCCTTGAAGACGACGAGGTTGATAGGTTCGGGGTGGAAGCACAGCAATGTGTGTAGCTGACGAATACTAATCGGTCGAGGGCTTATCCTAAACACGTTTACTGTGACCCATACATCCAGTAGACAGCAGCATAAAAGGCTTCAGCAAGCCTAATCTTTCGTATCCAGTTTTCAGGGCGCAACTTGATTGCCTGATTATAAACAATTGATCTTACATAAGATTTATGTTTATGCTTAGGGCCTTTAGCTCAGCTGGTTAGAGCGCACCCCTGATAAGGGTGAGGTCGGTGGTTCGAGTCCACTAAGGCCCACCATATTTTCCCTGATAGCTCAGTTGGTAGAGCACTCGACTGTTAATCGAGTTGTCACAGGTTCGAGTCCTGTTCGGGGAGCCAAGTTTGGAGAGATACCCAAGTGGCTCAAGGGGACCCTCTGCTAAGGGGTTAGACTGCGTAAGTGGTGCGAGGGTTCGAATCCCTCTCTCTCCGTTCCAATTTTTCAAGGCCCGTTGGTCAAGTGGTTAAGACACCTCCCTTTCACGGAGGTAACAGGGGTTCGAGTCCCCTACGGGTCACCATATTTTTTCTTTCAAAATGACGCGGGGTGGAGCAGCCCGGTAGCTCGTCGGGCTCATAACCCGAAGGCCGCAGGTTCAAATCCTGCCCCCGCAACCAAAACACCTTTAAATGGTGAAAAAAATCCATATGCCGTTGTAGCTCAACTGGTAGAGCAACTGACTTGTAATCAGTAGGTTGGGGGTTCAAGTCCTCTCGACGGCACCATTTTTTCTTTCGATGCTCCTTGGTTGCTGCCAGGCAAGCATCAAAACTACCTGCAAAGGTAGACATAACCGTTACGCCGTTGTAGCTCAACTGGTAGAGCAACTGACTTGTAATCAGTAGGTTGGGGGTTCAAGTCCTCTCGACGGCACCATTTTTCTTAAGATGCCTCTTGGTTATGCCAAGCAAGCATCAAAAACCACCAGCATTGGTGGACATAATCGATGTGCCGTTGTAGCTCAACTGGTAGAGCAACTGACTTGTAATCAGTAGGTTGGGGGTTCAAGTCCTCTCGACGGCACCATCTTTTCTCGGGACGTAGCTCAGCTTGGTAGAGCACCTGGTTTGGGACCAGGGGGTCGCATGTTCAAATCGTGTCGTCCCGACCATCTTTTAACAGAATGATTGACAACATAAACCGCTATTTTCAAAGTCTACAGGACTTATGGAAATAGCGGTTTTTTTATGTGTTTGTGGGGAAATATAAACGCAATATGCGGATGAAGTGCAATCACTTCATTGAATAAGGAGGCTTTACTGTTGAAGCAAAGGGTTAGAGTCGCTGTCATGCTTATTGCGATCTTATGGGGCGTTATAAGTCCAGCAGCTGCATTTGGGCAGCCAGGGGTATTCCACTTCGGGTTTAAGAAAAGCGTGGAGGGGCGTCTGCCTTCGATCGATGAGGAGGGCTTTAAAGAAATCGTAATGAAGCACGGCGCTTTGTTTCTAGGGGATACAACGCAAAAGGAGCTATATCTTACTTTCGATAACGGCTACGAGAATGGCTACACACCGCGTATTCTTGATGTATTAAAAGATAAACAAGTACCAGCGGTCTTTTTTGTAACGGGTCATTATGTCAAAGATCAGCCGGAACTTTTAAAGCGGATGGTGCTGGAGGGGCATATTGTAGGCAACCATTCTTGGAGTCACCCGGATATGTCGACCCTCTCAGAAACAAGCATCAAAACGGAGCTCGATAAGGTCAAGGAGCATGTAGAAACGCTGACCGGTCAGAAGGAAATGAAGTATCTGAGGCCGCCAAGAGGCATATTCAGCGAACGGATGCTTGCCGCTAGCAAACAATTCGGCTATACGAATGTATTTTGGTCAGTGGCGTACAAGGACTGGGATGTGAATGCGCAAAGAGGATCACAATATGCGTATAACGAGGTTGTTAAGCAGCTCCATCCCGGAGCGATCATCCTGCTGCATTCCATTTCCAAAGACAACACCGAGGCGCTCGGCAGAATTATAGACGAGGCTCGCCGGCAAGGATATCTATTCAAAAGCTTAGATCAGATGGGCATTGATTTAAATATCTAGTAAAGTACGTCCAAAAGCCTTAACCTCATTACAGGGGTTGAGGTTTTTTTTGTTATTCCGAACCATTTTATATTGCAAACGCAATGTTAAAATCTTTAGAATTCTGTCCTCATCCCTTACTTTGCCGCATGTTTAGCTATTTTAACTTCCATTATAATTAAGTAGAGTGTGCCTAAGCCCACTTAGGCGATGAGAGGTGAATGATGATGTTCAGCAAAAAAAAATGGGGAACGTTTGTTAAAAAGTTATATTATTCTCTATCGCTTAAGCACAGAATATGGCTGACCTTCGTTGTTTTAATCATGTTTGGCCTTACAGCAACAGGAGGGATTGCTTATTGGATCGCTTCGAAGGAAATACAGAGGAATGCGCTCAAAACGAGTCAGGATACGGTCAACCAATCTGCTCAAATCGTAAATGAACGGCTTAAGAACATCGGTATTGCCGTTCGTGCGCTTATGTTCAGCGACCCGTTCAAGCAGGTGATGACCGATGCACAAAACAATGACCGAGACCACTATTACAATACGTGGACCTCACTTCAAGGTGTTTTCTCGCAGGTGAAATTCAATGACTCGATGATTGACAGCATTTTGATTGCTTCGCCAATTGGCGATTATTATCATACCTCCAATGTCCGGGACACGGCAAACTCGTTTTATGATTCGGATCTGTATAAGCATTTCAAGGAAATAAAGCGAGGCTTTTGGACGAAAGGGCATAAGGATGCCTTTTTTATGGACAAACAGGATGTGATTTCCCTTGTTGTGGAGGGAGTCAATGAGCTGGGCGAGAAGCGATCGAATGTTTATGTGGTCATTAATGTGAAGCAAGATGATTTGTATGAGCTGTTCATGGAAAATCTGTCGACAGCGGAGAAACAGTATTATTTTGTAGATTCAGCGGGCGAAGATGTGAATTTGGATAATCGATCGAGTCAGGAGGATCAGTTGACAAAGCATTCTTCATTCACGAAACAGCTGACCGATGAAATGATGGGATCGTTTTTTTATAAGGATAAGAAAAAGGAATATCTGGTGAACTACGCAAGACTGGAGGTAAAAAATGATTGGATGATTGTTGGTATCCAGTCGAAGAGCGACCTGCTAGCGAAACTGAACGGCATCAAGAAAGCAACGATTTACGTCATACTGGGATTGATGGTTCTTTCATTATTCATAGCGAACAACTTGATCTATTTATTGTTAAAGCCGTTGTACAGTCTTCAAAGATTGATGAAACGGGTGGAAGAAAATGATCTGAACGTACGTTTCGAAAGCGAATACAAAGATGAGGTATCCCAGGTGGGGTTTCGCTTTAATCGGATGCTGGACGAAATCAAGCAGCTGATTGAAGACGTCAAGGTGCGGGAGAGTGAGAAGCGAAAGGCTGAGATCAAGGCGCTTTCCGCACAGATGGACCCTCATTTTTTTTACAATACGCTTAATACAATTTATTGCAAATCAGTGCTTGGCGAGAATAAGGACGTTAATGAGATGATTCTGGCTTTATCCCAAATGTTTCAGCTTAGTCTTAGCGGCGGGAGAGACTTAATTACGCTGAAGGATGAGCTTGACCATGTTCGCAAATATTTAGCCATTCAGCAGATTTCTTATGAGGAGCTATTCGTTTGCCATATCGAGGTGCAGCCGGAGCTGCTTGCCTGCGGAATTCCAAAAGTCGTCATTCAGCCGCTTGTAGAAAACAGCATTTTGCACGGTTTCCAAGATCGGGAATCAGGCGGTGAAATTTATATTAATGCGCAATCGGAAGAGGACTGGCTGCATTTGACGGTAGAGGATAATGGGACGGGTCTCGTTCCCGAGCAGCTCATGGCTTCGATTATTCATCCAACGACGATGGATGAGGGCTATGCTCTCCGCAATATATATCATCGGCTCCAGCTGTACTACGGCGACCAGCAGCGCATGATCATAAGCAATAATGATAGTGGCGGAGGCCGGATTGAGATTTGGATTCCGAAGCAGACGGAAGGGATGGGGTAACATGGGTCAACCGGTGAAATTGTGCATTGTAGATGATATTCGAAGTGTAGTAGATATGCTGAAGCACAAAATCCCTTGGGCGGAGCATGGGATCGAGGTGGTCGGCAGCGCCACGAATGGCGAAGAGGGGCTTGTGGTCATCCGGCAAACGTCGCCGGACATAATTTTGACCGATATTCGAATGCCGAAGATGGACGGGCTTGAAATGACGCGGAGCATTGTGGAAATGCTGCCTCATAGCAAAATTATTATTTTGAGCGCTTACACCGATTTTGAATATGCGAAAAAAGCGATCCAGTACGGGGCGCTTGATTATGTGAAAAAGCCGTTTTCAATCGAGGATATTATCAAAGTTGTCTTAAAGGCGAAAGAAGCCTCAGAGCAAGACAAACGGGAGCGTTCGCATGTCATTGGGCTGGAGAAAAAGATCAAGGAAAGCCTGCCCGCGCTGCGGCAGGAGTATATGTCGCTGCTTGTCCATCATCAGACCGAAGAGGCGGATATTTCACAGTGGTGGGGATTTCTAGATCTGCCGCCTTTGCAGGCTCCGCTTGCGGTCATGGTAATTCAAATTGACCAATTTACGGACAAATATGGCGGCTTGGTTGTGAAAGAGCTGGAGCTGGCGCGTTTCTCCCTGCAAAATATCGTTGAGGAGACGATCAAGGAGCATACATCGGCTGTTATCTTTCGGGAGGCGCTTAATCGCTACGTCTGCATTATGCAGGCGCAGCCTGGGGATCGGTTGATGCGGATTGCTGATTCCTGCTGCGAAAATATCGCCAGCTACACGAAGTTTACTATTTCCATCGGCATCGGGATGGAGGCGGGGAGTGTACGTGAGCTCCCGAAGAGTTATCAGCAAGCGCTTAGCGCCTTGTCTTATCATTTCTATACCGGGGGAAATGGCGCATTTAGCTCCCAGCAAGAAGCGCAGGACAGCGCCGCTGGATGGATTTATACGACAGAGAGTGAAAACGAATTTTTATTTGGGTTTCGCTCGGGCAATAAAGAGAAGACACTAGAGTGGCTTGCTTCCATTTTTGATGAAATGCAAAGCTCCTCCGTGCTCCCCGAGCCTAGCGATGTCGAGCATCTCTTTCACGGCCTGTCCCTGAGAATGCTTAGGGTGCTGCTGGAGAAGTTTCCACGCAGCAGCCTGAAGGAGTTTGAGTCGAAGGTGCAGGAGGCGAGACGGGGAAGCCGTTCGTCGCTGCAGGAGTATAGGCAATGGTTGACTGAGCTTTGCGAAATCGGCTGCAGGCTGATCGATAAGGAGAGGGCAAGCGAATCGCAAAAAATTATATATAGATCTATCGATTATATTAAATCGCATTTGCAGCTTGACCTAACTTTGGAGCATTGCGCAAGGCAGGCGAATTTAAGCTGGGGTTATTATTCCAATTTATTCAAGAAAGTGTCGGGAACGACCTTCCAGCAATTCGTCACGCAGGCCAAAATCGAGCGGGCGAAATCGATGCTAATCGAGGACTTTCAAGTGCAGGAAATCGCGCAGGAGCTTGGTTATGAACACCGGCGTTATTTCAGCGAGGTATTCAAAAAGCAGACCGGCCTTACGCCGACAGAGTTTAAGGAAATCTCCTTAGGCAGGTCGCCAAAGCCATAGAAGCAGGGTTTTGATAAACATGAAATATCTGCCCTTATTCGCAAGGTAGCCACATTACCTATGTGGCTCTGATCTCTTATAGTTAAGAAGCAAGCAAACGGTTTCACCTACAAAGGGAGGATCACCAATGTACAAAAAACTCGGAACGATCGTGCTGAGCTCATTTCTAGCCGTATCACTGGCAGCATGCGGAAGCACAAACAACAATTCGCCAGGGGCGGAGAGCGGAGCTTCCAACAAGCCTGCGGAATCGGAGGGCGCAACAACTCCAGCGAAAAGCGGTAAAAAGACAAAAATCGTGTATTGGACCGGAGATCGCCACGATATGGACTATATCAAGGGGGTTGTTCAAAGCTTTAATGACACGAATACGGACAACATCGAGGTGGAAATGGTCGTCAAGACGGATGATTACGATCAGGCAATCGACTTGGCGTTTTCTTCCGGACAGGGACCGGATGTGTTCAGAGTTAAGGAGAATACGATCAAGACTTACGTAACTAAGGGTTATCTTGCACCGATTGATGCAATGCTGACAGACAAGATGAAGGAGCAGTTCCCAGTCATTCAGGACTTTAACCAAATTGATGGCAAAATGTACAGCTTGCCGAACTATGGCTCGACATTAAGGCTGGTGTACAACAAGGATTTGTTCGCCAAAGCAGGCATTGCCGCTCCTCCAACAAGCCTTGCGGAAATGGTCGACGCAGCCAAGAAAATAACGGCTGTCGGCAAGGCAGATGGCGCTTACGGCTTCGCGCAAAACTTCAAAAATGCAGATAGCGCGTTTGGCCGTTCTGCACGTGTCATTGCTGAAGTGAGCGGTTACGGCGGCTTCGGATATGATTTTAAAACTGGAAAATTCGACTTTGCAGGCTTCAAAGACATAATTCAATCCTTCAAACAAATGTATGACGACGGAAGCACGCTGCCGGGCATGGAGTCGCTTGATATCGATCCGCTGCGCGCGCAGTTTGCGGAAGGCAAGCTAGGCATGTACCTTTCCTTCTCTTCCGAGCCGGGTGTATACAAAAACCAATTCCCTGCGAAAATCGATTGGGCTGCGGCACCTGTGCCAACAATTGATGGCACAGTCAAAGGAGCAAGCTCGTTCCTTGGCGGCCAATGGCTGGCGCTGAGCAGCTCCTCCAAAAACAAAGAAGCGTCGTGGAAGTTCATGGAGTATATGTACGGCGATGAAATTTTGAAAACGTATCATGAAAAAGGTTTTGGCATCTCCATGGTACCTTCGATTTCGGCAGTTGCCGCGAAACCGGACATCAATGGCATTGATGGTTTCCTGCCAAGCGACAACGATGCTACGTGGCCATTAAGTCCGGCTGTTACGGTTGAGGGCATTAAGTACAATGATGCATTCTTTAAATATATGCTGGGCGGCGGGGATCTGGGTGCGATCATTCAGGATTTGAACACAAGATACAATGCGGCGCTTGATAAAGCGATTGCTAGCGGCGATGTGACCACGGCAGCGAAACCAGAGTTTGATCCAACGAAGCTGGGTGCCAAATAAAGGCTTCACCATAAGAACAGCAATGCGGGGTGGAGTGCAGACTCCACCCTTTGCTTTCCCCTAAGACAGAGTGTACGGGAGTGGAAACGATGATCAAAGCGCGTCAAATGAGTTTTTCTTATCTTTTTTTATTTCCAAGCTTGCTGCTAACGGTTGTACTAGGCATCTATCCGCTAGGCTGGGCTATCCGGTATATGTTTTATGATTATAAAGGCTATGGCGAAGCTAGATTTACCGGCTTGTACAACTTTCGCAGGCTGCTTGCCGATACCCAGTACTGGGACTCCGTAGTGAATACGTTCATTTATGCGGGAGGCAAGCTGATTGTAACAATACCGCTGTGCCTGCTGCTAGCCGTTATTTTGAACCAGAAGCTCAAAGGCCGCAATGTACTTCGTGCAATCTATTTTATGCCAACGGTCATCAGCTCCGCGGTTATGGCTGTCGTGTTCTTTATTATTTTTAATTCGTATAACGGGGTGCTGAATCAGTATTTGCTTAAGTTTCATATTATCTCCGAGCGAATTGACTGGCTTGGACCCAAAAACGCAATGATGACTACGATTATTATTGCCATCTGGGGCGCCGTGGGCAACTATATGCTGTTGTTCTTGGCCGGACTCCAGAATATTCCGAATGATGTGTATGAGAGTGCTTCGCTAGACGGTGCAAACAAAAGACAGCAGTTTTGGTATTTGACGATTCCGATGCTTGGACCTGTTCTGCAAATCGTTATTATGCTGGCAATTATCAACTCGCTTAAAGGCTATGAAACGATTATGGTACTGACCGAGGGCGGCCCGGTTGGAAAAACTGAAGTTATGTATTTATACGTATATAAGCTATTTTTCCCTACGCCTTCCTCCGGTGCGGTCGTTGACCAGCAGTTCGGCTACGGAAGCGCAGTCGGCTTCACTACAGCCGTAATTGTAGGCATCATTACGCTTGTCTACCATCTGCTGTCTAATCGCATGAATAAAATGCAATAAGGGAGGATGCTATGAAGACGGAAGTTATACCCCATGTTCAAACGAACCAGAAACGAAAACCGCTTCGCACAGGGAAATTAGGCGGTCAGCTGCTGCTCTGGATTTTCTTGATTGCAACGGCGCTCCTGATCTTGTTTCCCATAATCGTTACGTTGTTTGGTTCATTTATGTCGAATGCAGAGATTTCTACGGGCGGCAACATTTTGCCATCGGTATGGCATTTTGAAAATTATGCAGAGGCGTGGGTGCAAGCGAACTTTTCCCGCTTTACTTGGAACAGTCTCATGCTTAGCGGCATGACAACGATCGGTACGCTTATCGTTGCTTCGATGGCTGCTTATGTTGTAGAACGGATGAATTTTCCGGGCAAAGCTTTGTTCGTGGCGATACAGGCATCGACGATGTTTATCTCGATAGGTGCGGTCGTCATTCGCCCCCAATACGAGCTGATGATCAAGCTGCATTTGCATACCTCTTTATGGGGCGTTATTTTGATATTAATCAGCGGCCACGCTTATATTTTTTTCATCCTGCTTAGTTTCCTGAAAGGAATATCCAGAGAGCTGGATGAAGCGGCGCGGATTGACGGCTGTTCTAATGCAGGAATCTTTTGGAAAATTATTTTGCCGCTCCTTAGACCGGGTCTTGGCGTGGGAGCGTTGTTCACGTTCTGCGGGGCGTGGAACGAGTATTTGAGGCCGCTCGTCTTTACGATGAATACGCCCGAGCTTCAAACATTAACGGTGGGACTCTCCTACCTGCGCTATGGAGCGTCGGCAGCGGTTCAGACGCATTATATGCTGGCCGGGGCTTGCTTGTCGATTTTACCGCTGCTTATCGTCTATATGCTCGCGAACAAATCGTTTATGCAGATGACGGCAGGATCACTGAAAGGGTAGGGAAAGAGGCATGCGTTATGAATGATAAACGGCTGGTGAAAATGAGAACAAACGCATGTCTGCCGCAGTTTGAGGCGGCTATGCGGCTGCTGCGACAGGAAGCGGAAGAGGGATCACGCATCTCGTATACGATAGGCCCGGCAGAATATGGAGAATGGATGCATCAGTACTACTGCCATCATGACGGTGCGAAGCTCTCCTTTGAATGGGGGCAGCCGCACGCGCATGTATGTCCGGTATGCGGGACGGTATGGTCTGGCGAACCCTTTGACTCCGCATGGACATCCTTTGTGCATGCGAATATAGGCCGAGCGGTTTTCCATATGGCGATGCTTCACGCTATTGAGCCGGATGAAGCGCTGCTCTATCAAACGAAGCAGTTTCTTCTGTCTTATGCAGACTATTACGAAGGGTATAAGATTCACGGGAGCATCCCGTACAACGGTCCGGGTAAGCTGTTTGCCCAGACGCTTGATGAGGCGCATTGGATTATTGACTTGTCCGTAGGCTTTCAATTCATTCGGGCTTCGTTGTCTGATGAGGAAGAGGCTCATATCCGTTATGGCTTGCTGGAGCCTTGCGTACATTTTTTAATCGCGCACAAGGAGGAGCAAATCCATAACCATGCGGTGCTGATTACTTCCGCGATCGCTTCCCTTGGCATTTTGCTGAACGATGAGGGGATTATTCATGCCGGACTCTCTGGAGAGTATGGGCTATATGACCAAATAAAGCGGGGCCGATTTGCTGATGGACTGTGGTACGAGGGGAATGTTCAGTATCATTTTTATGCGTTCAAGTCGCTGCTGAACTACGCGCTTATGGCAGAAGGAACGCCTTGGGATATTTGGCAGGAGTCTGGCCTCCAATCGATGTTTGATTATCCGGTTCATTGGATATTGCCAAATGGCTATATGCCTTCTTTCAATGATGCAGGAAGCGCGGGCGGCATTCATACCTATGCACCTTATTATGAAATAGCGCTGGATATTTTCGGAGAAGAAATCTATCGCTCGCTGCTGAATACGGCCTATGGCACGCCGTGGGCGGAAACGGCATTTACAGGCGTGAAGACAGTGGAGCGAGACTCTATTCTAGCGTTATTGTTTGGCTGTGAGCTTGCACCTGCGGACGCTTCTGAAGATGAACAGCTGTGGAAGGCAACACACCGTTCGGTATCCATGCCTGTGAGTGGGATAACGAAGCTGGTTAATGCGAAGCGCTGGCAGGCGTTCATGAAGCACAGCAAGTTCGGCGGCGAGCATGACCATATGGACCGGCTCGGCTTGTCTGTCGTATGCGGGGAAGTGCCGCTGATCGTTGATCCGGGCACGACCGCTTATGGCGTGCCCGCGCATTACGGATGGTTTAAGCATACCTTCTCGCATAATACGGTGTGCCTGAATGGCGCCGACCAGCCTCCGGCGGATGGGCGGGTTGTTCGGTTTGAGGAGCATCCGTGGGGAACATGGACTGAAACGATGGTAGACTGGAAAGCGGAAGCGTATGAGATGAAGGACCGGATTATTTTGCCCCCGGAGCTTAGCCCATGGGATCTCTTGGCTTATGAAGGTGCTTCTATTAGAAGAATAAATGTGCTGACTGAGCTTTATTTGCTTGATATGGTCAAGGTAGATGTAAGCGAGCCGCGGGAAATCAGCTGGATGAATCATTTTAGCGGGAGGCTTGAAGAGGAAGAGGACAAGGTCTGGCAATCGACAGATGTATGCTTAAGCAGGCTTGATCAGCAATGGTTTAAGCACAAAAGTAGGTTTGTAGCTGGTGGAATTTCCGAAAGAACGCTAACTTTTCGCTATAAAATGGAGAAAGGGAGCTTGAGGCAGCATTTTTGGAGTTCTCAGCCTGTGGAGATCTATTCGGCTTTGACGCCGGATAACCCGCCGGATCGGGACCGGACCTCACTTATTATGCAGGTGAAAACCAGCCAAACGATCGTTTTTGCGCAAGTGCTGTTTTATGATTCGGAGCAAGAGCCGTTGCCCGAAGGAGCAAAGCTGGTTGGGAACGTTGAATCAGTAGATTATGCTGATACAATAGAGTCTATAGAAACAGTAGAGGTTATTGAAAAAATAGCGAAAACGGAAGCTTTGCAGATAACTGAAATGTCGGATCAGAGCTACCGAATGACAATCACAGCAGATGGTATCAGGGATGAGTACTCGCTGATGTGGGACGATGGCGGAGCATGGCTAGACAAATGGGATGGTAGAAGGTAGAGGAGGAAATCGGATGAGCAATATCGGAGTATGGGAAAATGCGGAGCCTGGCGTTACACGTAAAATTTTGCAGCCGGGGAAAACGCTGATGCTGATGGAGGTTCATTTTGAGCCTGGTGCGGTTGGTTATGAGCATGCTCACCCGCATGAGCAGCTGAGCTATTGCTTGAGGGGCGCCATTGAATTTACAATTGACGGCGAGAAGCAAGTGATCCGGCAAGGAGAGTCCATCGTTATACCAAGCGGGGCGAGGCACGGAGTAACCGCATTGAAAGCCTCGGCGCTGCTCGATTCCTTCACGCCGCTTCGCGATGATTTGATTAAGTAAGGGTTAGTATACAGTTATAGAGAGAAGAGCGATTCCATGGCTGAGCGAGCATGGGTGCTCTTCTTTTTTTTGCAGGATGGTTGTTGCCGCCTTGTAGAGGGTATATTCTTTGTAATAGGGCTGCAATCATTAGAAACTTTGAAAACGTGGTAATATAGAGTAGGATATCCATACAAATAGAAAATGCTGCCTAGTCAAATAGAGCTTGAGCATAGGGTAAGGGGTTTACATATGAGTAAAATGACATTGCTGCGCGAGCCGAAACAGCGGAAACTGTTGTTTAGCGCGGGGCTTAGCTGGCTTTTTGATGCGATGGAGGTCGGAATGATCTCCTTTATCGTAGCTGCTTTGGCAGTAGAATGGCAGCTTGGTTCACAACAAGTTGGGTTGCTGATGGCAATTAATTCGACCGGTATGGCAGTTGGAGCCGCTGTATCCGGTTTGATGGCCGATCGATACGGACGCAGGGCGATCCTGCTCTGGACACTGCTCATCTTCTCCATTGCGAGCGGTCTGTCCGCTCTGGCAACGAGCTTTATCGTCTTATGCGCGCTGCGTTTCATAGCCGGATTTGGGCTTGGCGGGGAGCTGCCAGTTGCGTCGACGCTTGTATCGGAATCTGTGCCTGCCAAGGAGCGGGGCCGGGCAGTCGTCCTATTGGAGAGCTTCTGGGCGATCGGCTGGATTGCTGCGGCTTTGATTGCCTACTTCATCATTCCCGATTACGGATGGAGGATGGCGTTTGCGCTCGGTGCTGTTCCTGCACTTTTTGCCCTATATTTAAGAAGAGCCATTAAAGACTCGCCCAGCTTCAATGCGCAGCAGAGCCGCAAGCTGAGTCTGAGCGACAGAATGAAATCCATATGGTCCTTGCGCTATCGAAAAACGACAGTAACATTGTGGATCTTATGGTTTACAGTCGTATTTTCCTATTACGGCATGTTCCTATGGCTGCCTTCAGTGATGGTACTCAAGGGCTTTGATTTGGTGAAAAGCTTTCAATATGTTCTGATTATGACACTCGCCCAGCTGCCAGGTTATTTCACTGCTGCTTATTTTATCGAGAAGTTTGGGCGAAAATTTGTGCTGGTGGTTTATTTGCTGCTAACCGCGGGCAGCGCCCTTTGGTTCGGCAGCGCAGAGACAGAAGGAGTACTGCTGGCTGCGGGCATTTGTCTCTCATTCTTTAACCTTGGAGCGTGGGGAGGGATGTACGCCTATACGCCTGAGCTCTATCCAGCCGCAGTTCGTGGAACTGGCGTCGGCTTTGCCGCCTCATTCGGCCGGGTCGGGGGTATCATTGGGCCCTATCTTGTTGGGATGCTCGTTGCTAAACAAGTCGCGATACCATCTATTTTTATGATCTTTTTTGTAACGATTGTCATAGGCGCGCTAACGGTTTTATTCTTTGGCAAAGAAACGAAAGGGATCGATCCGGATAATGAGGGCTCTGATTCTGCTCTTACAAGTTGAAGGGATGCTTATTGAAAATGCAAATAAGCCGTCCAGAATGGGTTGAACCCATCGGGACGGCTTTTTTCTGTGGTTTTATTAGGCACCGGTCACTTGCTTGGAGAAAAAGGTTTTAAGCGCTTTGTACACTTCGCCTTTCTCCTTAATGACCGAATACATAAACTTTTTGTGGTTGATGTGTTTGTAGGCGGACATTAGAGTACTGCTTCGATTGTATTGGTTGACCTCTCCGTATCCGAACATATTGCTTCTTTCCATCAGCTGACCGATTAGCTTCACACAGCGTTCGTTGTCTGAGGTTAGGTTGTCGCCATCAGAGAAGTGGAACGGGTATATATTCCAATTGGGAGTCGGGTACCGGCTATCGATGATGTCGATCGCTTTCTGATAAGCGGACGAACAGATGGTGCCGCCGCTTTCCCCACGATTGAAAAATTCCTCCTCAGTAACTTCCTTTGCTTCCGTATGATGCGCGATAAACACAATTTCCACATGCTCATATTTGCGCCTTAAGAAGCGTGTCATCCAGAAGAAAAAGCTGCGCGCGCAATATTTCTCGAACGAGCCCATGCTTCCGGATGTGTCCATGAGGGCAAGAATGACCGCGTTGGATTGGGGTTTGATGACTTCATTCCATGTTTTGTAACGAAGATCGTCAGGCGAAATGCCGCCAATGCCGGATTTGCCCGCATTAGCGTTGCGGCGCAGGTTTTCGATTAATGTTCGCTTCTTGTCAATATTGGACATAATGCCTTTTTTTCGAATATCGTGAAAAACGATTTCGGTAGTTTGCAGCTGATCTTTTTGCTTTTGCTCCAGATTAGGAAGCTCCAGCTCCTCGAACAACATATCCTCCAATTGATCGATACTTATCTCAGTATCAACAACGTCTTCTCCGGGCTGGTCGCCTGCATCCTGACCCTTGCCGGGCCCCTTAGCAGCTTGTGGATCGACGCCGAGCACATCCCCAACCTGAGAGTCGCCATCGCCTTGTCCGACGTGCTGCTTCTTGTTGTAGTTGTATATAAAGTGGGACTCGTCGAGACTTTTAATAGGGACCTTAATCGTTCGCCTGCCATCGGACAATACGATGCTTTCATCGGAAACCAGATCGGGAAGATTTTGCTTAATGGCTTCGTGCACCTTCTCCTGATGTCGCGCTTGATCCTCATAACCTTTGCGGTGGAGCGACCAATCTTCCCTTGAAACAATAAATAGCGGCTCTGACTCCATTTCCCTCACCTCATTCCATTATGTTAACGCTGCAGAATGAAAAAAAGCTTTACATGCTCATCGCTTATTTCTTGTCTGTTACTCAATATATTCAAGAGCAGAGCGGTTATGTGAGGGAAAATGAACAGGGATCACATGAATTTATCCCCATAAACAGCTTCTAGAAGTTTAAATCCGCTTTAAAATAGGTATCTTTTCCGAGCATCCTGCGTTGCTTTACGAGGTTATTTTTGAGTCATAACAGCAATCTCAGAAACAATTTGGAAGAAGCAGCGAAGTAGCCGCATACGCTAGTCTATAAGGACCGCTGATGGTCTCATCCACGGTTCAATCTATTATAGAAGCGGCAGCCGCGAAGGAGGAAAGGAAGGCATGGGCGTGAATGAGGCAGCAATGAATGAAGAAGACAAAGCAGCGCTGTTAGAGAAGGACCGGAACTATTTATGGCATCATATTTCTCCTCATAATGAGAATCCAATGGTTATCGTGTCGGGAGAAGGAAGCTGGCTAACGGATATGGACGGGAATCGCTATTTCGACGGCATGTCCGGGATGTGGTGCGTCAATGTCGGTCATGGGCGGGTCGAAATAGCTGAAGCGGCTGCGGAACAAATGAAGACAGTAGCTTATGCGACGCTCATTCAATCTCATGTTCCGGCAATTGAGCTGGCTGCGAAGCTGAATGAATGGCTCATTGGCGATTATCGATTTTTTTTCTCCAACTCAGGTTCAGATGCCAATGAAGTCGCCTTCAAAATCGGCCGCCAGTATCATCATCAACGTGGGAAGGGCTCTAAGTACAAATACATTTCACGCCACCGCGCCTATCACGGCAATTCTATGGGGGCACTTAGCGCCACAGGGCAAGCGCAGCGCAAGCTGAAATACGAGCCGCTAGGTGTGGGATTTTCCCATGTGCCTCCGCCCTATTGCTATCGTTGTCCTTTCGGGCAAACGAAAGGCTCCTGCAAAATGCAATGCGCTCAAGCCTATGAGGATGCCATCCTATGGGAGGGTGCAGATTCGGTCGCTGGCATTATCGTTGAGCCGGTTATTACCGGAGGTGGAATGATTGTGCCGCCTGATCCATATTTAGCTCGGCTGCGAAAGATCTGCGATAAGCATGATGTCCTGCTCATTGTTGATGAGGTCATTTGCGGCTTTGGCCGCTCAGGAGAAAAATTTGGGCATCAGAACTTTGGGGTAAGGCCGGATATAGTGACGATGGCGAAAGGGCTGACAAGCGCATATTCTCCATTATCTGCAACGGCAGTGTCCGCCGAAATGTATGAAAGCTTCAAAGAAAGCGGAGCAGACAATCACTTCCGTCATGTGAATACCTTTGGAGGCAATCCTGTATCCTGCGCGGTGGCGCTAAAAAATATAGAAATTATAGAACGTGAAAATTTAGTCAGCCGTTCTGCCTATATAGGGAAAGAGCTGTTTAGCCGAATCAAGCCGCTTGAATCACATCAGTACGTAGGCGAGCTTCGAATTTTTGGTTCGGCTATCGGTATCGAGCTGGTTGAGGATAAACGAACAAAGGAGCCGGCATCTGCTGCTAGAGTTGCTGCTATTATTGCGGAGTGCAAGCAAAAAGGACTGCTCATTAGCAAAAATGGCGATACAGTGCCGGGTTTTATGAACATTTTGACGCTGAGCCCGCCTTTGTCGACTACGGATGATGAGATTGTATTTATCGCCGAAACGCTGCTTCAGGTTTTCGGTGTCTGAGGGAGGCGGATAAAAGAGTGGAGAAAGAACTCAGCATTAATGCGGAGCGGCTGCACAAGCGTATTGATGAGCTCGCTCAGATTGGCAAAATTGGTGATACAGGCGTTTGCAGGCTGGCGCTGTCGAAGGAGGATTTGGCAGGTGTAGAGCTGGTGCGGAGCTGGATGCTTGAAGCGGGGATGGAGGCGCGGATTGATCCGTTCGGCAACTTGATCGGCGTGCTGGAAGGAGCTGGCTCGGCAGCACCGGTACTTATGCTTGGCTCCCATATTGATTCGCAGCCGTACGGCGGGCGATTCGATGGCGTTATTGGCGTATTAGGGGCAATTGAAGCCGTTCAAACGATGGTTGAAAAAGGCTTTAAGCCAGCTAGAAATATTGAAGTTGTCGCTTTTTGTGATGAAGAAGGCTGCAGATTTAACAAAGGGTTGTTTGGCGCAAGAGGAATGACCGGGAAGCTTGAGGAGGGGGAGCTTGATCGGACGGATAAAAATGGTGTGACTCGCAGGGAGGCATTGATCGCGTTTGGATGTGATCCTGCTGCGTTTGAAGGATATGTCTTTGAGGAAGGGCGGATAGCTGCTTTTCTGGAGCTGCATATTGAACAAGGTCCAGTGCTGGAGTCGCTCCATGAACCGATTGGAATCGTCAGCGGAATATCCGGCCCTGTCTGGTGGACGGTAGAAATGACAGGTTTCGCAGGACATGCGGGTTCCGTGCCAATGTCTATGCGCCAGGATGCATTGGTCGGCAGCGCTAAGGTTATCATTGCACTCCACGAATTAGCTAGCGCTGAACCTGGCGCACCGACTGTAGGAACGGTTGGTTCGCTGTCGGTATTTCCGGACTCGCGCAACATTATTGCAGAGAAAGTAAGCTTCACCGTTGATTTCCGTGATATTGATCTGAGTCGCAGGAACAGGCTGGAGGAACAGCTTCTTGCGAGGATAGATGCTGTTTGTTTAGAGCATGGCTTGACGTACACGATTCGTGAGGATACGAGGAGTGATCCGCGTTACTGCGCGCCTGAGCTTAGGGAGCTAATGCAGGAGGAAGCGGCGAAAATAGGGCTTGCCCCGCCCGTTCTGATGAGCGGCCCGTTCCATGATTCGTTAACGATGTCTTATGTTTGCAACTACGGAATGATATTTGTTCGCTGCAAGGACGGGATAAGTCATAATCCGAAGGAGTATTCATCGCCGGAAGATATCGAACTCGGTGTAGAGCTTCTATACCGAACAGCGCACAGATTAAGCGGCTAAAAGTGAAAGATTATAGTAGACCAGTAACTCTTGCCCAGGTTATAGACCTGTAAAGCTTTAAGCGCGACTGAATACTTGAAACCTATAAAAATATTGAAGTTGAATAAGGAGGAGATGGGTATGGGCGCGATAGGAAAGTCGGTGTTTATTCCTGTCGAATCACTGCGGCGAAACTTTGCAGAGGTGAAGGCAGGCATGCGGCCAAAGGAAGCTATAGAGGAATCGAACCGCTGTTTGTACTGTTACGATGCTCCGTGCATAAAAGCGTGCCCGACGGGCATTAACATCCCTTCTTTTATCAAAAAAATTGCTTCCGGCAATATGAAGGGATCTGCTCGCGTCATTATGGATGCCAATCCTGTTGGAGCGACCTGCGCCAGAGTATGTCCGACTGAGGAGCTGTGCGAGGGCGCATGCGTAATGAACGAATCCTCAAAGCCTATTATGATCGGCAGCCTGCAGCGCTATGCCACGGATTGGGCGATAAAAAATAATCAACAGTTGTTCGCAGCTGGTCAAAGCAACGGCAAATCGGTGGCAATTATAGGCGGCGGACCAGCAGGTCTGTCTGCTGCGCGCGAGCTTGCGAGATTTGGCTTCGCCGTTACGATATTCGAAGCGAAGGAACAAGCGGGCGGTCTTGATACATATGGCATTGTTTCGTTTCGTTTGCCGCAGAGCATCGCTCTGTGGGAGGTTGAACAGGTGAAGAAGCTGGGCGTTGATATTCGGACGAATACAGCAATTGGTTCTAACGTAGCCACAGATTCGCTGCTTGCGCAGTATGATGCGGTTTTACTGGCGATAGGAATGTCGAAGGTACCTTATCTTAACATCGAGGGCGAACAATTAACCGGTGTGTATGACGCCATTGATTTTGTAGAAGCGACCAAAACGGAGCTTACAAATGATTTTGCTGGCAAACGTGTAGCGGTAATCGGTGCGGGCAATACGGCGGTTGATGCGGCCACCTGCTCGGTGAGGCTCGGGGCTTCGAAAGTGAAGATGGTATACCGCAGGACGAGAGAGGAAATGACCGCCTACGATTTTGAATTCGAATTCGCGAAGCAAGATGGCGTGGAGTTTGAATGGTTAAGCGCTCCCAGCCGGATTATCGGAGATGCTGATGGAAATGTCGAGGCGCTTGAATGCATGAGGATGCAGCTTGAAGAGGATGAACAAGGGGGAAGAAAGAGGGTGACACCAATAGAAGGCTCCTCTTTCCTGCTTGATGTTGATGTTGTCATTAAGGCAATTGGTCAAACACGTCACCTGCCGCTAATTGAGCAGCTGGGCTTGCATCATAAGCGGGGAATGGTGATAGTGAATACGGAAACCTATCAGACCTCAAATCCCAAAATTTACGCTGCTGGCGACGTTATTTTCGGTGAAGGCCAAGGGGATGCGATGGTGGTTGCCGCCGCACAGCAAGGCAAGCTGGCAGCTTATTCGATTTATAAAACGCTAGTTGCAGGGAGGGAAAATGATGGCTGATCTGCGCATTCAATTAGCAGGCATAGCTTCTCCAAATCCTTTTTGGCTTGCATCAGCGCCGCCAACAAACACCGGCTATCAAGTTCAGCGAGCATTTGAAGCGGGCTGGGGCGGAGCGGTATGGAAGACGCTGGGCGATCCAATTATTAATACATCCTCGCGATTTGCAGCTATTCATTTCAATGGACAACGAGTAGCAGGATTCAACAATATTGAGCTGATTTCGGATCGCCCGCTTGAAGTGAACTTAAAGGAAATATACGAGACAAAGAAGCGATTTCCGGAGCATGCGCTTGTCGTTTCATTGATGGTGGAGCCTAAACGCGAGAAATGGCATGAAATTGTAAAAAAAGTAGAGGCTGTCGGTGTGGATGGATTGGAATTGAACTTCGGATGTCCCCATGGCATGGCGGAGCGGGGGATGGGCGCTGCTTCCGGACAACAGCCGGATCTGGTTGAAATGCAGACAATGTGGGTCAAGGAGGCAGCGAGGACGCCAGTCATAGTCAAGCTTACGCCAAATATTACGGACATTACCGCGACAGCGAAAGCAGCCGTTCGCGGAGGAGCGGATGCGATCTCGCTGATCAATACCATTAATTCACTAGCAGGAGTGGATATCGATACATGGAATACGATTCCGCATGTTGGCGGAAAAGGCGCGCATGGGGGCTACTGCGGGCCTGCTGTTAAGCCGATTGCGCTTAATATGGTTGCAGAATGTGCCCGAAATCCTTTAGTCGGGGTGCCCATTTCCGGGATAGGCGGAATATCGAGCTGGCGGGATGCGGTTGAGTTTATTTTGATGGGCTCAACTGGCGTTCAAGTATGTACAGCGGCCATGCATCATGGCTTTAGCATCGTAGAGGATATGATTGATGGTTTAAACAATTATTTGGATGAAAAGGGTTTACAATCAGTCAATGAGCTAATAGGCAAATCGGTAGAGCGCTATTCGGATTGGGGAGATCTTGACCTTAATTACGCGGTCGTTGCACGAATTGAACAGGATACTTGCATCGTTTGCAATAAATGCCATATCGCTTGCGAGGATACTTCGCATCAGTGCATTGAGCGGCATATAGACGATACTGGCGCAGCATACCTGAAGGTTCGCGAAGAAGATTGTGTAGGCTGCAACCTTTGTTCTATTGTTTGCCCGGTTGAAGGTGCAATTGAGATGGTTGAGGTTCCCTCTACGGAGCCGGCTCTAAGCTGGAATCAACGGCAAGCGGCAATTGCGTCACTAGGAAAAAGCAATGATTCTGACGATGGCGATAAGAAGGAGGCTGTATAGGATGACGGTGAAGCTCATTAAAAATGGGGTTATTGTAACGGCAGCCGACACGTATAAAGCTGATGTGCTGATTAAGGAAGGCATCATCGCCAAAATCGGCATTGACCTCGAATCGGAAGCGGATGAGATTATCGATGCTACAGGCAAATACGTATTTCCAGGCGGCATTGATCCGCATACCCATCTTGATATGCCGTTTGGCGGCACGGTTACGGCGGATGATTTTGAGACAGGCACAAAAGCTGCAGCTTACGGAGGAACGACAACGATTGTTGATTTCTGCTTGACGACGAAAGGGAAACCACTGAAGGAATCCATTGCGGCATGGCATCAAAAAGCAGGCAGTAAAGCCGTAATCGATTATGGTTTTCACCTCATGATTAGTGAAATAAACGATGCAGTGCTTGCCGAGCTTCCATCGATTATTAAAGAAGAGGGCATTACCTCGTTGAAGGTGTTTATGGCGTACAAAAACGTGTTTCAAGCGGATGACGGCACGTTGTTTCGGACGATGCTCGCAGCCAAGGAGCATGGAGCGATGGTGATGGTTCATGCTGAGAATGGCGATGTCATCGATTTTCTCATTCATAAAGCGTTGGAGGAAGGCAACACCGATCCTATTTATCATGCGCTTACGAGACCATCGATTATTGAAGGAGAGGCAACTGGACGGGCAGCAAAACTAGCCGAGCTTGCTGGAGCGAGACTGTATGTTGTGCATGTGACATGCGCCGAAGCCGTCCAGCAAATCGCAGAGGCGCGCAATCAAGGCGTGGACGTGTGGGGCGAAACCTGTCCGCAATATTTGGTGCTCGATCAGTCGCAGCTGGAGAAGCCGGATTTTGAAGGGGCAAAATACGTATGGTCGCCGCCTCTTCGTGAAGCGTATCATCAAGAGGAGCTTTGGAATGCACTGAAGAGCGGCCAGTTGCAAACGCTGGGTTCGGATCACTGCTCTTTTAATTTTGACGGACAAAAGGATTTGGGGCGGGGGGATTTCAGTAAAATCCCAAATGGCGGCCCCGTTATAGAGGATCGATTCTCGCTCTTCTATTCGGAGGGCGTTCATCAAGGTCGTATTACGCTTAATCAATTCGTAGACATTGTATCGACGCGCAGCGCCAAGCTGTTTGGTCTTTTCCCCCAGAAGGGCACGATTGCAGTTGGCAGTGATGCGGATATCGTCATCTTTGATCCGCTAGCAGAGCGTATTCTCTCAGCTGAAACACATCATATGAACGTTGATTATAACCCGTTTGAAGGATTGAAGGTGACAGGCTTGCCCGTTAGCGTGCTATCACGCGGTGAATTTGTTATTCAAGATTGTCAATTTGTTGGCTCTATTGGAGCTGGACGATACGTGAAGCGGACTCCTTACAAGGCGGCTAATCGATAGCTGCTTGTCGCAACTCTGTTTCGCGACATGAGGGATAAAGGGAAGCCATAGCGCCAAAGGAGGAAGAGACATGTCCGCCTATGAGCAATACGTCGAGGAGAAAAACAAGATTGATGCGTACTTGAATCAGGAGTATGTCATTACTGGCGTACGTGAAGGACTAAGCGGCGATTGGCTGGAGCTTAAGCACCCCGGCGGGGATGAAGCTTCGCTGCTCATTGAGACGGCGGATGCTCGCAAATATTTTGTTAATGTGCTGCTTAAACAAGATGTTAGAGAACAAAGAGACGCGCAGTAAAAATTGGAGCGTAGTTTTCCAAAAGGAGATAGCTCCTTGAGTGCGACAAAGGGTAAAAGGTTTGTTCCCAACGATAATTAACAAACATAGGAGCTGATAGGATGGCTATAGAACCTATTTCCCTACAGGATTCGCTTAAATTACGTAATTTTATAAACGGTGTTTGGGTGGAGTCTGTAAATGGACGAACAGATAAAGTGATCAATCCAGCTACAGGTGCAGTAATCGCATACGTCCCGTTATCCGTCCAAGAGGATGTTGAGGCTGCTGTGCATGCCGCGGAGCAGGCTTATCCAGCATGGAGCAAAACCCCTGTTCCACGCAGGGCGAGGGTGCTGTTTCGTTACTGGCAGCTTCTGCAGGAGCATGCGGAGGAGCTGGCGGAGATTATAACGATGGAGAACGGAAAAAGCTACAAGGAAGCGTTCGGAGAAGTGCAGCGCGGCATCGAAAATGTGGAGTTTGCGGCAGGAGCGCCGACGCATATGATGGGAGAAACGCTTGCGAACATAGCTACAGATATAGACTCGGAGCTGTTCCGGGTGCCGCTTGGTGTAGTCGGGGGCATCACGCCATTTAATTTTCCGATGATGGTACCGTGCTGGATGTTCCCGCTTGCCATCGCGCTTGGCAACACTTTTGTGCTCAAGCCATCAGAACGTACGCCGCTTACCGTTAACAAGCTTGCGGAGCTATTACGGGAAGCGGGATTGCCGGATGGTGTACTTAATGTGGTGCATGGCGCTCACGATGTTGTAAATGCATTGACGAGCAGTCCCAGTGTTAAGGCCATTTCATTTGTCGGCTCGCAGCCTGTTGCCAAATACGTATATGAGCGAGCTGCCTATAACGGCAAAAGGGTTCAAGCGCTTGCCGGCGCCAAAAACATCCATATTGTAATGCCGGACGCGCATATCGATAAGACGGTTGAGAACATCATAGCCTCATCCTTTGGCAGTGCTGGTGAGCGATGCATGGCTTGCTCTGCTGTCGTTGCAGTTGGTGATGGGAGCAGCTTTATGAAGGCGCTGCAAGCTGCAGCGGAAGCGATGATCATCGGTTCGGGAATGCGCGATGACGTCACCTTAACGCCAGTCATACGCGATGATCATCGCAAGCGCATCGAAAAGTATATTGCGAATGGGACTGCTGAGGGGGCTGTGCTTCTGCTTGATGGCAGGCTTGCAACGGAACGCAGCGGCGAAGGATATTTTCTTGGACCGACGATTTTTGACCAAGTGAAGCCTGAAATGAAGATTGCCACGGAGGAAATATTTGGCCCAGTATTATCTGTCCTGCGCGCGGAAGATTTAAATGAGGCGCTTACTATAGTGAACAGTTCTAGATTTGGTAATTCAGCAGTCATTTATACGGAAAATGCTAAGGCGGTTCGAAAGTTCCGCGAGGAAGCGGAAGCCGGTATGCTGGGGGTTAATGTAGGCGTGCCTGCGCCAATGGCTTTTTTTCCATTTTCGGGCTGGAAGGACTCTTTCTACGGAGATTTGCATGCCAATGGAAAGGACGGAGTGGAATTTTATACGAAGAAAAAAATGATAACATCGAGATATTTTTGATAAGGCTGCCTAGTATAAAAAATGCCCCCGCAGCGTGCTGAGCTTCAGCACTGGCAGGGGCATTTTTATTTACAATATGGCATTCCTATTTCTAAGCATGCGATAAAGAATGATCGAAGTGACCGAGCAGGCAAGCGCACATGCCCCGATGAATAGATAACCTCCTTGCAGACCTGCAACGAGGCTGGCTTGCGAGTTTCCACTTCCGGCGAACAGCTGCTTCGTCCATTCTGTAATGGCGCCGATAGCGAGGTTGCCGATGACACTCGCTATACCCATTAAGGTTACGGTAAAGGTAATAGCGGTATCGGCGTTGTTCGGGTAACGTTTGGCAAGCAAGGCCATGACGGTTGGATAGATTGGGGCGATACCAACTCCTGCGAGTGCAAACAGAAAGGCACCTGGTTCACCGATGATAATGGCTGCAACTGAGCATAACCCAGAAAAAGCAGATAGTAAAATGAGCGATCTCGTGTAGCCAATTTTGTCAGTGACGGGGCCGAGAACGAGCCTTGCGAGCATAAAGCAGAAGAAAAAGGCAGATAGCATTTTAGCCGAAGCATCGCCGCTCCAGCCGTAAGCCTTCTCCAAAAAGTTAACGAGCCAGCCGCCAACAGCAAGCTCCGATATTACTCCGAAAGATAGTACGACGACAATGAGCCAAGCGATCTTGTCACGAGCAAATTCCTTTAAAGTGATTCGTTCCTCGTGTTTTTGCTCATCACCGGCATATTTTGCGAAAAGTCCTGGAAGCATTGGCAAAATCGAGAGCGCGAGCATAAGCATGTACATTCCCCGCCAGCCTAGCGCAGAGCCAAATACTTGAACACCCATCAGCGAAGCAGCGATGATTGGAGCAAAGGTTGAGCTGAGCCCATAAAAAAAGTGTGCGAGGTTCATCATCGTGCCCGTGTTTTTGATGAAAATTCGAGCGGCAAGGATGGCTAGCGCGATTTCCAGCATCCCATTTCCGACATACATGAGGAAATAAGCGGATGAAAGTGAGGTGTAATTGGCTGCAAAATAGATGCAAACACCAGATACCGCCATAGAGCCAAATGTGAGCACCAAGGTGAGTTTCATGCCTGCTTTGCGGGTAAGCCACCCGGTAAAGCTGCATGCAAGCAAATAGCCAAGGGAGTTAAATGCTAACAAAATTCCAACTTGCAGCTCGTCAAGCTTCAATTCACTCTGCATTCTAGGAAGCGCAGGACCTTTAATATTTTCGGAGAAGCCAAAGATGAGAAAACCTCCGAATACGACAGTAAGCAGCAGTATGTAGTTTTTGGATAAAGTAGAAGTGAAACGAGACAATTTGGTAGTCCTCCATCGTTGTCATTATAATAGGAATAGAGTTTGATAAACGTATGCCGTGTCTAACTTTATCGTGTATTTATGCGATGTGCAATAGATAGCGGAAAGCAATCTCAGCTTTACTATGCGGCATGATGAATCGGATGTTAAAATAAATGATAGACCAATAACGTGTTAAGATAGATAGAAATGCAAGGAAGGGATGTTTGTGACGAATGAAGCTATTTCATACTGCGGACTGGCATTTGGGCAAGCTCGTTCAAGGCGTATATATGACAGAGGATCAGCGTTATGTTCTGATGCAGCTGCTGCAAGCGATCGAAATAGAACGGCCGGATGCGGTCATTATTGCTGGCGATCTCTATGATCGGGCTGTACCGCCTACGGAAGCGGTAGAATTGCTGGATGAGCTGCTCAGCCGGATCGTCATCGATTTAGGTACGCCAGTGCTTGCAATATCAGGGAATCACGACAGTCCAGACCGTATTAATTTTGGTACAAAAATGATGGAAAATCGCGGTTTATATTTGGTGGGACAGCTCCGCAAGAAGCTCGGACCAGTTGTGCTAAATGATGAATTCGGCGAGGTTCACTTCCATCTTGTTCCGTACGCAGATCCTGCGCAAGTACGCTACGAGTTTGGCGATGAATCGATAAAAACGCATGACGATGCGATGCGGGCAGTTACAGCAAACATTGCTGAGTCTATGAATCCAGAAGCTCGGCATGTGTTTGTCGGGCACGCTTTTGTTACGGCAACCGGAGAGCCGGAGCTTAATACAAGCGACTCCGAGCGGCCATTGTCTGTTGGCGGTGCTGAACATGTGAGTGCGGCTTATTTTGAGAAATTTAATTATACAGCGCTTGGACATTTGCATCAGGCCCATTTCGTTCGCAATCACAAGATAAGGTATGCGGGTTCCCCGCTTAAATATTCGATTTCTGAGGAGAACCATGCGAAGGGTTATTTCGTCATTGAGCTTAATGAAGCGGGCGATGTGGAGATCGAGAAGCGCGAGCTGCTTCCGCTTCGCAACATGCGCCGTGTAACTGCTACTATTGAAGAGATAACGAAGCATGAAATAAACGAGGATTATGTTTTTGTTACTCTTTTGAATGATAATCCCGTATTGTTTCCAATGGAGAAGGTGCGTGCGGTTTATCCGAATGCGCTTCATGTGGAACGCAGGCCATTATCTTCAGGCAGCCATTCGAGCGATGGCAGCAGCTTGGACGCTGGAGTGGCAAAAGGACGGCGTGAGGCTGATCCAATCGAGCTGTTCGCAGCTTTTTATCAAGAAGTAAAGCAGCAGCCACTCACGGAAGCGAAAAAACAGTTGTTTGCGAATACGTATGCAGAGCTGCTGCGTGAGGAAGGAGGTATCCTATGAGGCCAATCAAATTAACAATGACAGCTTTCGGCTCCTATCGAGACACGGAAACGATTGATTTCAGCATGCTGGAGGATCGACGCCTGTTTGTTATTTCAGGCAATACAGGCGCAGGGAAAACGTCAATTTTTGATGCGATTTGCTTTGCTATCTATGGAACGGCTAGTGGAGAGGATCGAGCTGATCCCCGAATGCTTCGCAGTCATTTTGCTGCAGAAGAGATACACACCGCGGTTCATTTCGATTTCGCTATCGGTCGCAGAAGCTACTTGGTCCTTAGGCAAATGCCTCATCGCAAGGGCGGGAACAAAAGTGAAACAGGCGGTAAATGCGAGCTGTACGAGACGACTAGCGGGGAACCCATTCCAGCTGTAGACCGTTTTATTTTGTCTGACGTGAATGCTAGGCTGGAGCAGATTATTGGCCTCACCAAGGAGCAATTCAGTCAGATTGTCATGCTTCCACAGGGAGAGTTTCGAAAGCTGCTGACTTCCGATACGGATAATAAGGAAGAGATTTTACGCCGAATTTTTCGGACAGAGCTGTATGAGCGTTTGGAAAATCGTTTTCAGCAAAAAAACCGTGCGCTGCAGGATCAGCTGAAAGAAGCAAAAGCGACTCTTAATGCTTATATGAAGCAAGTGCAAGAGGCGCTGCCAGAGCGAGAAAATAGTAAGCTTGTTGAAACTTTTAAGCAGGAAGTATATAGTGCGACGCAAGTGACGGACGCTTTGGGGCTGGAGTTCGAATTTTATAAGAAGCTTGCAGGAGAAGCGGAAGAGCAAAAGGAGCTGCTTGCAGGAAGGCTTGAAGCGGCAGAAGTGCAGCTAAGGCTTGCGATGACGCTGAATAGCAAGTACGAGGAGCATGCGAGGAAGCGGTCGCAGCTTGAGCAGCTGGATGGGCAGAAGCCGGATTATGGCTTGAAGGAGCAGCGGCTGGCGCTTGCTGAAAAAGCAGCCCATTTGGCACCTTATCAGGAGCATGCCGAACGAACCGCTGCTGATGCGAAGTTGAAGCGGGAACAATTTGCTACGAGGCAAGCGGAGCTGGAAACCGCGGAGCGCGACTTTAAGGTTGCAGTTGAGCGGTTTGCAGTAGAAGAGCAGCGCAGCGACGAACGACGAGAAGCGGAACGTGAGCTCAGCAGATTGCTAGAGATGGCTCCAATCGTAAGAACGCTAGCTAGTCAGCAGCAAGCGATCGACAAGCTCGTACTTGCAGAGAAGGGTTGTACAACTAAGCTTGAGGCATTGGATGCAGAGCTTATAAAGCTGCGAGAAGCGAAGCTCGCTGCAAATGCACAAGTGAAGGAAACAGAGCTAGAAACGGCAGAGCTGACAGATAAGCTGGACAAGCTGCGTCTTATTGAGCAGCAGGGGAAACAATTAAAGCGAGTAGTTGACGTCGAGAAGGAAATGACAAAAATCGCTCTATTAGAGAAAGAATTCGCTCAGGCTCTCAGCAAAGAAAAAGACAACCACGATAAGCTTGAGGCTGCATGGCTTGAGGGGCAAGCGTCTCTGCTGGCTGCCCATCTGCATGAGGGCATGCCTTGTCCTGTGTGCGGCAGTGAGGAGCATCCAGCAAAGTCAGTCATACATTCAGAGATTCCTTCTCGTGAACGGCTGCAAGAGGCAAAATTACAATTAGCCGCAGTGGAGCGGGAATGGCTTGAAGCGCGAGCACAAGCAGCTGCAGCACAAGCAACACGCGAGGATGGTGCTAAAGAGCTGGCGGAATTTGGATTGAAAGCCGTCATGCTGGAGGAGCAACGAGCGCAGCTGCTGCAGCTTTGGCGCGGCCTTAAGGAAGAAACGGACAAGCTTCTATTGAAAGTGAAGCAGCTTCCTGAGATCAAGCAGTTGATCGAACGTCAGGAGCAGCAGCTCGAGAAGCAACAGCTTAGTAAGGAACAACTACAGCAGGAGCAGCAGCGCTTAATCGTTGAGCGAACGTCACAGCAATCGGCGCTGCAGCAGGAGCTGGGCCGCATCCCAGAAACGCTGCGTACTCCTGAGAAGCTGACTGAAAAACTAAACGAGCAGCAGGTAGTTTATGACCGAATGTCAGCAGCATGGAAATCTGTTCAAGAGCAGCAGCAAAAAATGACAGCGAAGCTGGCCGAACAGAAAGCATATGCCGTGCAATCCGAGCAGCAGCAGCAAGAATCGGAAAAAAACAGGCAGTTAGCAGAGCAGCGATTGCTGGATGAGCTCGTGAAAGCGGGCTTTGACACGGTTCAGCAATATCGAGAAGCAGCTTTGCTTGACTCAGCTAGAGAACAGTTGAAAAAAGAAATTGCTGCATACCAAGCAGCCGTTGCTTCACTTATGCAGCAGCTGGTTGAACTGCAAAGCGAGCTTGCAGGCAAACCTAGAGTTGATCTGTCGCAGCTTCAAGAGCAGCTTGCTGCTTTGAAGCAGCAGCAGGAGAAACTATTTGCCGCCGCACAAACGGCAATGCGGACCGGTCAAGTTGCTGAGCGACTTGCCATCTCAATTGGAAAAGCCAATGATTATGTGAGCGAGCTTGAGGCTAAGCTAGAAGAGGTCATGGATGTATTCCAGATGCTGAAAGGAGATAATGCGCTCAAGGTATCGTTCGAGCGCTATATTCTAATCGAGTTTTTGGAGCAGATTCTCTTTGCTGCCAATTCGCGTTTGCATGATTTATCGAATGGACAGTTTATGCTGCAAAGAAGTGATCGCCTTGAAACTCGCGGCAAGCAAAGCGGGCTAGGACTCGATGTCTATGATGCGTATACAGGTCAAAATCGTGACGTGAAAACATTGTCCGGCGGTGAGAAATTTAACGCCTCGTTATGTCTTGCACTTGGAATGACGGATGTTATTCAATCCCACATGGGCGGCGTGACGATTGAAATGATGTTCATTGATGAGGGCTTTGGTTCACTGGATGAGGAATCGCTTCAGAAAGCTATTACAGCACTTGTTGATTTACAGAAATCGGGAAGGATGATCGGTGTTATTTCTCATGTTCAGGAGCTTAAGGATGCATTCCCGGCTTGCCTTGAGGTTAATAAGACGAAGGAAGGTTTTAGTCGGACGAAATTAACGGTGAGATAAGCGGCTTGAAAAAGAAAAGCCTGCTTCGAGCACTCCATTGAGGCTGAGACAGACTTTTTACAGCTGGCCGAAATTTAATTAGGCAACAGACGAAGCAATAGAAGCAGAGCCTACAAAAAATAAGGCAATACCGCCTACAAATACAACAACGTTAAGTACAATGCCAATAACGCCAAACGTTTTACGACGCTTGCTGGAGACGGCACCGATAATGGCTAATATAAGACCTGCAAGGGAGAGTAGTCCTGCTCCAAAAATACAAACGATGGTAAGCATCATAGAAACAAGAACTTCTTGACCAAGCGCTTCGATTGAAGCTTTAAAAGCTGCACTATCAGAAGGGTCTGCTATAATGACGTCTGTATTTGCGATCTGATCAGCGAATGAGAAGCCTGAGACGATTGCAATAATAAGCAATACGGCTGAGAGCAGCCCAATGATGAAGGATGTAATGCCAATTCCTGAATGCTTCTTAGGACCTTCATAGATGGTTTGGTCGTTTGAGAAAACGGGTCTTGAACCATAAGGCTCATTGCTGGAAGATGGATTAGCATTGTTATTGGTTTCATTTTCCATTTATATCAGCTCCTTTACTAATTACGGTAAAATTATACACAAATACGAGAGGATTGAAAACAAATGTTTCCAAAATATTTTGCAATCGGAGCAATAAACGCGGCTTTAGCCATTGCTTTAGGCGCATTCGGAGCACATGGATTAGAAAAACAATTGAGTGATCATTATTTAGAGGTTTTTGAAACAGGCGTTCGTTACCACATGTACAGCGCACTCGGTTTAATGCTAATTTCCTTGTTCGCCAAACAAATGGGGACAAGCAAGCTTGCTTTAAATGGCGGCCGATTAATTCTAACAGGAATGATCATTTTTAGCGGCAGTTTGTACGTATTATCAATTACGAGCTTCAGCAAGCTTGGCATGATTACACCTATTGGCGGCGTTGCGATCATTGCTGGCTGGATATGTATTATTACTGCAGCATTTAAGAAAGAAAGTAATTAGTTAGAAATAAATAATGAATTGACGACATATTACTCTGTAATACAACAAAAAAACAAGTTGCTTTAGTAAATATTTCTATACCAGAGCGCGTACATCGTTTATAATAAAGCGAACACTGACTTGACTCGAAATAGAGGAAGGACGTTTGTGCGTGACGAAACGGATAGATGGTTTTCCTGATAGAAAGCGGCAACTCCTCAAGCAATCATTGAATGGATCGTTGGTTATTAGCTGTTTGCTGGCAGCACTCGGGTTGGTCTGGATTATCGTTTCATTTATATTAATTTCTAACTCGATGTACAAATGGACCGCTTTGGCCATCGCTGCATCATTAATCGTAACTGCAGTAATTGTTTATATAAAGCGAAATGTGACGTTTAGCTTCCAAAATTATCATACGGCAATTGTAGAGACCTTGCTTCGTTCAGATGCCGTTCCACTTGCGATATTAGATAAAAATGGGATTGTCATGGAGTTGAACGAGGCTTCTGGCCGTACACTTGGTTATGACCGAACCGAGCTTCTCGGTGAAACGATCTTGCGACTAGTTGAACCGGGCAGCCGGCAATTGCTGCAAGAAACATTTGAGCAGGCTTTGCTGGGTGAAACGAAACAGATCAATATTAACATTACGCATGGTTCAGGTTTTCCGCTCGAGCTTCAGGTTGTTTGCTCTCCTATGATACAGATGGAAGAAGTCATCGGAACGGTAGTGATAAGCCAGGATCTAAGCGATCGTAAACGTAATCTTGAACGAATTCGCTACATGGCCTATCACGACGATATGACCGGATTGCCGAATCGCACTTTGTTTCAAATGAAACTGACGGAGACGTTGACAAGGGCGAAGGAAGAAGAACGTATCGTTGGTATTTGTTATTTGGATTTGGATCGCTTTAAGCTGGTTAATGCATCCTTTGGACGCGAATTTGGTGATATTCTTCTCATGCAAGTTGCAGAAAGACTAAATCGAGATCTTGATGACAATGATTTTGCAGCGCGTATGGAAGGCGATGAATTTGCTTTATTATTTTGCAATTTACGATCGGAGAAGCATTTGCTTGAGCTGTGCAGAAATCTCCTCAAGTCGATTGAAGAGCCCTATGAGCTGAGCGGCTTCCCGTTACATATTACAGCGAGTATTGGTTTGGTTACAAACCGCAACGCGGATGATGATAGTTATTCGCTTATCAAGAAAGCAGATATGGCGCTTGTCAAAGTGAAGGAAAGCGGGAAAAATGATTGCCTAATTTATTCGGAGGACTGGAGCAATTCGTCATTGGAGCGACTTACGCTGCAGCATGAGATGTACCGTGCGATTCAGCGCGAAGAATTTATTTTGCATTATCAGCCGCAATATGATTTGAGCTCAGGTACTATGGTTGGCGTAGAAGCGCTTGTAAGATGGAATCATCCGCTTAAAGGCATGATACCGCCAGGAAACTTTATCCCGTTAGCTGAAGAGAGCGGCATGATTGTCCAAATTGGCGATTGGGTGCTGGAAGAGGCCTGCCGTCAAAACAAAGCATGGCAAGACGCTGGATTGCCGCTAATGCCGGTATCCGTCAATTTATCGATTAGGCAATTCGTTCAAACGGATCTCGCAGGCAAGGTAGCGGCAGTACTTGAGAAAACAGGCCTCGATCCAAAATATTTGGATCTGGAAATCACGGAGTCGATGACGATGGATGTTAGCCATGTGTCTCGCTGTTTGCTCGATTTAACGGAACTAGGCGTTAATATTAGCGTTGATGATTTTGGCACCGGTTATAGTTCATTTCATTATTTGAAAAACTTCCCGATTGATCGGTTGAAAATTGACCGCTCCTTCGTACGTGATATTCAGCAGGACCCGAGTGATGCAGAAATCGTTGCAGCAATTATTGCAATGGCTCATAACCTGAATATTCAGGTTATCGCAGAAGGCGTGGAGACTGAAGGGCAAATGGAGTTTCTTCGCAAGCACAAATGCGATGAAATGCAGGGCTTCTTCTGGAGTCCGCCTGTATCAAGTGACAACATTGAACAAATGTTATCTCCGGGTTATGCCTAAAAAAACCGTTCTATGGCTGATAAACAGTCATTGGAACGGTTTTTTTTCTTCACGCGTGGATTAGTATGAGAAGTCTTCAATTTCGTTCATTCGAAACGTATACACTTGCTTCTCGTCGACATGATAAACGGTAATAATATTTTCCGACTCATCCATATTAATGATTCGGCATGGAATGCTGAGCGTAATACCTAAGCCTTTATTAACGAGGAGCCGGATTAAGGTATTGTTTTTCATGAGCGCTCTTATTTTGTCGTAATAGCTCAAAGCTTCTAGAGCATCTGCTGCTGGTTTGTCGGCCTTTTTAGCTTCTTTTGTTTGCTCAGGAGTGGTGGTTGAAGTTCTGTTAGGTTGTACGTTGTCAGCATCTTTAGTTAGGTTAGGCGACAAAGGAATTTCTCGGGTGGAGCTAGTATTGTTCTTGCGATGTTCGATTTGCTCTCCAAGTTGGATGCCGGATAATATACGGAAATCAACAAAGTCAGAACCATTTAGCGAATGAAGCAATTGCTCAAGCGCTGCAGCGTTGTTTTTCCCTTCTACAAGCACCTCAATATTAAAAATAAAGGATGCTCGGTCTTGTGAAGAGTTATGTTTTTCCATAGGACCTCCGGACGATTCGATATAGTACTAATATACCACTAAATCGATTTTTCATGTAGTAGTGAGCAGCGACAACTCGAGTGATGCAAGAAAATGTATCCGCATTCAAATGGATAGATACAGGATTTAGATTAAATCTGTGCTATACGGTATAAAGACCTAACTACTTATAATAAAGTTATGGCTGATCTATTTTAGCATATATTATTATTTCTTTGAAACATTAAACGGAAGTTGTGATGTAAAGATTAAATGCAGAATAAATGTAAAATTTTATAAAGAAATAAAAAATGGATTGTTGGTCTCGATATATTATGTGGTCTTTGTATGGGAAGGATTAGACAGGTTAAAAGTAGTGAAAAAGCTAGAGACACTTTGCCTTGATGAAGGCAAAGTGTCTCTATTTTTAGGTATGTACTAAATGACTATTATTTGGAAAATACGGCTTGAGTACAATCAAAAACTGAGGAAAATTCATTTACTATTAATAGAGTCTGCCGATAGAGGGGTAGAATGTTTTCTGTTTCTGGGAGAATTTTTATTTTAGATGATAAGTTTTATATAAATTCAATGATAGGAAAATTGGAATTGAAAATTTTCATCGATTCTAATTTTTAATGATATATGTATTCGAGATTGTTGTACAAAGGATGGGGGGCTAATGGATATGTATTGTGGCAGCTCAAAACTTAACAGATCGCAATGTTCAAGTAGCAATTGTTCATGCTCCGGTTCATTAAGCTGCGACGGGACGCGTAAGAAAGGCATAACTGGCGCGACGGGGGCGACAGGTGAAACAGGGGCGACAGGTACAACGGGAGTAACGGGAGTAACTGGAGTAACTGGAGTGACAGGAGCAACTGGGGAGACAGGGGCGACCGGGACGGTAGGAGCAATCGGAGCAACTGGCGTAACCGGCGCTACAGGAGGGACGGGAGAAGGAGTAACGGGAGCAACTGGAGTGACAGGAGCTACAGGTGCGACGGGAGTAGGAGTAACGGGAGCAACAGGGGCAACCGGCGCTACAGGAGCGACGGGAGTGGGAGTGACTGGAGCAACAGGGGCAACCGGCACGACAGGAGCAACGGGAGTGGGAGTGACAGGAGCAACTGGAGCAACCGGCGCTACAGGAGCAACGGGAGTGGGAGTGACAGGAGCAACTGGAGCAACCGGCGCTACAGGAGCAACGGGAGTGGGAGTGACAGGAGCAACTGGAGCAACCGGCGCTACAGGAGCGACGGGAGTGGGAGTAACAGGGGCAACCGGCGCTACAGGAGCGACGGGAGTAGGAGTGACAGGAGCAACAGGGGCAACCGGCGCTACAGGAGCGACGGGAGTAGGAGTGACAGGTGCAACAGGTGCAACCGGCGCTACAGGAGCGACGGGAGTGGGAGTAACAGGTGCAACAGGTGCAACCGGCGCTACAGGAGCGACGGGAGTAGGAGTAACGGGTGCAACAGGAGCAACCGGCACGACAGGAGCTACGGGAGTAGGAGTGACCGGAGCAACAGGGGCAACAGGGGCAACCGGGGCAACCGGCGCGACAGGAGCGACGGGAGCAACGGGAATAACAGGGGCGACGGGAGTAGGAGTGACAGGAGCAACAGGGGCAACCGGCGCTACAGGAGCAACGGGAGTAGGAGTGACAGGAGCAACCGGCGCTACAGGAGCGACGGGAGTGGGAGTGACAGGAGCAACAGGGGCAACCGGCACGACAGGAGCTACGGGAGTAGGAGTGACCGGAGCAACAGGGGCAACAGGAGCAACCGGCGCTACAGGAGCGACGGGAGTAGGAGTAACGGGTGCAACAGGAGCAACCGGCGCTACAGGAGCGACGGGAGTAGGAGTGACCGGAGCAACCGGGGCAACCGGCGCTACAGGAGCGACGGGGGTAGGAGTGACAGGTGCAACAGGAGCAACCGGCGCTACAGGAGCGACGGGAGTGGGAGTGACAGGTGCAACAGGGGCAACCGGCGCTACAGGAGCGACGGGGGTAGGAGTGACCGGAGCAACTGGAGCAACCGGCGCTACAGGAGCGACGGGAGTAGGAGTGAGCGGAGCAACAGGTGCAACCGGCGCTACAGGAGCGACGGGAGTGGGAGTGACAGGTGCAACAGGGGCAACCGGCGCTACAGGAGCGACGGGGGTAGGAGTGACTGGAGCAACAGGAGCAACCGGCGCTACAGGAGCGACGGGAGTAGGAGTGAGCGGAGCAACAGGGGCAACCGGCGCTACAGGAGCCACTGGTCCGAACTTTGCTGCTGAAGGATTTTCAGCATTTTTATCTTCTCTTACTTTATCAGCAACGGGTCAGCTTATTAACTGGTCTGTAGCGAATCCTTATTATGGAAATGCGAATTTCAATGCCGCAACAGGCAATTACACGATACCGGTCACTGGTAGATATTCTATTTTAGCAACAGTAAATTATATAACCACTGCAGCTATTGGCATAAGCCTCGGAGCTGGAATAAACCCCTTTTTTCTAGTTCAAAGAACAGCGCCTACAACAACAAGTCTTGTTACGGGATTATTACCTATTTTAAATGTTAATATTGCATTGCTTCTAACCTTAAGAGCTGTACTCGGTAACGGAACAGTAACCTTGGCAGGTGAGGTTACGCTCACTGCTGGTGATGTTGTTGGGCTTTACTATAATGCGAACGGTCTGACAATCTCGCTTAATATAGGTGGCGGATCTACAAATGGTGTAGTTTGGTCCATGCATGAACTTACGTAATAATCAATCATGCATTTCGTTTCGTTAATGGAGGTTAAATCTACTAGGCATATGACTTCTTTTGGAATAAATTCAGATAATGTATAACCATGTGCCGGAAAGATACATTTAATATAAGTATGAATTGGAATATGCTTTTTTTGAAAGAGGGGGGAATATGCTGAAAAGGAGATTCTGTTCAAAGACAAAGCCCTTATTTGAATCAATGAATGTTCTCATGGTGAAACCCTCTTTTATTCAAATAAATAAGCAAAAATCAAAATATATAATAAAGAAAAAATGCTGTAAGAAAAGAGCCCGAAGGAAGAGATGTTTCCCGATATTTCCGTGTCCTCCTAAGCGATGTCACAGGCCAAGACCGAGACCATGTCCAAGGCCTAGGCCGTGTCCTTGCCCGGATTCACCTTGCGTTGATCCTGCGACTATGCTGGTCGAAAAAGAATGCTGTGGAAATATATTACTTCAAGGTAATCTAACGGGACTTCAAATATGGGAAACAGATATTGAAGCAAAAGTTAAGTTGGCGCAAATTACTATATACTCGAGTCCATCGAGCACAGATCCTTTGGAAGTAGAAATTGTTGGTACAGAAACTAAACTAATGATTGTACCACCTGGTAATACAGTTAATTTTATTGGTGAAGGCATTAAATCTGTAAAGGTTTCTGCAAAAGGTAATGAGTTACTTTATATTGAAGGAAAATATGTAATTTCAACTACCATTGGTCTGCATTCAAACCCCATTCCATTAAATGAACAATAATAAAGGGTGGTTCTTCAATAAATGAAGAACCACCCTTTATTATTAAGTTATAAGATTAAAGACTATAACGGACAGTAATACAAAACTCCCCTTGTGCTGCTGCCGTCGTAGTTAAGGAAATGGTATTAAATCGTGCTACCGTAAATGATGCACTGCCTCCAACAGGAATAACTATGGTTTGAATAGCTGCTACGATTCCTGTTCTGAAGAAGTTTACTGTTAATGGTGCTGTACCGGTTTCGTACGAAACATACCCTGTACCGGTAATGATTTGCGAAATGTTGTCCGTATATAAAGTTTGGGTACCAGCTGCAGCCAACTGCCAATTCAAGCACACTTTATCTTGCACAATGATTTTTTCTGAGCAGCAACTAAGTGTAGAATTTGTTTCACACATATTCCTTTATCCCTCCACTCGTTTATTTTATTGGACAGGGTAACGGGTAGTTATGCAGAATTCACCTTGATAAGTACCTGGTGATGCTGCGGGAAGCGTTATTTGAATGGCACTAAAGCGCCTATACGTAAAAGCAAGACTAGTTCCTGGAGAGAGTGAAAAAGGAGCAGCATTAATCGGAGTTCCTGTGCTGTCAAGAAAATCAAATGTGATAGCAGCTGGACCGATGTCATATTGCAAATATCCGGTACCCACAATATTTTGGTTAATGTTATTTGTGAAGACGACAACTAGGACATCAGCAGCGACAACGGTGCCACTCCATGGTGTACATACTTTATCTTGCACAAAGTTTTTATCAGCACAACAAGTTAAAGCAGTTGCAGAATTATTACAACCCATATCTAAATCCCTCCTAATTATAATTTCTAACTATTTAATGCAGGCATTAACCTGCCCGCTTGGACATCTGCCTGAGGTGAGAAATATCTTTTAAATATGGCGACATACGATAATGCGATTTCTATGGGTAGTAGACTAGAGAGAGGAAGTAGAACCATACAAGATGAAGAGCGTAGGGATTTATCATTGGAGAAGCATAATTAGAGACTAGCATTTTCAGAAGAATGCAGGAGCATAAATAAGCAAACATCCAATAATGCCAACTTACTTTTGCATATACTGATGTTGCAGTGCCTTGCTTTTTACTTTATGTAAAAGAAGGGGGCCAAAACCCTCGGAAAAAACAAAAAAGCCCAATCATAACAAGCTTTCATATGGTTTTTCATGATTATTATCTTTAATGAATATTAAGTATAAACTTTTTTAAATAACTAGTTTTTTCCCTAATCTTGTGACCAGTTTGTGAGTTTGGTGAGTCGAATTGTGATTGTGAAAACTATATGTAGCTGGCTTTCCTTGACTGAGGGGAGTCTTTTATTGATTCATTTTGATTCGACATAGTTTGCGACAAATTATTATTAAATCATTTAATTTTTAGGAAGATAGGAAGGTATAGTTAAATGGTTGTTTTATGGGGAGGAGAAATGTTTAGAATGATGTAAATACATATAAAGAGTGGCTGAGGAACTTGAGTGAAGGTGACGATGTTGTAGTCATAGGAGGCCATAGGACGGCTTCATACACAATCACCAAAGTAAAGAAAATAAATCCCAAAGGGAAGATACGTACAGAGTATGGAGACTTAATGTATGATGAGAATGGGAGAGTAACGGGTGGCAGTTGGAATAAAACTTCACTATCGCCAGATACCTCTGAAATAAGAGAGGAAATTTGGAGAGGTAATATAATAAAAAAACTTTCTGGAACGGATTTTTCAACACTTTCATCGGAACAGCTGACAGAGATATATGATATTACATAGGCAACGAAAGACTAGTTTTATCATCAGAAAGGGGCGCCAATTGTGAAATTTATTGAAGATGCTGAAAGAGAAGAAGCACTTGAAATGAAACCAGATTTCAAACGTGGTCATGTTTGGACTGACAATCGACAGATACTAACAATCGAACGCAGTATGACATAGATTCCACTGAGTAAGGCTTCATTAATTAAGTAAGGAGTGTGCACATAATGAGCTTGTTTTCGAGAAAACCAAAAGAACCGAAAGACAATTAGGCTGATATAAGTTTAATTTTCTTTTTTGAAGAGGTAAAGTGCAGGAGTACCTGACGTATAAGTATAAGGATAGTAAGTATCCGTTTTGTTGTGATTAGTTTGATTAGAAAGGCAAGAAAAGGTTAATTTCAAAGGGAGAGGTTCGAGATGAAAAAAGAAGAAGTTTGTCCCGAATGTGGAGGAACCAACTTTGGGAAAGGTAAGTCTCACGGTGAAGCCAGAGTATACCCTATGAAAAAAATGCTAACTTTAGGATCAGATGTTACTCATGTAATTTGTATGAAGTGTGGATATATTTTAAAAAGTTTTGTTATTGAGCCACATAAATTTGAGGATAAATAAAGTGAATATCGACATTTGTGAATATATTAAAACATGTGTTTCATCGAAAACTCAACATGAAGAGGAAGTATGCGAAAATGACTTTTAAATGGTCTAAAGATATTGAATGGAAATAAGTTTGTGACCGCATTTGTGATTTCACCCCTCAACCACTGCATAAATAAGCAAACATCCAACACTGCAAACTTACTTTTGCATATACTGATGTTGCAGTGCATTGCCTTTTACATTATGTAAAAGAAGGGGGTGGATCCTATATGATGCGGATGGTTCCTTTCACACTGGAGAATGGAGAAACCGTTCTTGGCGTTGAAGTGAAGCTGCCCAAAACAACTTTGCTCGCCATCATGACGGACAAAGGATATATTATGTGCGGTGCGCTTGATGTTTCTCTGCTTAATGAGCGACTCAAAGACCGGGAAATTATAGCTGGCAGAGCTGTCGGAGTAAAAACGTTGGAAGAGTTGATGGAAGCCCCTTTGGAATCCGTTACTTTAACAGCAGAGACAAAGGGTGTTGTAGTTGGCATGAAGGGCTCGGAAGCGCTCCAATTGATGCTTTAACAAAAAGAAAACAAAGAGCCCCAATCAAGCTGTACGCGTGAATGCCGCGAACAACCGATTAGGGCTTTTATTATCTAATGATTATTCAAACAGCTTGCGAAGGTTAACATCGTATGGCGCTTGGACGATGCCTTTTTCAGTAATAATGGCTGTTACATATTCATTAGGCGTTACGTCAAAAGCGGGATTGTATACTTTAATGCCCTGAGGAGCAGTACGTTTGCCGAAGCCTTCTGTAATTTCTTCCGCATTGCGCTCTTCAATAGGAATTTCAGAACCAGTCGGCGTATTCAAATCAATTGTGGAAAGAGGACTTGCTACATAAAAAGGAATGCCATGAGCTTTAGCTAGTACAGCTACGCTGTACGTTCCGATTTTGTTAGCTACATCACCATTTGCAGCAACGCGGTCAGTACCTACGATAACCGCATCTACCCAGCCCTTAGCCATAATCATACCCGCCATGTTGTCGCAAATAAGCGTTACATCGACGCCTGCCTGCTGCAGTTCAAATGCTGTTAACCGAGCGCCTTGAAGGACAGGACGCGTCTCGTCAGCATATACACGCAGTGTAATACCGCGTTCCAAGGCTAAGTAGAAGGGTGCAAGAGCTGTGCCGTATTTAGCCGTAGCCAAGCCGCCAGCATTGCAGTGTGTCAATACGCCCATATCATCTTTAAACAATGATAGGGCATGTTCACCGATCATTCTGTTTGTTTCTTCATCTTCGCTTTGAATCGCGATTGCTTCCGTTAGCAAAGCGGCTTTGCTTTCCTCAAGCGACAAGCCTTTCTCGATGTAAGAAGCGGCAGCGGCTTTCATGCGATCAAGTGCCCAGAACAAGTTAACAGCGGTTGGTCTTGAAGTCGCGAGATATTCTACTTGCTTGACGACTTGCGCGAGCCATGCCTCAGTGGTTTGCTCATCTCGGCTGCCCAGAACGACGCCATAAGCTGCTGAAATGCCGATGGCTGGAGCTCCGCGTACTTTTAAGTGGCGAATCGCTTCCCATACATCCTCTGCTGTCGTTAAAGGCAAATAAACGATTTCTTCTGGCAAAAGCCGTTGGTCAAGTAAATCAAGCCTGTCTTCGGTCCAGATAACCGATTGCAAGCCAGCATAATTATTTGTTGTCATGGTGTCATTTCCTCTCTGTGTTCAATCATTTATTTGCAAGTGATAAGGCAACGTCAATAATTTCCTCAATGGATTGCGTATTGCGGTTGTTGCGAATCAGCGATGTTCCAATAGCAAGAGCGAGGCGCTGAGCTTTCTCTTTAGCAGCTGCATCAGGGATGCGATCTACATCGATTACATGAGACAAACCGACGATTCGGCGTACGATTTTGCAGCCTGCAAAACCAACAGCGTCCTGCAGCAAACGATTCATATAGTAATCTTGATAGCCTGGTGTTGAAGAAGCAATACGATCAAGACCATGCTCATCCCATAATGCACGGAATTTTTGATCGAATAGGTTCCACACATCACGCACCGAATCGGTCAAATAACGACGGAAGTCATTTCTCGTTTCTGTATCCGTGCTCCAATGCTCTTGCCCTGCAAAGTTGAGAAGCAAATTCGCAATAACAGCACCGATGTCGAAGCCAATTGGACCATAATAAGCGAATTCAGGATCGATGACCTTTGTAGATTCAGGCGTTACGAAAACACTGCCCGTATGAAGATCGCCATGCAACAGCGCTTGTGCATTTGTTAAAAATTTGTCACGCAGAATCGCTACTTCAAAATGAAGCTGCGAGTCCTGCCAAAGCGCCTCAGCAGCATCTTGAATAGCTGGATCAAAGCTGTTGTTAGGCGAATTCGTATAAGGATCGTCGAATATAAGATCCTCTGTTATTTTGCATAACTCAGGATTAATAAAAGCTTTTACGCGCTGCTTCTTTTCCTGCTGGTTCATGCCAAGATCAGAGGTAAAAAATAAAGTCCGTGCCATAAATGTTGAAATATCGTCCGCGAATTTAGGATAACGTGTTCCGCCGATCAACCCTTGACGCATGATAATATGATCGCTGAGATCCTCCATAATGGTTAGATAGAGCTCTGGGTCATATTTATAAACGTTTGGAACGAGTCCAGGAGCAAGCTCCCCTTCCAAAATAAGCTTATCACTTTCAATACGTGCACGATCGAGTGTAAGCGGCCAAGACTCACCAACAACTTTAGCATAAGGAAGCGCCTGTTTCATAATAAGGCTCTTGCCGCTGCTAGAATCAACGATGTGGAAAACCAAGTTTAAATTACCGTCTCCAATTTCTCGGCTGGTTAAACTTGCTCCCTCTGGGAAATAACCGTCAAGCGAAAGAGCTATTTGAATGGCTTCTTGTTCTGATAATGGATGATATGCAGACACGGCTGTCCACCTCCGGTTTATAGTAGTTGGGCAGCAATGCCCAGTATTCATCTCAACATAGTATAATGTATATTATTTCGCCTTGGAATACCCTCATTTGATATAATGTTATCAATTATAGACAAGTTGGATGGAGGAAGTATAGTGACTGCACAAAAAGAACAACAGTCGATCGCTTTGAAAGAGTGGGCTGTCAGTGTAAAAGCGCTCGCAGAGGGGCAGCAAATTATCGTTATGCGTAAAGGCGGAATCATTGAAGAAACGCGAGATTTCCAGCTTATTAGCCCTAGCTTTTATTTAATGCCTGCGTACGAGCACCAGAAGAAGCATCTTTTAAAGGAGCAATATGTTGACGGTTTGGATGAAACGTTAGCGAATTGGTCGATAGACATGGAAACGATTAAGCTAGAAGCTTACGCCGAGGTCGTTGAAGATATTGAAGTAACGGATCAAGAAAAACTCGATCGTTTACGCGATTTGCATATATGGACAGATACGTTTGCAGAGGAAAGATTGCGATGGAAAAAAACCAAGCCGCTGCATGTTTTATTGCTTCGAGTTTACCGATTGGAGACGCCTTTGGAAATTTCGATGAGGCCTGCTTATAATGGATGCAAATCTTGGGTAAGAATGGAAGATGAAATACCATCTCCAAAAATGTTGCCTGTACTGGATGAAGAAACATTTCTGTCAGAAGTTCAAAAAATTAAAAATGCATTGGCATAAAAGATTTATTTTGATCAAAGGATCATACGAGGAAAACCCATCTAGTTGCCGATTAAAGGTGAAATAGGAGAAATATAAGCCGAAATCAACCTTTAGCTTTTCGTTTTATATCTACAATAAAAAGACATTATCAATGAATCAAAGACATCTCACATTGATTTATAACAAAAACTATATTAAAATGATTATTGAGAATCATTGAGAATCACTCTATAATAGAAAGTCTATTATTTATAGAAGTGACTGAGCGAATTAAACCAACCTTGGAGGGATCAGCATATTATGTCTACTCATTTTGTCATTGATGGTCTGAAAGCGGCTATCGACGGAAAAGAGATTTTGAAAGGTATTAACCTAGAAATTAAAGGTGGAGAAATTCACGCGATCATGGGCCCGAACGGTACCGGTAAATCTACACTGGCATCCGCTTTGATGGGACATCCTAAATATGAAGTAACAGAAGGAACGGCAGTACTAGATGGCGCTGACATTCTTGAAATGGGTGTTGACGAGCGCGCGCTTGCTGGTTTGTTTCTTGCAATGCAATATCCGAGTGAAATTCCAGGCGTAACGAATTCTGACTTTCTACGCAGTGCGCTAAATGCACGTCTTGGCGAAGGCAATGAAATCTCGTTGATTAAATTCATTCGCAAAATGGAAAGCAAAATGAAAGAGCTTGAAATGAATGCTGAATTCGCTCACCGTTACCTTAACGAAGGTTTCTCAGGCGGCGAGAAAAAACGTAACGAAATTTTGCAAATGATGCTTCTTGATCCAAAAATCGTTGTTCTTGATGAGATCGATTCAGGTCTTGACATAGATGCACTTCGTATCGTATCACAAGGCGTAAATGCTATGCGTTCGGAAGATCGCGGTTTCCTTATCATCACTCACTATCAGCGTTTGCTTAACTATATTACTCCAGACTATGTACATGTTATGATGCAAGGCCGCATCGTTAAATCGGGTGGTCCTGAGCTGGCTGAGCGTTTGGAAAACGAAGGTTATGATTGGGTAAAAGAAGAGCTTGGAATCGAAGATGAAACGGTCGGTCAGGCTTAAGCAGAGAAGGGGGCAAAACGGATGAGTACACAACTATCAACGCAGGCCAACCGTCAAGCTGCTGAAGCGCTGGCACGTAGTAAAGGCGAGCCGAACTGGCTTGTTGAACTGCGCGGAGAAGCGGCAGACCTTGCCGGAACACTCGGATGGCCTAAGCCGGAGAAGGTTCGTATTGAACGGTGGAATTTGACAGCACTAGGAAACTACGAGCAACCGACAACGGTTGGAGCAATTAGCGAACTTCCACAAGCTGTTCGTGAATTGATCACAGAAGGAACTGAAAATTTGCTTGTTCAACGTAATTCCGGCATCGTATGGAATCAGTTTTCAAAAGAATTGGCTAGCAAAGGCGTTATTTTCACAGATTTGGAGACGGCATGCAAAGAGCATGGCGACCTCGTTCAAAAATATTTGTTCCAAGCAGTAGCGAAGGACGAAGATAAGCTTACAGCACTTCATGCAGCACTTTGGAACGGCGGCGTATTCGTTTACGTTCCTAAAGATGTCGAAGTCGAGCTGCCGCTACAAGCGATTTTCTACAATGATAATGCTGAAGCGACATTTGCTCCGCATATCTTGATCGTAGCAGACAATAATAGCCGAGTGACATATGTGGATTGTGTTGTATCCGAACCGGGAGCAAACAGTGCTCCTTTCGTACATCCATCTGTTGTTGAAGTGTTCGTGAAGCCAGGCGCTCATGTTCGTTTCAGCTCCATCCACCATATGGCTGAGACGGGCGTGGATATGTCAATCCGTCGTTCGGTTATTGAAAATGACGGCCAAATGGAATGGATTATCGGTGATTTGAATGACGGAAATACGTTGTCAGACACGAAATCCATGTTGAAGGGCACAGGCTCTACTTCTGATGCAAAAGTAATCAGCGTAGGCAAAAATGCTCAACAAAACAGCTTGACGACGCAAGCCGTTCACTTCGGCAAAAGCTCCGACAGCAACATGGTAACACGTGCAGTAATGAAGGATTCCGCTTCAGCGATCATTAACGGAATTACAAAAATCGAGAAGGGTGCGACGAAAGCGAACGGTGTACAAACCGAGAAGGTGCTCATGCTGAGCCCTAAAGCGCGCGGCGATGCCAATCCGATTTTGCTTATAGATGAAGATGATGTAACAGCAGGCCACGCAGCAAGCGTGGGGCAAGTAAACCCTGAGCAGGTATATTACCTAATGTCTCGCGGTATATCTAAGCAAGACGCTGAACGTCTAATTATTTACGGCTTCTTGGCTCCAGTCGTATCGGAAATTCCAGTCGAGGCGGTACGCGGTCAGCTTCAGCGTTTGCTCGAAAGGAAGCTAGAGGGATGAATATAAATGCGATTCGGGAGCAGTTCCCGATATTGCATCAAGAAATAAACGGGCACCCGCTCGTTTATCTGGACAGCGCGGCATCTTCGCAGAAGCCGCGCTCCGTCATTGATGCGGTTAATCGGTACTATGAGCTGGATAACGCGAACGTTCATCGCGGTGTGCATACACTTGGTTCCAGGGCGACTGATGCCTATGAGGGAGCGCGCGAGAAGGTAGCGAAGTTTCTGAATGCGGGAGCACCGGAGCAAATTATTTTCACACGCGGTACTACAACAGCACTAAACTTGGTTGCTTCAAGCTATGCACGCAGTGTATGCGGTGAAGGTGATGAAATTGTCATCACACCGATGGAGCATCACAGTAATTTAATTCCGTGGCAGCAGGCTGCTAAGGCCACTGGCGCAACGTTGAAATATATCCCGATGCAGCCCGATGGTACCATTTCTCTTGAGGATATTGAGAAGACGATTACTCCACAGACGAAGGTGGTTTCCATCACTTACGTCTCGAATGTGCTCGGTCTCATAAATCCGATTAAAGAAATTACCCAAATTGCACATCGTAATGGTGCCATTATGGTCGTGGATGGTGCACAGAGCACACCGCATATGAAGATCGATCTCCAAGATTTGGATGTTGATTTTTATGCTTTTTCTGGTCATAAAATGTGTGGTCCTACGGGCATCGGCGCATTATATGGCAAGAAGGCACTGCTTAACAAGATGGAGCCGATTGAGTATGGCGGCGAGATGATTGATTTTGTTGATCTTTATGAGTCTACGTGGAAAGAGATTCCGTACCGCTTTGAAGGCGGCACTCCCATTATTGCGGGTGCGGTTGGACTCGGTGCTGCAATTGACTTCCTACAAGAAATTGGACTAGATGAAATTGATCAGCATGAGAGACGTTTAGCCACATATGCTTACGAGAAGCTATCTTCGCTGGAAGGCATCACATTGTACGGTCCGAAGCAAAATCGTGTAGGACTCATCACATTCAACTTGGATGATGTACATCCGCATGATGTTGCGACCGTGCTTGATTCCAAAGGCATTGCGATTCGTGCAGGCCATCACTGCTGCCAGCCGCTAATGCGTTGGTTGAATGTATCGGCAACGGCAAGAGCAAGCTTTTATTTATATAATACTGAAGATGAAATTGACCGCTTAGCCGATGCCTTACTACAAACAAAGGAGTTCTTCGGTCATGCAATTGGATGATTTATATCGCAGAGTCATTATGGATCATTATAAAAATCCTAGAAATCGCGGAACCTTGGATGAAGAATCAGTTACCATCAACCTGAATAACCCTACTTGTGGCGATCGTATATCGCTGCAGCTGCAGGTCGTAGACGGCAAAGTTGCCAATGCGAAGTTCAGTGGTGAAGGCTGTTCGATCAGCATGAGCTCTGCATCGATGATGACAGAGGCGATAAAAGGAAAAACATTTGATGAGGCGCTCGCCATGGCTGAGAAATTCTCAGCTCTAATGAAAGGCGAACCGGTTGAATTTGATGAATATGAGGAGTTGGATGCACTTTCTGGTGTAAACAAATTTCCTGCAAGAATTAAGTGTGCAACACTTGCGTGGAACGCCTTGCGCAAAGGGATCGAGCAGCAAGAATCACATTAAACTAGATTTATGAGGAGCGTGAATGACCATGGCTAAATCAATGCCGGAAATGGAAGATTATAAGTATGGTTTCCGTGACGAGCACAAAGCCGTATTCGAATCAGGCAAAGGTTTGACGGAAGAAATCGTGCGTACGATTTCGGATATTAAAGGTGAGCCGGAGTGGATGCTGGACTTCCGCTTGAAATCACTTGAGCAATTTTTCAAAATGCCGATGCCTAAATGGGGCGGCAACATGGATGAGCTTGATTTTGACGACATCCAATATTATGTTCGTGCTTCAGACAAGCAAGGGAAAACATGGGAGGAAGTTCCTTCCGAAATTAAAGAAACATTCGACAAGCTGGGTATTCCAGAAGCTGAGCAAAAGTTTCTAGCCGGCGTATCGGCTCAATATGAGTCCGAGGTCGTTTATCACAGCATGCAAGAGGATCTTGAGAAGCAAGGTGTTATCTTCACAGATACGGATACTGCGCTTCGTGAGTATCCTGAGCTTATGAAAGAATATTTCGGAACGATTATTCCTCCGAATGACAATAAATTTGCTGCTTTGAACAGTGCGGTATGGTCAGGCGGAAGCTTTATCTACGTACCAAAAGGCGTAAAATGCGAAGTGCCTTTGCAGGCATACTTCCGTATTAACTCCGAGAACATGGGTCAATTTGAGCGTACGCTTATTATTGCCGATGAAGACAGCTCCGTTCACTATGTAGAAGGCTGTACAGCTCCCGTTTACAGCACAAATTCTTTGCACAGTGCGGTAGTTGAAATCTTGGTTAAGAAAAATGCACGCGTTCGTTACACAACGATCCAAAACTGGGCACCGAATATCTACAACCTGGTTACAAAACGTGCGGTAGCTGATGAGAATGCAACGATGGAATGGGTAGATGGAAACATCGGCTCCAAGCTGACGATGAAGTACCCAGCTGTTGTCCTTCGCGGTCGCGGCGCAAAAGGTATGGTATTGTCCATTGCCGTTGCCGGCAAAGGCCAGCATCAGGATGCAGGAGCAAAAATGACTCACCTTGCTCCAGATACGAGCTCTACAATTATTTCCAAATCAATCAGTAAGCACGGCGGTAAAGTAACATACCGTGGTCTTGCATCCTTCGGACGCAACTCCGACGGCGCGAAAGCTAATATCAAATGTGATACGCTTATTCTCGATAACGAATCAACGTCAGATACGATTCCTTATAACGAGATTTTGAACGATAACATCACACTTGAGCATGAAGCAACAGTGTCGAAGGTTTCTGAGGATCAATTGTTCTACCTCATGAGCCGTGGTCTGAGCGAAGCGGAAGCAACGCAAATGATCGTAATGGGCTTCATCGAGCCGTTCACGAAAGAACTGCCGATGGAATATGCGGTAGAGATGAACCGTTTGATCAAGTTCGAGATGGAAGGTTCAATCGGTTAACGATAGAGCCAATAGGAAGAGGGGCTGTCCCAAAGTAGAATTTTCTACTTTAGGGCAGCCCTTTTCTATGTGCATTTTCATCGTCTATCTTTCCTTTAGGAGCTTTACTGCTTTCTCGAAGTAGCTGCCAAGCTTAGCGGGTTCTTCCATGTTGCCATAAGCCCAATAAAAGATCATCGCGTTGTTTAACTTATAAATACGAGGATACAGCATATTAATCAATTCGGTTTGTTTTTGAAAATCCTTTAGACCCTCTTCAAGCTGCTGCTCCGAATTAAAAATATAGATGGAAACCTGTTCTAGGCGAGTAGAGTCAGCTTCATTGTTTATAGGACTAACCGTATATCTGCTTGGCTTAATACCATCCAAAATCCATTCCTTATCTGGTCGGATCGGAGCCAAAAGCAGCTGCTGATTGCTTAATTCTTCTTCGATTAGATTTAAATAAAGGGATGATTTGGTTATTATTGGATCAATGATTTGTGCCGTAATGGAGAACCGAATGGGTGGCGATGAATCAAGCTGCATTGCTGCTGCTCTTATAGCCACTGGCTGACCAATATGCAGCTTGCCGTAGACTTCTTTATCGATGGTGTACCACACTAGCTCGCGGTTCTGTTCTGCTTTTGAAAACCAATCATCCATCGAATAGCTTTTTCTCTCGTCTTCTGACCAGTTCGCAGCCACTAAAATTCGATTCGACGCATCTCGGGCCATGACTTTTTTGTCCATTACAAGTCCTTCGACCACTTTCTCTGGCTCTGACCAAGAAAGTATTTCTCGAATCTTATTCGTGTCAGAAGGCGATAGCCTGAACATCGTATGCGAGTCATCTAAATCAACGATTGAATCTGTCTTATCTTCACCGATCAAAAGATAATATTCAGAGCTGCCGATTATTACTTTATAAGTTGGAGCTGCCATTTTCACTATACCTTTTAATGGTTCAGCTTCTTCAAAAGCTTTTTTAAATATTTCTACTAGATCCGCTTCGGTTATAGTCTGATAGATCGTTTCAATAGCTTCCTTGCTGCCATCAGCACTTTTGAGGTTATAAATGACAACTTTTTCACTGACTCGATTCGGCTGATCGTTCGGTTCAATGATTGTTAGCTCGCTTGGTTGAACAGTTGGTGTATTACTAATTGCTTCGGATTTGCATCCGGTCATCATTAAAGCAATAATGATTATTGCTAAAATGCTTCTCACTCCATCACCTCTAGTCTTAATTTGCATATTGGGTATCATTTACAATAACAACGATAAAATCATTGTATAAGTTGCGTACGTGGTTGATAAGAATAAGCGGCAGCATAAAAACAACCCGCAATCGCAGGTATGATCTGCAATTCGGGTTGTTTTTTTAAACATTTAAATATAAACCTGCTGGATTTCATACTCACGCTCAATGGCCATATCGATGAATTCTTCACCAATTTGAATAAGCGGGCGGAAAAACTCGGTAGGGTGAGTCATGACAATAATTCCACTTTCTCCACCTACAAGCTCGATTCTTTTGCCTATGAAATTAGGCATCATATGTTTAATAAAGGTGTGGGTTGTATAGGGATCAAGCTCTTTGAAGCTCAGCTGATAAAGTTCCTTTAGTACAAAAAGCAAATCACGCTTCTGTTGATACACGCGCTGGGAAATCATCGCACTGTAAATATCGACTACGGCAATGATTTTGGATACGGGATGAATCTCATCACCCTTCAGACCTTGAGGATATCCAGTGCCATCATTTCGCTCATGATGTTGAAGTGCTCCAATGGCTACAAATGGTTCATCCAGAGAGTCTAAAATAATTTCATGTCCGTACACGGTGTGTCTCTTCACTTCTTCGTACTCTTCATCAGTCAGCTTCCCAGGCTTATTTAAAATGCTCTCTTCAATTCGGCATTTTCCGATATCATGAAGGAAGCCGGCATTGCCGATACGAACAGCTTCTTCATTGGAGTACCCGACCCAAGTAGCGAGATAATAGGACAACATACCGACCTGCACGGAATGCTGATACGTATAATCGTCTTTAGAATTGAGCAATAGCAGCATAGATACAACATCGCGTTCCATTTGGAGGTTGCTCAGTAGAGGCTGGAAGATGGACGTTACTTCCTCGACATCCACTTTTCCTTGCTGATTCGCTTTCGTGAATAATCCCTCAAAGCTTTTGACAGCGTTTTCGTAAAGGGGCTGAACGGTAGGAAGCCACTTGGGATTTATAGTAGATTCAAGTGTACGACCTTCCGTTTCTTCGCTTGCTCTTTCATCTATATCAATATAGTCCATTTGATGTTGAAATAATCTTGATATATCCTGGTTATTGAGTACTGTTCCTTTGGAGAGTACATGAAGTCCGTAATTGTTGAAAGTGTCATTGCTTAAACGGTCTCCATTAATTAATTCTGTAACATGAACTCTCATCGAGACACCTCATTGGTAGTAGTAGAAAAGATATACCTACAATAGTAGCAATGATTGATCGGATTGGCAATATGAGGGTATTATAATAGCGACTAATTACCTAATAATTCAGCATAAAGCGACCTTGCTTTTGATAATTGATCTGTGCCTTGGACGATGGCTCGGCCATCCTGGAACAGGACTAAGGTCAAATCAGCCTCAAGTTCAATTCGGAGTAAAAAACGATTGCGTGTTATTGTGCCAACCGGCTTTAAGCGTTCAGCTAACTCTTCCAAGTTCAGTAGAGCATCTTGACTCGGTGTAATTTGCACAGAATGGCGACCGCATAAAGCAGCAGCTGATCCCGACATTTGGTCTTCCAAAAATGCGAACTGCCTATTTCCGCAGCAGTAGCAATGGCTTCGCTTCGATTTGGCCACAGAAATAGGAAGCCAAGCATGATTCCAAAGGTCAACTTGAAATAAGGTGCCGTGAAGTGCGTTTTTGTTGCCTGAGAGCAGCTTAATGGCTTCCGTTGCTTGAAGAGAGCCGATGATGTCAACGACTGGAGAGATGACACCTGCCGTTTCACAAGTATCGGTCGTTCCAGGCGGAGGCGGTTCATTGAATAAGCATCGGTAGCAGGGGGATTCGCCTGGTATAATCGTCATCGTCATGCCCGATGCGCCGACGGCTCCGCCATAAATCCAAGGAATGCTGTACTTCACGCTATAATCATTAATTAAATATCGAACAGAGAAGTTGTCACTGCCATCAACAATAAGATCAACATCAGCGAGTAATTCCTCCGCATTCATTGCCGTCAAATCAGCAACTATCGGATCAATGAAGACAGAGCTGTTCATGGCTCGCAAATGCGCAGCAGCGGCCTCTGCTTTGGGAAGCAGCGATAATACATCTTCTTCGGTATACAGCATTTGCCGCTGTAAATTACTCCATTCAATAATGTCCCGGTCTATAATACGCACATATCCAACGCCGGATCTGACCAAATGCTGGGCGATGACAGAACCAAGCGCACCCATGCCAACGACCGCTGCGCGACTGCCGGTAAGCAGCTGTTGTCCTTTCTCTCCAACTGGTGAGAAGCGGACTTGTCTCGCATAACGAGCTGATCCCACGCCCGATATTTCAGGCGCAGCGTTATTTTGTGTGATTGGTTTGTTCATTTTTGCTAATCTCCTTAAAAGCATCGTGAAGCCATGTTCGACACGCCTAGTTGTAATTCTAAAAGTCCTTTAATTGTTCAGTAGGATTCCACGGGCCAAGCTGATGCCCTTTCCATTCTGATCCGTCTTCCCAAATTTCTTTCTTCCATATAGGGACGATTTGTTTAAGACGTTCAATGGCATAGCGGCTCGCCTCGTAACAGCTGTCACGGTGGGGGGATGACACCGCGATAACGACGCTTGTCTCAGCGAGGCCAACAACGCCAATTCTATGGCTGATGGCACATAAGGCGCCATGCCATCGCTCGGCAATTTCATTGCCGATTTGTTGCATCGTTGCAACGGCCATTGGTGCATACGCTTCATATTCAAGCCGTACCGTACGCTGCCCATGTGTCCATTCACGCGTTGTTCCAACAAATGCAATTGAGGCGCCATTTTCCGGTACAATAACCTTTGCAAGCACAGCATCGGAGCTAATGACATCGTTTGTTACGATATAGCGCTCTATAGGCTCCTTGGCAAGCTCTTGTTTCTCTTCTCCTCCGGATACTGGCGGAAGCAGGGCTAGCTCGTCAGAGGCGTGTATGATCGTATCCTCGGCGGCGTAAACGTGGTTGCATGCGATAAAAGCTATTTGTATTAATGCTTGATGATCTGGGTATTCGTCAGAAATGGCGGCCTTTAGATCGGCTACGCTCATTTTCTCCAAATCAGATTGCAGCTGTATGGAAGGGGCCCCAATTCGTTCGGGAAGCCCTGCAAATAATTTAATAATCCAGTCATATTTCATGGTATAAAACCTCTCATCGTATAGGCTTGAAGCTGTTTATAGAATATCATAATTCAAGAAAAAATGTTATGCTTATACTCGTACAGAAAGGGAGTGAAGGTCATGCCGACATTGACGGATCGTTTTGGACGGGTACACGATTACTTACGTATTTCAGTAACGGATCGTTGTAATTTGCGATGCTTGTATTGCATGCCAGAGGAAGGAATGGAATTCACAGAATCAGAAAATTTACTTTCCTATGATCAAATTGTCGAGGTAGTTGAAGCGGGTGCGGCGCTTGGCATTACGAAGCTGCGCATTACCGGAGGCGAGCCGCTTATAAGGCCGGGTCTCGATGGTTTAATTAAAAGATTATCTGCCATAGCTGGCATTAAAGATATAGCATTAACGACGAATGGTGTTTTTCTAGCCAAACAAGCGGAAGCGCTACGAGCAGCAGGCTTGAATCGTGTCAATATTAGTTTAGATACGCTGGACTCCGCAAGATTTCGTTTTATTGCAAGAAGCGGGGAATTAAAACGTGTGATGGAAGGAATCGAAGCGGCAGCAGCAGTAGGCTTCGATCCAATTAAGCTGAATTGCGTGCTTCTTAAAGAAGTAAATGAGGATGAAATTGCTGCATTTTTAAAACTCGCTTACGAGCAGCCGATGCATGTTAGATTTATTGAATATATGCCAATCGGCCATGCGGATGAAAATTGGAAAAAGCATTATTTGCCGCTTTCGCGTGTACTGGAAGTAGCAGAGCAAGAGGGCTATACGATTAGCCGCGGACCAAACGTGCATGGAAACGGTCCTTCAGAGGATTGGCAAATGAAGGGCGGCCGCGGCTCCTTCGGGCTTATTCATCCTATCAGCGATCATTTCTGCAGCAATTGCAATAGGCTGCGCTTGACTGCGGATGGGTCCATTAAGCCTTGCCTATATTGGGTAGATGAGCTGAATGTAAGAGAAGCATTCGGGCATCCAGAGGAAATGCAGCAGTTGCTGCTGAAATCGATGGACATTAAGCCGGAAAATCATGAAATGGCGGCTAAGCTGGCTGACAGTGCACAAACTCATATTCCTACCGAACGGCGGATGTCGCAGATTGGAGGCTGACGAGCAGCTGATGCATGAGATCAAGATTGAACATTCTGAGATAGGAATGTCCGTTACGACCCCAGAGGAGATGGCAAAACTTTCGGGCGCAAGCTTCCTTATTGCAGGCAGAGTGCCGGATGCTGAAGGTGAAGCATTTGACTTATATCAATGGTACGCTGCATGGATGAGGGACAATAATTCTGAGAATGCTGCAGCGTCCAAGACGCCATCTTATTTAATTGTAGAAGCGGCGGATTCTTTCGAGGCTACTATTCCATGGGAGCAGCTTGATCAGGCGGCTGTGCTTTACCGAATTAATGGCTTGCCTTTGCAGAAGGCAGGCCCTATCCGCCTTTATGTGCCCAACGGCAGCAGCAAATGCTTAAATGTGAAAAGCATCGTTAAACTCAAAATGGGACACGATGAGCCAAATACGCAGGTTGAAGCAGCATATGGTTTTAAGCATACATTTTCGATGAATGATTTGCGTAATAACAAGTAGACTGGTTTTGTGTCGCTGAGTACAGGCATTAAGGAGGCGTGCATGAATTTGACGGACAGTTTTCGTACACGGGTAGTGCTTCTTCATAGCAATGATATACATAGTCGTCTGGAGCATGCCGCCAAGATCGCTTCATTTATCGCAGAGGAAAGACGAAGCTGGGGCAATGAGCGAGTGCTTGCGGTAGATTGCGGAGACCATATGGATCGCATGCGAGTGGAGACCGAAGGCAGCGATGGGATTGTTAATGTAGAACTTTTAAATCAAGCTGGTTATGAAGTAATAACACTTGGCAATAATGAAGGGCTTACTTATTCTTCTCAGACGATTTCGGAGGCGTATACCGATCGCGCTCAGTTTACTGTCGTTTGTGCCAATATGCACGAGGCTGCTACGGGTGAGCAGCCTGATTGGCTGCTGCCAAGTACGATCATTGATAAAAATGAACTTCGAATCGGTATCATAGGCGTCACAGCGGCCTTTTCTGACTTTTATTCATTGCTAGGCTGGCAGGTATCTGATCCATTCGCGGCGGTGCAAGAACAGGCGGCAAAGCTGAGAGATAAGGTAGATGTGCTGGTAGTGATGTCCCATATTGGGATTACCTTCGATAAGCAAATGGCGGAGAAGCTTGAGGGCATCGATCTTATTTTGGGAGCACATACCCATCATTTATTGGAAGAGCCGATTGTTATCGGTGATACGACGATTTGTGCAGCCGGGAAATTCGGCGAGTATATTGGGCGAGTAGAAATCGGAATGGACAACGTTTCCTCACGCCCAATGTTCCGCGCAACCTGCGTTCCTACGGCCGCAATGGCAGAGCATCCCGAAGCTGCCGCCATCATCGGCAGCTACCTAAAGGCGGGACAGCAGCGCCTAAGCCGGGTTATCGCCCGGCTTTCTGCGCCGCTGCCCGCCAGAGCCGAGCGGGAATCACCGCTCGGCAACCTGCTGGCCGCTGGCTTGCGCCGCTGGACCGATGCCGAAATCGGCATCGTCAACGCAGGACAGCTGCTCGGCGGCCTCGCGCAAGGGGACGTGACAGCGGGCGAATTGCACGCCCTCTGTCCGTCGCCGATTAATCCGTGCCTCATGCTCATTGCAGGCACGGATATAAGGACAGCGCTGGAGCAAGCGCTGCTGCCCGAATTTATCCATAAGCCGATCAAAGGATACGGCTTTCGCGGTGAAGTGCTTGGAACGCTTGCCATAGATGGCTTGACCGTTACCTATGACTCGAACAGAATGCCGATGGATAGACTCCTTCAGGTTACGGTCAATGGAGAAACGCTGGATGATGAACGGCTGTATAAGCTGGGAACGATCGATATGTTCAGTTTCAAGGCGGGTTACGAGTCGCTCGCTAACGCGGTGCAAGTGAATTATTACTTGCCAGAATTCATCCGAGACGTGATTGAAGCGCAGCTGCAAAATTCGTCTGAATTAACGGAATGTTGTCAGTTTAGATGGGAAAATGCCTCGATTTGACAAAGAATATGAAAAATATCGACAAATCATGTCGAAAAAATAGTATAAAATGGTTGCGATTTTCCCGTATATCCCGTACATTAACATTACGAACGATTTTTTCCGATGTAATAGTTAGCTGACTTTTAATGGGGAAGGATCGAGAAAATGCGGTTGTTGCCAATAGCGAAATGCAGGCCGGGTATGAAGCTGGCCAAAAAGATATTTTCTCAAGAGGGTATAGTGCTTCTTGGCGAAAACATAGAACTGACAGAGAGACTTATATCCCGCTTGGATCAATGCGGAATTCAATATGTTTATATAACAGATCCGAAGACGGATGATATTGTGCTGCCTTCTTTAATTAGAGAGGAAACGATGCAAATCGCGCTGAAGGAAATTCGAACGAATTTCCGCGAAATGATGGATCGTCCTAAACGCAAAAAAGGCGTAACCTACCCCTATATCGCACAGCCATTTAAAAATATGATGAATATGATTATCGATGACCTCTCCGGTCATAAGGATGCGATGATCATGTTAATGGACATGAGCTCCGTTGATCATTATTTGTTCCAGCATTCTTTAAACGTCTGCGTTTATACAACACTGCTCGGTATGTCGAACGGCTATTCCAAGGAAGAGCTTACGACGCTTGGCATGGGCGCTCTCCTTCATGATATCGGCAAGACGCAGATTGCGATTGATGTGTTAAGAAAACCAGGCTCCCTCTCCAAAGAGGAGTTCGAAGCGATGAAGCAGCATGCGAGAATCGGTTACGAGCTGCTCAAGGATGAGCCTAACCTGCCGCTGCTTGTTGCCCACTGTGCATTCCAGCATCATGAGCGAATTGACGGAAGCGGTTATCCACGCGGAATCAAAGGCAATGAAATTCATGACTATGCGAAGTGGATCGGGTTGGTCGATTCGTATGACGCCATGACAACAAATCGGGTCTACAGTGCTCCAATGCTTCCGCATCACGCGATTGAGCGGCTTTATGCCGGTACGGGAACGTTATACGAGCAGCGAATGCTGCAGCTGTTCCGCGATAAGGTTGCTATTTACCCGATTGGAATAACAGTTAAGCTGCAAACAGGAGAGTCGGGTATCGTAGCAGATCTTAATCATTCTTACCCGCATAGACCTATTATTCGTATCCTATATAATGAAGCGGGCGAGGAACTGAAATCGCCTTACGAGATCGATTTGTCGAAGCAGCTCACGATGATGATCGTCAGCGTGAACGACGACGCGAGCGAAGTGCAGTTTGCCTCAGGCATTTAACGAAAGACAGATTGGGAGCCGCCTAGGCTCCTTTTTGCTTCTTTTTTTGCCGTTTTATTTGCTTCCTTTGCAGTCGCGCATTACAATAACTAAAGAATGATTCATTCCAGAAAATAAGTCAGGTGCTGAAGAAAAATGAACACAATACAATTTCAACAATCAAGAACACCGTTATCCACACTTTCGCCATCGAATGATCCGTGGGATCCCATTCGTTCGTTGCAGCAATATGGAAGACATCGCTTAACAAGCGTCGAAATGACCGTTTCCAACCTATGCAATATGCGCTGTGAGCATTGCGCTGTTGGAGATACACTTGTAATGACAGAACCCGCCAAGCTGCCGCTTAAGCAGATGCTGGACCGACTGGATGAAGTGGAGCATCTCGAAACGATAAGCATTACAGGCGGGGAGCCATCCTTCTCCGACCGAACGGTTCGTGATTACATGGTGCCGTTGCTTCAATACGCCCGCAGCCGCGGCATTCGCTCCCAAATCAATTCGAACGTGACGCTGCCATACAGCCGTTATGAGCAGCTAGCTCCTTATCTAGATGTCATGCACATTTCGTTTAACTACACGTCTCCGGAAGATTTTCACCAAATTGGATTTGCGAAAGCCAATCACCATGTATCGCTCGAAGCTGCGACCAAGCTTTATGAAAAAATGATCGAAAACACACGTCGCCTTAGCGAGACAGGTGTACTCGTTTCTGCGGAGTCTATGATCAATTACAAAACGTATAACAAAATTGATGAGATTCATCAGCTGATCGTGGATATGGGCTGTCAGAGGCATGAGGTGCATCCGATGTATCCTAGCTCCTTTGCGAAGGATTTACCGGTTCTCTCACGCGAGCAAATGCTGGAAGCTATTGAACGCTTGCTGAAAGCGCGAGACCAATCCGTATGGATGCTGTTCGGTACACTTCCCTTTTATCCATGCAGTGACAGCAAATCAGAACGTGAGCTGCTGCGAAGATTAGCGAATGAGCCAAATGTAACGGTACGCAACGACCCTGACGGCCGCAATCGACTGAACGTAAATTTGTTTACAGGCGATGTATTTGTAACTGACTTTTCTGACGTGCCCGCTTTTGGCAACATCGGTTCGTCAAAATTGGAGGATTTATTTGATAAATGGCTGGACCATTCCCTTGCGCAAAGTGTGAATTGTCACTGCCCGGTCGCTTCATGCTGCGGACCTAATCTCCTTGTTAAGGATATGTACTACAAAGATGTTAATTTCCATGAGCGCAGCGCAGTGCTGGATTAGTATGAAAGAGCTGGTTTAAGAGTGGCGTAAAGTGCATATAAAAGAATAGAGAGGAGGAGAAGCTGTGTCTATTAAGACAATCGTATTTATCGCTTTAGGGTTATTGTTGCTCTATCTGTTTTTTACGGTAGGTGCTCCTTTCTTGCTTGCGCTTGTTGTAGCTATTTTTCTTGAGCCGCTTAATCAGCTGTTTATGAAAAAATTCCGAATGAATCGGCTGGTGGCAGCTACAATATCAAGCAGCCTGTTTACGGTTATTCTCATCGGACTAATCGCGCTGCTTGGCGTGAAAGTGGTAGCCGAATTAATAGCCTTTTTCAAAAAAGTGCCCCAATACTTCGAAAATGCCAATGGGATGGTAGACGATCTCATGTTTCAGGCACAATCGTTATATCAAAACTTCCCTCCTGACGCCATTGAAACGTTAGAGAAATGGCTAATGGAGCTAACGAGTACATTAACGAAAATGGTGGGTACGCTATCGAACACCGTTATCGCTTTCGCCTCAAGCATTCCGGGCATGTTCATCTTCTTTATCGTTTTCTTGGTGGCGGTATACATGATGAGCTTTAGTCTAAATACGATGAAGGCAACGGTGCTTTCATTATTTGAAGAAAAATCGCAGCCTCAGGTCAATGATGTGCTGAACAATCTCAAAAAGTCGATTTTTGGTTTCTTGCGTTCGCAGTTTATTTTGAGTGCACTCACCTACATCATTTCGTTGATCGGTTTGCTCATACTTAATGTCAAATATCCGCTTGCTATCGCGCTGCTTATTATCATTGTTGATATTATGCCGATTCTTGGAACAGGTTCTGTACTTGTGCCATGGGGAAGTTATTTGCTGCTGACGGGCAATGTTTTTGTAGGGGTAGGGCTAATTATTCTATTTCTAGTGATTACCGTTTTCCGCCGCATCGTAGAGCCTAAAATTCTCGGTGATTCTGTAGGGATCGGCTCATTGTCTGCGCTTGTAAGTTTATATGTCGGCTTCAAGCTCGTCGGTGTTATCGGTGTATTCATCGGACCGCTTGTCGTGATTATCTATATGGCAGCTCGAAGAGCTGGACTATTCCAAATGAAATTCAAGCTATAGCCTTGGAAACGCCGTGCCAAAGCCGTTGCTAGATACGTATGATACTGCAAAAAAAGCAGATCATGCAGGAGGCATACGAATAAATGGCACCTATTAAAGTTGCAATTGTAACACCAGGCTCCTTCCCGATTCCATCATCAGGGAGCAGCTCGGTTGAGCGAGTGGTAGAGAAATTTGCCCCGCTGCTTAAGCCTTACGCGGAACCTCGTATATTTGGAAGACTGAGCAAGCGATTGCCTCGTCAAGGACAATTTAACGGTGTTGTTTGTGAACGGTTTGCAGCGGGCAATAAGCAGCGATATATTCAAGAGGTAGGACATGCGGTTCACCGTTTTTCCCCTCACGTCATCGACGTCGAGAATCGTCCCCAATTTGTGCTAACGATGAAGCGATTGAATCCAGGCAAACGAGTCTGGCTTTATTTGCATTCCTCCACCTTTATTTCACCCTCCTATATTTCTTCTGCAAACTTGCATAAGTGCTTGCAGGCCGCAGATAGAATCATCGTAAATAGCGAGTTTCTAAGGCGAATTGTAGTGTCGAAAGCGCCAGAAGTCGCTTCGAAGCTGCGAGTCATTTATCCTGGGGTAGATACGGCCAGGTTCCCTTCACAATATTCCTCCGAAGGAGCCGCTAAACGGGAGAGTTTAAGGCAAAAGAGAGGATTGAATGGTAAAAAAGTGGTGCTTTTTATGGGGAGGCTTATTCCGCTTAAGGGCGTTCATCATCTTCTCAATATCGTGCCGCAGCTTGCCAAAAGCCACCCGGAGCTCGTCGTTATCATCGTAGGGAGCCCATTTTATGGCTCGCATCGCAAAACGGCTTATGCGCGCAAGCTTGAACAGCTTGGACGCAAATGTCCGGGTCATGTTCGTTTTGTGCCCTACGTGCCGCATTCGGAAGTGCCCAGCTGGATGCTCGTTGCTGATGTAGCGGTCGTTCCATCTGGACAGAGGGAGGCATTTGGGCTCGTAAATGTCGAGGCGATGTCCTGCGGCGTTCCGGTAGTCGCAACACGTGCAGGCGGAATGAAAGAAATTATCCGTAATGGTGAAACGGGCTATTTGGTCAATCAGCTTCATATCGAGCGAGAGCTGCGAGAAAAGCTGCATCTGCTGCTTCGCGATAAACAGCTCAGGCAGAAGCTGGGGCGCCGCAGCCGCGAGCGTGTGGAGCAGACATTCACATGGCGTCACACCGCTGATCGATGGGTAAGGCTGCTGAAGGAAAGCGGACTGTAGCAGGCTGTATTTTTCCGCGGTTTGGAAAATAGAGGGTTGACACCCTTCTTTACTAAACGGTATAGTCAAACAAGGAAATCCACTAGGGGCGCCGTAATGGCTGAGATAAAGCGAATCGCTTTGGTCCCTTTGAACCTGATCTGGGTTATGCCAGCGTAGGAAAGTGGGATTGTGCGTTTATGCTTTGCGCGTGAAAGCCCTGCCAGAATCTGCTGAAGCCTCAGCCTATGCGGCATGACTTTATCTGCTTAGGGGGAACCCTTGCAAGATAACACTCGCATGACGACACTCTTCGACCGCTCCTTTGCTGGAGCGGTTTTTTTGTTTGGCGCCAGTGAATCGATAAGCTTTGTGGCCGCCATGCACGCTCCAGCAATTGAAGCTCTTGTAGCAGCCTAGCTACTTGTATAGCAGCGGTGTTTTATACTTTCTCATATGCTTGCGTATGCCTCCAGGAGGAATTCTATTATTCCATTAGGAGGTTTTTGTTATGACTATTTTTTCTACTCCGCTTCCGGGCAGCCGCAAGGTGTACGTCGAGGGCTCAAAGGGAAACATCCGTGTTCCGATGAGAGAAATTGCACTTGAAGCTAGTACTGGCAGAAATGGTGAAGAGCTGCCGAATGAACCTGTAAGAGTTTATGATGCAAGCGGCCCATATACCGATGAAACGTATAAGGCAGATGTTCGGCGCGGTTTGCCCGGTATTCGCAGCGAATGGATCTTGGAGCGTAGTGATGTAGAGCCCTATGAGGGCAGGGAAATCAAACCGGAGGATAACGGATTTATTTCGGCTGAAAAAGCAGAGCAGCGAGGCGCGGAACGATTCCCGGGGCTAACGAGGAAACCGCTTCGTGCCAAAACAGGGCAAAATGTTACGCAGCTTCATTACGCCCGCAAAGGGATCATAACTTCTGAGATGGAATACATCGCTATTCGCGAAGGGATGAGTGCAGAATTTGTACGCAGCGAGATTGCAGCCGGCCGTGCCATTATTCCGACGAATATCAACCATCCTGAAAGTGAGCCGATGATTATTGGGCGGCAGTTTCACGTTAAAATCAATGCTAATATCGGCAACTCTGCTGTAGCTTCTTCGATTGAAGAGGAAGTGGAGAAGATGACTTGGGCGACGCGCTGGGGAGCCGATACGATTATGGATTTGTCCACGGGGAAAAACATCCATACGACGCGGGAGTGGATCGTGCGGAATTCACCAGTTCCAGTTGGAACAGTCCCCATTTATCAAGCATTGGAGAAGGTAAATGGCAAAGCAGAAGACCTTTGCTGGGAAGTATTCCGCGATACGCTTATTGAACAAGCCGAGCAGGGCGTCGACTATTTTACGATTCATGCAGGTGTGCTGCTGCGCTACATACCACTCACGGCAAAGCGCGTTACGGGTATTGTCTCGCGAGGGGGATCAATTATGGCAGCTTGGTGCCTGGCACATCATAAGGAAAATTTCCTATATACGCATTTTGAAGACATTTGTGAAATTATGAAAGCATACGACGTATCATTCTCGCTCGGTGACGGCCTGAGACCCGGTTCTATAGCAGATGCCAATGACGCTGCTCAGTTTGCTGAGCTGGATACATTGGGGGAGTTAACGAAGATCGCATGGAAACATGATGTACAAGTGATGATTGAAGGCCCTGGCCATGTGCCTATGCATTTGATCAAAGAAAATATGGATCGTCAGCTAGAGGTGTGCGATGAAGCACCTTTCTATACATTAGGACCGCTAACGACCGATATCGCGCCAGGCTATGATCATATTACTTCGGCAATTGGAGCTGCAATGATTGGATGGTTCGGCACGGCAATGCTTTGTTATGTAACACCGAAGGAGCACCTTGGCCTCCCGAATAAGGAGGATGTGAAGGAAGGCGTCATTACGTACAAAATTGCGGCGCATGCGGCTGACTTGGCGAAGGGGCACCGGGGAGCGAAGCTGCGTGATGATGCATTGTCCAAAGCGCGATTCGAGTTTCGTTGGCGTGATCAATTCCATCTGTCGCTTGATCCAGAGCGTGCGATGGCTTATCACGATGAGACGCTTCCGGCAGATGCAGCGAAATCCGCTCATTTCTGCTCCATGTGCGGGCCGAAGTTTTGCAGCATGCGAATCACCCAAGATATAAGGGAGTATGCCGCGCAAAACGATATGGAAACAACGGAAGCCATTGAAGCGGGGATGAAGGAAAAATCAGATGCATTCAAGGCGGCAGGGAGCAAGATTTATGGTTGATTCTGTTCTTGATGCTTTTGCAGATCGTTATTCGAGGCAAACGAGATTTGCTTTAATTGGAGAGGCAGGCCAGCGGAAGCTGGCCGATGCCTCGGTGCTTATCGTCGGTGTTGGCGCATTAGGAGCTTCGCTTGCGCAGCATATGGTAAGAGCAGGTGTCGGGGAAGTTAGGCTGGTAGACAGGGACTTTGTTGAGCCGAGCAACTTGCAGCGCCAAATGCTTTTTGACGAGGCGGACGCGCTGGCTGTGATGCCCAAAGCAGTGGCCGCTGCCAATCGGCTTCGCCAAATTAACAGCAGTGTAAACATTATGGCGACAGTAGCGGATGTGAATGCACAGAACATCGGATTTCTCGCCGAAGGAGTCCATCTCGTCCTTGATGGTACGGATAATGCAGCGACAAGGCTTCTGGTCAGCGACCAATGCTTTAGACAGCAAATCCCATTTGTTTATGGCGGGGTGGCTGGGGCGCAGGGCATGCAGGCAACATTAATTCCTGGAGAGACAGCTTGCTTGCGCTGCTTAATCGGAGCAGATGATATGGAGCAGGAGGCAGATACTTGCGATACGGTGGGCGTACTTGCTCCAGCGGTTGAATGGATTGCATCTATGCAAGCAGCTGAGGCGATAAAATGGCTCACGGGCAATGATTCGGCGCTGCGTAAAACGTGGTTGAGCATTGATTTATGGTCATTCCGAATGCGGGAATCGGAGCTTCCGGCAGTCAGTACCGAGTGTCCATTCTGTGGTCAAACGCCTGATGGAGCAACTGACGACAAGCGTTGTTTTGAAACTGATAGAGCGGAAGACACTCAAATAAGCTCGACCGTATTATGCGGGAGGGATACGGTGCAGGTGACGTTAGGCAAGCCGTTTGATTTAAAAGAGGTAGAGCAAACTTTGCGAGCGATTGGCTGCACGCTCACCGTGAATCGGTATTTAGTGAAAGCGATGATCTCAAGCGGAGAGCAGCTGATTCTCTTCCCAGATGGACGAGTGCTTGTGCAAGGCACAGCGGATGCGGAGAATGCAATTAATCTCATTAAAACGTTCTTATGAAATGAAAAAAAATGATTTGTTTGATGAAAGGTTGTGTTTGAAGATGAGTAGACCAGATTGGCGGAACTTCAAGCTCTACGCCATTACAGCAAAATCCAATCACCCTGGCAGATCCGTTGTTGAAGTAATGGAGCAGGCGCTGATTGGCGGAGCTCAAATGGTTCAGCTTCGCAACAAAACGGGGACGAGAGAAGAGGTGCTTGAAGAGGCCAAAGCCCTTCGAATACTAACGCGAAAATATAAAGTGCCTCTTATCATTAATGATTATCCTGATCTTGTTCTTGAGACGGATGCTGACGGTGTTCATTTGGGGCAGGATGATATGCCAATTGCCAAAGCAAGAGAATGGCTTGGTGCTGACCGGATAATTGGCATATCCACGCATAACCTGCAGCAAGCGCTAGCTGCTGAACAGGAGGGAGCCGATTATATCGGCGTTGGGCCAGTGTACCCTACCGAAACAAAGCCGGGCCGTACGGCTGTTACAACAAGTTATGTCAGGGAAGCAGCGCATCATATATCGATACCGTTCGTGGCCATTGGAGGTATCACACTTGAAAATGTTGATGCCGTACTAGCGTCGGGAGCGACACGGATATGCGCAGTTTCAGCCATTGTTGGCCATAATGACCCGGCTAGTGTTTGTCAGGCTTTCTTAAAGAAAATCGATGCACACCGTTCTGAATATGATCCTCCCTTTAAGATAGTGAAGATTAATGGCCGCGAGGAGCAGACCAGCGCTAAAACAGTGGAGGAACTGGTCGTCCAGCTGGGACAACAACATAAAAAGCTCGTTATTGAGCTTAACGGTATGATCGTACAACGTGCAAGGTGGGCTGAAACTGAATTACTTGGCGGAAGCTCTATAGAACTTGTACATTTTGTTGGAGGGGGCTGAACATATTGGCAAATTGGGATAATGAAGATACCCTTCTTATTGGAGGACATGCGCTGCGGTCGCGTTTTTTATTCGGTACGGGGCGATTTCCAAGTCCTGCTGTACTGCAGCAAGCGCTTGAAGCGTCGGGTTCGGAGGTTATTACGTTCGCGGTTAGAAGGGTTAATCTAGAGAGTGTTGAGGACGATTCGGTACTACAACACTTTGAAGATAGACAAATGCAATATTTGCCGAATACATCTGGTGCGAGAACAGCGGACGAGGCTGTTCGAATTGCGCGTCTGGCGAGAGAAGCTGGGCTTGGCAACTGGATTAAGGTTGAAATCAGCGGAGACCATCGAACACTTCTGCCTGACCCTATAGAAACGCTGAGTGCTACGGAGCAGCTAGCAAACGAGGGTTTTATCGTTCTTCCTTATACATCCGATGACCCAATCCTATGCCGGAGATTAGAGGAAGCAGGAGCTTCAGCAATCATGCCCGGAGGATCGCCAATTGGATCCGGGCTCGGATTGCTCAATCCCTATAACCTTAGGCTTATTGCGGAGCAGTCGAGGGTTCCAGTCATCATTGATGCGGGAATTGGATCGGCGAAGGACGCTGCGGAAGCGATGGAGCTAGGCGCGGACGGCATTTTGGCTAATACGCCTATCGCTAAGGCACAGGACCCGATTATGATGGCTCGCGCGTTTCGATTAGCGATTGAAGCAGGGCGGCTGGCATGGCTGGCTGGCCGCATACCGAAAAAACGTTATGCATCTGCAAGCAGTGATTGGGCAGGTTCATTATTTGAAACAGGAGCTAGCGCAGGAGGGGAACAATAATGCCCCAATCGGTAATTATACTTGGAGGCGGCATTATTGGTTTGTCTTGTGCCTTCGAGTCGGCGCGCAGAGGCATGAACGTAACTCTCATTGAGCCAAGCGCAATCGGAGGGCAAGCATCCGGCGCAGCGGCAGGCATGCTTGCTCCATTTTCAGAAAATACGGAGCAGCCCGATCCATTTTTTCAGCTGTGCTTAAACAGCTACCGCAGCTACCCGGCGTGGATTAAAGCGATCGAGGAACAATCCGGCATGTCGGCAGAGTGGGTAGAGAGCGGCAGCATTAACGTTTTTATGCATGAAGCAGACGTCTTGCCCATACAATCCAGATTGCAGTGGCAAAATGAATGGGGAGCCGAAGCTCAGCTTATTGATGCAGCTCAGCTTAGGAAGCTGGAGCCGATGCTTGCTCATTCGGCAATTGCTGGCGTATTTACGCCAAAGGAAAGCCATGTGTACGCGCCAAAGCTTGTTGCAGCGCTTGAAGAAGCTTGCCGGAGGTTAGGTGTCGTCATCCTATCCCATGCGGGTAAAATTGTAGAGGTTGCGGTTCAACTGAGCGGGGGAGCGTCTGTCCGAGCAGAAACGATGATAAAGAAGGCTCATGCCGATCGGCTAGTCGTCTGCGCGGGCGCTTGGTCAGGTGAGTATGAACGATGGTTTGGACTCTCTGTTCCGATTCATCCCATTCGGGGACAAATCTGCTCTTACGAGCATCAAGAAACTGAAGTTCGCCATATGATCTTCTCCAGCCAAGCCTATTGGGTCGGAAAAAGAAATGCTCGGCTCGTATGCGGTGCTTCTGAAGATGTCGCGGGCTTTGAGACGAGTGTGACAGAACGAGGAATCGGCCGCTTAATTCGCAGCAGCAATCAGCTTTTTCCATTTCTAAAAGGCAAAGAAACCGCGCATCGGTGGGCAGGCTTGCGTCCCGCAACGCGAGATGGAATGCCAATGCTTGGGCAAGTAGAGGGAATGCCAGCCGTCATAATGGCCGCAGGTCATTATCGCAACGGGATTTTGCTAAGTCCTGTCACAGCTCATATTGTTGCTGATCTATTGGAAGAAAAGCAGGGAGAACTGTCGATCAGCAGATTCTCACCTAACCGCTTTACGACTAATGCTATGAGAGGAAGACTTTCTACTTGATAGGAAGCCGCATTAAGGCAGCACGAAATATCTATATTATTGCATTGAAAACATATGAAAAATCTGCTATATTGAAAACGAGAATCGTTATCAGTTGAGTGGGTTTTTTTTTGTGTCTGGAAACAGACTTCCTTTATGAAGCATTTTTTATCAACCAAAGTATACATACAGAAGGGTAGTTTTCAAATGTCTTCTCTATCAAGCAAGAAAGCGCTGGCAGGCACAAAGCTGCGCACACGGCCTCTAGTGGCTACGATTATTTTATTTGGCGGGTTTGCAGCACTCTTATTATCGCTTGCATTATCTATCTCCGTCGGTGCTGCAAATATCAGTCTCTCAACAGTGTGGGATGGCGTATTCCACTTCAATGAGGAAAACATTCAGCATCAAATTATTAAAGAGCTTCGTATGCCGCGTGCGTTAGCCGCTGCTTTGGTGGGAGCAGCTTTCGCTGTCGCAGGTTCTGTTATGCAAGGCATGACTAGAAACCCATTAGCAGACTCGAGCTTGCTCGGAATTAACGCAGGAGCAGGTTTTATGTTGGCGCTTTGCTTTGCTTTTTTCCCTTCGATATCTTATCTTGGTCTTATGTTTGTGTGTTTTGCGGGTGCAGCAGTTGCAATGGGACTCGTATACGGAATCGGCTCATTAGCAAAAGGCGGCCTAACACCCGTGCGGCTTACACTGGCTGGTGCGGCTGTAGGGGCATTGCTGCTAGCTATAACAGAAGGCATAGCGATTTATTATAAAATTGGTCAGGATTTGGCTTTTTGGTATGCTGGCGGGGTAGCCGGAACGAAATGGCTGCAAATTCAAATTGTATGGCCATGGGTAGTTGGTGGACTGCTTGGCGCCATCGTGTTATCGCGCTCCATTACATTGTTAAGCTTAGGCGATGATGTTGCTGCAGGTCTTGGACAACGAACTGGCCTAGTAAAAGCAGCAGGCGTCATTATAGTCTTATTGCTGGCAGGCACCGCCGTTTCAGCGGTAGGCTCTATCGGTTTTGTAGGCTTGATTATTCCTCATATCTCACGATTCCTAGTTGGTGTCGACTATAGATGGATCATTCCATGCTCGGCGGTTTTGGGAAGTTTACTTATGGTTCTGGCAGATATTGGCGGGCGATTGATTAATCCGCCTCAGGAAGTGGCTATCGGTATTATAATCGCGGTTATCGGCGTTCCGTTCTTCCTCTATCTTGTAACAAGAATGAAGGGAGAATAAGCATGAATACTTACTTTATTACCGAAACCGAACTGCGTAGAAGAAAACGCGCAGTCCTCGTAATGACCGTGCTTAGCGTACTTATTGTTTTGTCCGTTATCATCAGTATGAACACCGGTTTTATTCGCTTAGCGCCGCTTGACGTATTCAAAACGTTAATTGGATCGGGAACGGCTAAGCAGGAGCTAATTCTATTTGATTTCCGCTTGCCGCGGATTGTCATCTCTATATTAATTGGCGCAGGTTTTGCAGTATCGGGCTGTATTATTCAAGGATTATCGCGCAACCCGCTTTCTGATCCAGGGCTGCTGGGTATAAACGCGGGCGCAGGGCTTGCAGTTATCTTGTTTATTTCTTTTTATCCGACGACGGAAAAGGGCTCTATATTTTTGATGCCGTTTCTTGCATTAATCGGAGCATCGTTTACCGCATTGCTTATTTTTGTACTTTCGTATAAAAGACATCGAGGGTTATTGCCAACTCGGATGATATTGGTTGGGATCGCTGTAGCGGCGGGCATTAGCGCAGCGATGCAGCTTCTGATTTTGCGTCTAACACCTGAGAAATATCAGTTTTTTGCTGTATGGATGGCGGGGAGCATTTGGGGAACGAACTGGAAGTATGTGCTTGCACTGCTCCCATGGTTAATCGTTATTTTTCCAATCGTGCAATATAAGGCGAAAGCATTGAATGCATTAAATTTAGGCGATCAATTGGCAGTTGGACTTGGAGCTCAAGTGAACAAGGAGCGGGCATTGCTGCTTGCTGCAGCGGTAGGCCTAGCTGGTTCTTGCGTTGCTGTCGGCGGGGGCATTGGATTTGTCGGACTAATAGCGCCTCACTTGGCAAGAAGACTTGTCGGTCCGCAGCATCAGGTATTATTGCCAGCTTCAGCATTTGTAGGCGCGCTGCTCGTTATTGTGGCGGATACACTTGCCAGATGGGCATTCCAGCCAAATGAAATTCCAACAGGCATTGTTGTTGCTGTTATTGGAGCACCTTATTTCTTATACTTATTGTCCAGATCTAAATAGTTAAAACAGTTGAAACAGAAACCGCGGAGAGCAGCATGCTCCCGCGGTTTTTTGTTTGTTAAAAGCCGCATATATACATTTGTCTGTACTCCTTGTAGCGAGCCCATGGGTACCTGCATATATTACCTATGACATTTCAGGTGGAAGAAGGAGAGGACTATGACAAAAAACAGAAAAGGGAAAAGCCCGAAGGGGCGAAAGCCGCTTTTTTATGTTGATAATCCGAATGCTTCCGAGTTAAAGTGGCTAGATGATTTGAACAGGAAGAAGGCCGCTGTTGCACAAGCACATGCAGCTAAAACATTGATTAAAAAAGAGGAAGAAGAGAAGGAGAAAGCGAGCATTAACGCACTCGCTCTCATACTCGAGAATCCATTAGAGCAGACGGATTCGGAAGTTGTCACGGTGGAGGACTCTGAGGAGATTGAACAGCTAGAACAGCTTATTCAAGTGGAACTAGGGGAGCAAGCAGAACAGCTGGAGCAAGAGCAGCAGAAACAAGTGGGGCAAGTAGAACTGTTGGAGCAAGGGGAACAGCCGGAACAACTGGAACAACTGGAACAACTGGAACTATCGCAAGAAGAAGAGCAGCAGGAGCAAGCACGGCTGTTGGAGCTAGGGGAGCAGCTGGAACGAAATGAACAATTGGAACAATCGCAAGGAGAAGAGCAGCAGGAGCAATTAGAACATTTGGATACGCTGGAACAGCTGCACCAGATTGAAGAGCAAGAGCAGCTCGCTGTCGAAGAGCTTGCCCAGCAGATTGCTCAGTTAAGCTTGGAAGAAAAGTTTGAGAAACTTGATGAGAAATTGGCACCGGAAGGTCCTCCAGCTTTTATATACACGGATGATTTGGTAGACTTTTCGGTTACTTCAGAGAAAATTGCACCTGGGTCGATCGATAGCAGCAAGCTGGCAGCAGGCAGCGTGCAGGCAAGCACGATTGCCGATTATTCCATTCACACCATCCATTTAGCTGACGGCACAATCAACTCCGCTAAAATTGCAAAAGAATCGATTATGGGCGAGCATTTGGTAAACCACTCAATTACTGGAAACAAAATTTTGGATTATTCAATTTCTGGCAATAAGCTTCAAGATGGCAGCATCTCGTCAGAGAAGCTTGCGGATCGTACGATCAGTATGGACAAAATTGCAGAAGGGTCAATCGAATCCAGGCATTTGAAGTCATTGCTCATTACAACAGACCTGCTTGCCGATCAAGCCATTACTGGCGATAAAATTAAAAGCGGAACGATTCGACCGGAAAATTTGGCTAATGAAGCCGTTGACAACTCAAAGCTTTCTGAAGGAGCAGTAACACATTCCAAGCTTCGTGACTCAGCTGTTACGAGTGAGAAGATAGCTGCAGAAGCGATTGAAGCGGAGCATTTGAAGCCTGGATTGCTGCTATCTGAGCATGTCGCAGTTGGTATTATTCAGGGAAAGCATTTGGCCCTCGGAGACATAGCCGCGGAACATCTAGCAGAAGGAGCAGTCGGAACAAGGGAACTGCAGCCAAAAGCGGTAAAAGCAGAACAATTAGCGGACGAATCGGTATCTTCATCTCATCTGCAAGCAGCGGCCGTTCTAAGCTCCCACGTTGGAACAGGGCAAATAACAAGTGAGCACATCGCGGATCAGTCCATTAACTCTAGGAAGCTTGCGGATCAATCGGTATCCACCATTAAAATTGTTGATCATTCGATAACGATTTCCAAGCTTTCTGATCAATCCGTTAATGCTCAGAAGCTCGCGAATGACTCCGTTCACAGCCGTCATTTGGGCTCTGGAAGCATTACATCCGACAAAATTGCTGATGGGCAAATATTGCAGGCGCATCTGACAACAGATGCAGTAAACATGAAGCATATTGCACCAAATGCAATTAAACGGGATCATCTACAAAGCGGCATTGTTAATGAAGATAAAATCGCGCCATTATCCATTCGTGTTGACCATATTGGTATGGAGGCTGTTGGTACTACTCAATTAGCGGATGCTTCAATAACGCGAAGTAAGCTGGCTGATGGTGCTGTTGATAGTAAAGTCATAGCAAACTTTGCTATTGAATCCCGGCATCTTCAGGATGAATCGGTAACGTTTCAGAAGCTGGCTCCTGAAGTGTTAAGGTCGTATCATTTTACTAAGGGTGCCGTAACGGGTGAAGCGATTTCTTCTGAAGCAGTGAACGGCATGCATTTAAAATCGGAGATCATTGAAGGGCGCCATCTCGCAAAGGATGCTGTAGATAACAAAAAGCTGCAAGACGGTTCAGTTACGAGCAGCAAGCTAACGAAAGGCGCTGTCACGGATCAAGCTATTGCTTCAGGTGCAGTTTTTTCGCATCATTTGGCAGATCATACTGTAAATTCATTAAAGCTTTCCCCTGAATCGGTTACGACGGATAAGCTGGCTGATTTAAGCGTCTCGACTGGCAAGCTCGCAGACGGAAGCGTATCGAGTGTCAAGATTGCGTCTCAAGCTATTATGCCAGGGCATCTCGGAGCCAATTTGATTGCTTCCCACCACATACAAGCAGAATCGATTCGCTCGACCCATATTGAAGCTCATGCAATTGGAGCTGAACATTTGGCTGATCAATCGATCGGAAATGAGCACCTTCAAGATGGTGTCATTACATCTGCTAAACTAGCTTACGGCGCTGTGCAATCAAAGCAGATAGCAAATGAAGCGGTGCTTAGCCGTCATTTGGGAAATGCATCCGTGCTTGGAATCCATTTGGGAGAAGGGGCGGTTCATGCCGCGCATTTGGCGGATGATTCGATTACGATTGAAAAACTGACAGCAAACAGTATTGGACCAGCGCAATTGCAAAACGATTCCGTAGGTGCTGATGTCATAAGCAAAGGTGCTGTAGGTACGGATCATATCGCACCAGGAGCCATTACGTCGGGTAAAATAGCGGAATTGTCGATCGGCGCGAAGCAGCTTAAGCCAGAGTCGGTAAATGCAACGCATTTAACAATAAATAGTGTAAACGAACATGCATTGCAGGATGAGTCGGTGACGAGTGCAAAGCTGGCTCAAGATGCCGTCTCAAGCGAGCATGTACAGCTCGAATCACTTGCCGGCAAACATTTGAAATCCGATTCGATTCAAGGCTATCACGTTCGCAAGGGCACGATTACACTAGCTCATTTGGCTAATGATGTGCTTGTGTTTGACCGAATTGCTGACAACAGTATTTTGGGCAGAAAGCTTAAGGAAGGCTCTATCGACAGTAAGTTGTTGTCCGTCGACAGTGTGGGGACGGAGCAGCTGGCAGACGGAAGCGTGACGACGTCGAAGCTGAAGCTAGGCGGCGTAGGAACGGAGCAGTTGTCGGACGGAAGCGTAACGACATCGAAGCTGGAACTAGGCAGTGTAGGTTCGGAGCAGCTGGCGAGTGAAAGTGTGACGACGACGAAATTGGTACTAGGCAGCGTAGGCACGAAGCAGTTGTCGGACGGCAGTGTGACGACATCGAAGCTGGAACTAGGCAGTGTGGGTACGGAGCAGTTGGCGGACGGAAGTGTAACGACATCGAAGCTGGAGCTAGGCAGCATAGGCTCGGCGCAGTTGTCAGATGGTAGTGTGACCAAATCGAAGCTGGAGCTGCGCAGTGTAGGTACGGAGCAGTTATCAGATCGCAGTGTGACGACATCAAAGCTGGTACTTGGCAGCGTGGGTACAGATCAGTTGACGGATGGCAGTGTAACGACATCGAAGCTTGAGTTAGGCAGTGTAGGTACGGAGCAGTTGGCGGACGGTAGTATAACAAAATCGAAGCTGGTCCTAGGCAGTGTAGGCTCGGATCAGTTGTCGGATGGCAGTGTGACGACATCCAAGCTGGTACTAGGCAGTGTAGGCTCGGATCAGTTGTCGAATGGCAGTGTGACGACGACGAAGTTGGTACTAGGCAGCGTGGGTACGGAGCAGTTGGCGGACGGCAGTGTGACGACGACGAAGTTGGTACTAGGCAGCGTGGGTACGGAGCAGTTGGCGGACGGTAGTGTAACAAAATCGAAGCTGGTACTAGGCAGTGTAGGCTCGGATCAGTTGTCGAATGGCAGTGTGACGACGACGAAGTTGGTGCTTGGCAGTGTGGGTACGGATCAGTTGTCGGATGGCAGTGTAACAAAATCGAAGCTGGTACTAGGCAGTGTAGGCTCGGATCAGTTGTCGAATGGCAGTGTGACGACGACGAAGTTGGTACTTGGCAGCGTGGGTACGGATCAGTTGGCGGATTGCAGTGTGACGACATCCAAGCTGGTACTAGGCAGTGTAGGCTCGGATCAGTTGTCGAATGGCAGTGTGACGACGACGAAGTTGGTGCTTGGCAGTGTGGGGACGGATCAGTTGTCGGATGGCAGTGTGACGACATCGAAGCTTGAGCTAGGCAGCGTAGGTACAGATCAGTTGTCAGATGGAAGTGTAACTACAACAAAGATCGCGTTAGAGAGCATAGGCTCGGAGCAGTTAATGGATGGAAGCGTGACTGCATGGAAACTAGCGTTTGGAAGCGTTGGATCAGAACAGCTTTCTGACGGAAGTGTGACAACAGAGAAACTGGCGTTTGGCAGCGTAGGCTCGAATCAGCTGTTGGACGGAAGTGTGACATCAACGAAGCTGGCATTTGGCAGTGTAAATTCGGAACAGCTGGCGGACGGCAGTGTGACGACATCGAAGCTGGCGTATGAAAGCATAGGTTCGGAGCAACTGGCAGATGGCAGTGTGACAACATCGAAGCTGTCGTATGGAAGCATTGGTTTAGAACAACTAATGGATAGAAGTGTGACATCAGCGAAACTTGCTTATGGAAGCGTTGGTTCAGAACAACTGACGGATAGAAGTGTGACATCAGCGAAGCTTACGTATGGAAGCGTTGGATCAGAACAGCTGACTGACGGAAGTGTGACAACAGAGAAACTGGCGCTAGGCAGCGTAGGTCCGAATCAGCTGATGGACGGAAGTGTGACATCAACGAAGCTGGCATTTGGCAGTGTAAATGCGGAACAGCTGACGGATGGCAGTGTGACGACAGCGAAGCTTGCGTATGGAAGCGTAGATTCAGAACAGCTGATGGGCGGAAGTGTAACATCATCAAAATTGGCATATGACAGTGTAGGTTCAGAGCACTTGATAGACAGAAGCGTGACGACGACCAAGCTAGCATTTGACAGCGTAGGTTTGGAACAGCTGATGGACGGAAGCGTGACATCCGCAAAGCTGGCGAATGGAAGCATTGGTTCAGAACAACTGACGGATAGAAGTGTGACATCAACAAAGCTGGCGTATGGAAGCGTAGGTTCAGAACAACTGACGGATAGAAGTGTGACATCAGCGAAGCTTACGCATGGAAGCGTAAGTTCAGAACAGTTGGCAGACGGAAGCGTGACTACATCGAAGCTGGCTTATGGCAGTGTAGATTCAGAACAGCTGATGGGTGGAAGCGTAACTTCATCGAAACTGGCGTATGATAGCATAGGTTCAGAGCACTTAATGGACGGAAGCGTGACAACGACGAAGCTGGGAATTGGCAGCGTAGGTGCGGAACAACTGACGGACGGAAGCGTGACAACGACGAAGCTAGCGTATGGCAGCGTAGGAACGGAACAGCTGACGGACGGAAGCGTAACAACGACGAAGCTAGCATTAGGCAGTGTAGGTGCGGAACAGCTGGCGGACGGAAGCGTGACAACGACGAAGCTGGCGTTTGGCAGTGTATGTGCGGAACAGCTGACGGACGGAAGCGTGACAACAACGAAGCTAGCGTTTGGCATCGTAGGATCGGAGCACCTGACGGACGGAAGTGTGACAACGACGAAGCTGGGAATTGGAAGCGTAGGATCGGAGCAGCTGACGGACGGAAGCGTGACGACGACGAAGCTAGCGTTTGGCAGCATAGGATCGGAACAGCTGGCGGATGGAAGCGTAACTTCAGCGAAGCTCGCTCTTGGCAGCGTAGGAACGGAACAAATTGTTCCGGGAAGCATTACCGCAGATTTGTTGGCACCTGGATTACTGCTGAGCAATGTAGAGGGTTCAGCTGCAAATCAAGTAGAGCAGATTGCAGATGGATCAATTACTGGAAGGCATATTCAAGAGCAATCCATTAGTCTTTCAGCACTGCAATTTGCACCTGTAATTACTAACGAAAGCCAAGGCATTGTAAAGCAACAATTTGGGCTTGCGCCTTACAGCTTTGCTGCGCAAGCAGAACAAGTAGAGCTTATCATTCCATTTGATGAGCCGTTCGTGGATAATTATTACGTGCTAACCGTAACGACTGACAACCCGGCTTGCTACGCTGTAGCTCATTCGAAAGCTGCGGATCATGCAGTTATTCTCATCATTCGTACACGCATCAGTCAAGAGCCAGTTGGCCATCTCAACTGGATTGCTATCGGTAAAGGATAAGATGAATTGAAAAGGAGATTGCCTGTAGGTGTAAAACACCAAAGGCAGTCTCTTTTTATACAAAATTTTAAGACAACTCTAGCATTTTGTTGTCGCAGCATTTTATACTCATTCCTTGATTAGCAGTACACTTGCCGTTGCAGATATCTCTTCAAAACATACTATGTGATGTTGAAGTAAAAAAGATCAAATGACGGATTGGAGAGGTTATCGATGAGACGCAAAAAAAGACCGGTCCGACGTCTCAAAAACAATGTTAGTTTGCGCAATACAGCGGAAAAAAGAGTAGAGAGATATAGGCTGGGTATGAATGAAGGCTATGAGGAAGGATTGAAAGCCGGCATTGAAAGCTATGATTCTTGTTTCGAAGGAACTAGCATAATTATTCCCAGTCATAATGAGGTTGAATCGGTAAAAGCATGTATCGAAGGCATTATGGATCATACCGATTTGCCGTATGAAATCATCGTTATAGATAATGGATCTTCAGATGGTATCGAGCATTATTTAAGACAACTAGACGGCCAAGTGCGGTATCGTATTTTAGCAAAATCGGCAGGCTTTACAGGCGCTGCAAATAAAGGTTTAATGATGGCTAAAGGGACGACTATTTTGCTGCTAAACAATGGGATGCGACCGACTGAAAATTGGCTCGACAATCTATTAATATGCTTGAATAGCGATGCTGGCATCGGAATGGTAGGCCCTGTCTCTATCGGTCTGACTGGCAAACAAAAAATGGAATTTCATTATGTTGATATGGAAGATATGCATGAACTTGCGAGATTAAATAATGCTAGTGATTCATCAAAATGGCATCAAACAGAGCGGTTAGCAAGCAGATGCCTGCTCTTTCGGCGCGAGCTGCTGGAGAAAGTGGGCTTTCTCGATGAAGGCTGCCAAGAGTCGCCGTTTGAAGCAGAAGATTATGGCTTGCGAGTGAGATTGCAAGGATATTCATTGGTTTACGCGCGCGACGCCTACATTCATGCCGAACGAAATGATAAGGAGCTGGCGGAGTATAATGCGAAAGAGTCCGAGGCCCTTGATTCCAAGCATTATTTTATGAACAAATGGAGTCACTTGGATGAGAAGTTTTTGGACCGAGAGGGAACTGACTTTGAACGTCAAGCCAAGCTTCCTGAATGGGAAGCGGGCATTAGACCGAAGCTTGGGGAGTCGGTGTTTTATCCGCAGCAAATGGTCGTAAAAGGTTTTGGAGAAACAATTTATTGGATAGAAGACAGCGTTAGACGGCCCATTCATGGCTTATGGGAGCAGCCAGTTAAACGCGTATCTCAGCTTGACTTGTGTCGTTGGCCGATCGGGGAGCCTATCGAGGTGGATGTAGTCATTTCACGAAAAGGCTCGCTATGTTACGGTGATAGCAACGAACTCCAAAATGGCAGCATTTATGGAAGTGAGAACGGAAGCAGCTTCTATATTGAGAATGGCAAGAAACGTATTATTATGAGTCGCCTTGCTGCCGATGGCTGGGGTTTGCAGCTTGGGCATAAAGAGAAGCTTTCCGAAGCAGAGCTTCGTATGATTCCCGATGGCTTGCCCTTGATCGCACCGATTACGCTTCGTCAAGCATTGTAACAAAAGGGAAGTATCCACTGCTGCGGAGCACGCATATGATGTAGGAGCAAGGAGGGAAAGTACGATGCAAGCTACAATTACGGAAATTATGCAGCATATGTCTCACGGCAATGTACAAATGGCACGAATGCTAGAAGCAGAACGGCATGTAACGGTTCGCTTATCCGAGATCGTGCAGGCGCTTCCAGACGAGCATCCGAATTTAGGAGGTTTATCTGGCATTCTGGAAAATACGCAAGCAGTGGGTCAGAATATCGTTGCATATTTGAATAGTATCGCAGATTTTCAAGAAACGATTGCTGCTCAGCTTACTTATGTCATCCGTGAGCTGAAGGAAGCAGACGGGGAAGAATAGAGAGCAAATAAGGAGGTCTAGCTTGCAATGGATCGTGATCAAGCCTATATGCGAATGCTTAGCTCAACAGCTAATATGCAATGGAATATAGCAATTATGCTGGAAGCCAAAGCGGCTGAGGCAGAGAAGATGCGAGGCTGGATATGTAATCATGTGCATACCAAAACCTTTAACTCGCACCAAACGCAGCTAGGCCAGTCTATTCAAATGCATGATCAGGTGATTGAGATGATCGATGGAATCGCGAAGCTTAATCAAGGGATCGTGTCTATTATGAAGGCCGTGCTGCAGCAAGAGGAAGAAATGTCAGAGAGCTATGGTGATTCATTGTCTTCACTCGGCAAGGGCTTCACCTTTGGTGACAAAAACTGATGGAGACCTTGGGATCTGAACGTGAGGCAAGAGCGGCTTTTTTAGCCTCGCTTGCTAGAAGCCAAGGCGCGCTTGCCCGTATATTAGAAAGTATCGCTGATGTGTCTGATGCTTCACAAGGAACAGTTAAGCTCCTCCGGGACAATGTAAGATCGCTTACCGAACTACAGGAAACGATTGCTGAATCGGTAACAAGCCTTGCTTGGCATAGACGGGTAAAACGGAAGGGTAATCCAACGAAGCCATGGCTACAGCCTGAGCTGCCTATTTATGGCGTTTATTGGTCAGGGGGAGAGGGGATTGTTGAACAATAAGAGCAAAACACGGAAAAGTGAAAGTGCACGAAGCCCTCGCAAACGGACAGCAAGAAGAAATACGACAAGCAAAAAAACACTACAACGTAGAAAACAAGTACCGAGGAAACGATTTGCCCATAAGGAAACCGAACGAGCTGGACTTGGGCAAACCTTTAATGATGGCTATAACACAGGGTTTGCAACTGGTTTTGAAGATGGACATCAAGCAGCATACGAGAGTCAACCCTAAATGGCTGTAGAAAAACAGCCCTCTACACCATCGGTTCCAAGCGGAATGTAATCGATGGAGTATAGGGCTGTTTAGCATGTTCTAGAAGGACCAGCGAAGAACGACGCCAGCTTGAGTTAATCCGCCTCCAAAGCCGTATAGGAGCAAAAGATGTCCAGGCTTAACGAAGCCGGATTTCACAGCCTCGTCTAGAGCAAGCGGAATGGATGCAGCGGATGTGTTGCCATATTGTTTTATACTCGATAAGGTTTGTTCAAGTGAGAAACCTGTTCTTTCGCAAAGCGATTCTATAATTCGCATATTAGCGCTATGAGGAATAAACCAATTGATTTCTGCCGGTGTATATCCACTCTTCTCTAATAGCTGCTGAACACCTTCAGCTACGTGACTAACCGCCCAGCGATATACTTCCCGGCCATTTTGCACGATTAAACCGTTCGTTTGTATATCATGTTCACCAATTGCGGATGCTAAACTGCTGCGATAAAGCAGATGACCACGAGAACCATCTGTTTTGGTATATACTGCTTCGATATCGCCATGTCTGTCATGCGAAGCTTCCATAAGAATTGCGCCAGCCCCGTCGCCAAACAAAATACAGGTCGTACGGTCTGTATAGTCCGTAATTTTGGATAACGTTTCTGCGCCAAGCACTAAAATTTTGCGATGCGCTCCAGATAACAACAAGCCATTCGCTAATTGAATGGCAGCGGCAAAACCAGCACAGGCTGCTTGAATATCAGCTGCACCTGCATGGCTGATGTTGAAGTGCGACTGCACCTGAGAAGCTACGCTTGGGAAGACGGCATCTGGGGTAGAAGTAGCCACGATAATGTAGTCAACATCAGTCACGCTTACGCCGTAGCGTTCAATCATATTATGAACAGCTTCAAAGCATAGATCGCTGGTGAACTGACTGTCTGAGGCGATATGACGCTCCTTGATGCCGGTTCGCTGCATGATCCATTCATCGCTCGTCTCCACAAGCTTCTCCATATCTGTATTTGTTAAAATCCGTTCAGGAACGTAAGTGCCTATCGCGGTAATGACGGCATTCGATTGAATGGCAGATGGTTTTATTTTGTCCATACAATGTACACTTCCTCTCAAAATTAGTACCAAGTACTAGTATCTGATACTAATTTACTTCATCCCTTTTGCTTTGTCAATGCAATGAATAGCGAGTCCCGAAAAGGCGAACGCTAAGGAAGGGTCAGGTGCCTAAACAAAACAAGTTGGAGGATGGCTAAATGCGCAAACAAATCGTTGCTTTGTCTGCAGGTGTGTTGCTAAGCACAATGCTGGCAGGCTGCATGGAAAATCACGGTGAGCTTGGAAATAAAGACATCCGCTCGAACAGTATCCGTTATGATGCAAATGGAAATTTATTAAAAAATAAACGATTCGCCGATGACCAAATGAATGAGAAGAATCGAGTAAATGGACGCAGGCTAAACAGCAATAACGTCATCGGCTCGCATAAAAATTATAGAATGCAAATGAATGAAAAAATGGCTAAGGAAATCACAGATTTAGGTGTAGTCAAATCTTCATATGTGATGATAACCGACCATAATGCATACGTTGCTGTTTCATTAGATGAGATTCAGCCTAAGGTTGAATCCAAAATGCTAAGTCGCACAAATAGTGGTTATATGGGGAATGAGGGCGTGGAGATTAGTCGGCGCATGAGCACCCTGTCTACAGGAAACCATATGCTTACGGCGCAAGTAAAGGAACAAATTGCGAGTAAAGTGAAGCAATTAAATCCGAGCATTGAACATGTATATGTGTCAGCTAATCCTGATTTTGTTGGGCGGATGAATGCGTATATGAATGATGTGAAGCTTGGGCATCCTATACAAGGCTATATTGCAGAATTTAATGCGATGGTCGAACGAATTTTTCCAGCGCAGCCTATAGAAAATAAGATGAAGAGCAAAAGTATCAAAGATAGGCGCATGATTTACGACTAAAGGGCAGGTAATCGTAATGAAAATACAGAAACGGCTGGAGGGTTTCAATCTCTGAGCCGTTTTTATTTTGGAATGGCAATGGGTAAAACTATCAGATAATCTTCACCCTATATTTAGACGTATACTAGGGTTTCCTATGAAACAAGGCAATCATAGGATATGACAGGAGAGGAGATGGTCGTACTGCCATGAATGATAATAGACTAGTTATAGCTAGATTGGGAGAGGCATTATGATTTTTGGTACGGTTATACATGCAGAGCATGCAGCCAAAGCGATAATGATGGCCAAATCCATTAAGAAACATATTCCTAATGGCAAGGTTATCATTGGTGTGATGGAGGAAACTATGCCTAATGCCGCTGTTGGCTGTCCTTGTTTTGATGAGGTCGTGCTCATGAAAGATATGGATGCATATTCCAATATGAAAAAGTTTTTTTTCCAGTACACTCTTCAAGAAGCACAGCGGGCTTGCAAGGCTTTATTGGTGAACTATATATACAAAAAGTATACAAATGACATAACTATCCATTACTTGGATGCGGATACATGGGTCATTTCGCCATTTGAAGAGCTTGCAGACGGTTTTAATCAGCATCCTATTACTTTGATTGGAAAAGTCATTGATCCTGAGTTTCTGGATTTGGACTGGTTGACGGATGTTAGGAAAAACGGGATCTATGATTCAAGCTTTATGAGCTTTAAACGTCATTCTGTTACGGAAAGCTTCCTGAAATGCTGGCTCAAGCTTAGTGAAAATAATTGTTATTATGATCAGGCGATCCATAATTTTATTGATCAAGGATGGCTGGATCAATCGCACACACTCTTTGATGGTGTCTTTTCCTTGCGTGATGCGGGTTATCAGGTCTCTCACAGCAACCTTATGGAGAGATGGGATATATCAAAAACAGCCCCTCAAACGTATTCCATTGGTAATAAACCACTGCGCTCCATTCGAATATCCAATAATTTTGAGCTAGCGATCTCATGGATCGAGCATGAGAAGGGGCAGCTATACGGAGAACTAATCGAAAAATATAAAAATGAATGGATAGAAGTAGAACGAAATACAGCGGCGAGCTCAACCTGGAGCTATAGTCACTTCACTAGCGGAGAAGTGATTGCAGATCAAACGAGAGGTAAGTTTCGCATGCATTACTATGACAATTCTGAAGTTGAAAATCCATTTTTGCTTTCAAATGGGTACTTTCATTCAGAAGCGTTCAGTACGGATGAGATGGATCAACCGATTCCGTTTTACGCGGACGAACCAGATCGGATAAAGCATCGAAACATGATGGTTAAGAAGAGAAGAGCTCGGCGCAAGCTAAGGAAGTCTATCCGTAAAAAACGTCGTCGTTCGTATTGAGATATGCCTCAAATGAAATGAAAAAAATGCACCCGTTAGCCTAGGTGCATTTTTTTGCATTCTTATTTATTTAATCTTGCACGATGCTTCGTGTAACCAAAGTTTGCTTCAACATATTGAATCGCTCTTCTCACTTGCCTCTCGTAAAGTTCGGAGCTTGACATCAACCGATCGATTTCATTCGTTACATTGGAAGGTTCAGCATAAATGGCGGCTTCACCAAAAAGCTCCTTGTAGCTTGGCGGAAGAATAACCGGCACGCCAGCAGCCATCGCCTCAAAAATAACTCGGCCAAATGCTTCGACACAATTGGGATGCGTATAGTAAACAAAGACGTCGAGTCCTGCCAAAAAAGACTTTGGCGAGCGTTTTCCAAATCCAAGCACATGCCAGTTTTGAGGCAGCTTTCCTAATATCCGACGCGGTGTTCTAGCACCGCCAAGAATGTGTATTTCATATTTTGATGAAGCGGGATAAATTTTTAGAAGATCTGCTCGATTGGAAGGCCATTTCACATAAGCATCTCTGGAGTGTCTGCCTATTTTGATCACGCCTCTGTGAGAAGGACGGTTTTTCCGTCTCCATTCCCTCGTATTAATGATGTTGACCCAATCTGCAGAAGCCAATTTAATGTTCTTCAAATCACCTGCATGGTGCTTAAAAAGCGTTTTTCTTACTTGAGGGCCGATTGGATGCCATGTACTGGATTTTCCGAAAAATTGTTTGACCCGCTGTTCGCAGCGACTAATGTTATAAACTAACCGGCCGTATCTGCCATAATCCTTTCTTGGGGTTTGATTGACGATGACGTGTATTCTCTTTGCCGATACGTTCGGTTTATATCTTCTTCTTACATGAAGAATTCGGGGATGTCTAATAATTAGAGTATTACAGGTAGCTCTGGCAGTTGTATTCAGCATTCGAATGCTCCGCCCATCGACCATACGCTTGATTTTGGGGTTAATTGTACTGGTTTTGCTTCTTGGCTGGCCGGACATGTGAATCAGCCCTGTTGTTAAGCCTGCTCTTTTTTGAGCTTTCATTTCTTCTATGTTGGATGAGGTTGTTCCACCCGGCAATCTAAAGTCAGACATCATAATGACGTCAAAATGTCTGCTGCGCTTGCGGTATTTTCCAGCCATATCGTTACCCCTCTCGAAGCATTTACTTGCTGCAGATTATCGATAGCATATGCGGCATTTGAAAGGAAGGTATAAGGCGAATGCAAGGGAAGCGGAAAATTGGGCTGTAATCAAGGTGGCTGCTTTTTGTATCCAAACTGTCCAAACTATTAATAAGTTGTTTCATATACTATCTAAGCTGATTAAAAATTACTAGAGAGAAGGCGAGAGATTAGAATATGAGCGATTTGCATAATCATAACGCGATTGAAATGCAGAGTACGGTAGCTATTGTGGGGCTTGGTTATGTGGGTCTGCCACATGCTCTGCTTTTTGTTCGTAAGGGGTTTAACGTTGTTGGAATTGATTTGGATAGAAGAAAAGTAGAGTCGATTCAATCTGGAAAAAGCTATATAAACGAAATAAAGGATCAGGATATTTTTTTCATTAATGAAATGGCTTTAATATGCGATGCAATCCATTTGAATGTCTGGGAAATTATAGAGGCAGCCAGTACGAAGCCGTTTGGATACAACACGTTTTATCCCGGGCCTGGAATTGGCGGTCACTGTATTCCGGTGGATCCCTCGTATTTAGCATGGAAGCTGAAGCAGCATGGCATTACTTCTGATTTTATTCACATTTCAAATACAATTAATGATGGAATGCCGCTATATATTACACAGCAGCTTGAACATTACTTGGCGCCTAAACCGCTCTCGGAAACGAGAATTATGATATATGGAGTAGCCTATAAGCCAGATATAGCTGATTACAGGGAATCAGCGGCTATTGGTTTGATTCAAAGTCTGCATCTAAAAGGTGCGGATGTAGTTTACCATGATCCATACGTACCATCGCTGCAAGTTGGTGAGCATAAGCTTGTTAGCTTGGCGCTAAGCGCAGAAACACTTTTAAATACAGATTGCGTTATCATTGCTACCGATCATACTTCTTTGCCGCTGGAACTTGTTTTGGAGCATGCTCCGTTTGTATATGATACCCGAAATGTAGTCAAAGGGATTACGGGTAAATCAAGAATCGTCACGCTCGGAGGCGGCGGATCATGAGAGTATCACTAGCCGTTTATGACCGAGTAAGGAGGCACGATGCAGCCGGCATGGAAAAGGAGCATTTTTCCGGTCAGGGGAGGATGACCTCAGGTGTAACCATAATTACAGCAACGAATAAACCCCTCTTTATGCAAAATCTATTCACTAACTTCAAGCGTCAGCAGTGGAGGGTGAAGGAGATGATCGTGCTGCTCAATAACGATGGCATGAACATTGAACTTTACAAAAAACAGGCCAGCAGCTTTGGAAATGTATCGATATACAAGCTGCCGGCCAAATGGTCGCTTGGGAAGTGTTTAAATTACGGCATTAGCAAAGCCCAATATGAGATTATAGCCAAATTCGACGATGATGATTATTACGCTCCGAATTATTTGACTGAGGCGATGCTGCGACTTGAAAAGACGGAAGCGGATCTGATAGGGAAAAATAAGTTTTATATGTACTTTAAGCATTCTTCAAGGCTGATGCTTGCAACGATGCCTAGTAAAAATAGAGTAGCAGGAGCGACGATGCTGTTTAAAAAAAAGTTGTATCCGGACGTTTCTTTCAAACATCTTCGAAAGGGAACGGATATGAGGTTTCAGAAGGACAGCATCAAAAAAGGCTATAAGCTGGCTTTCACAAGTCCCAGCCATTTTGCAGCAATTAGAAGATCCAATCAAAAAATGCATACATGGAAGGTTACCAAAAAAACGATTCGATTGCTTCGTGCCAAAAAGATTGCGCAGACGAAGCCATACCGAAGCATAGTCAATCAGACCAGCAAACAAAAATAAGGATGGCAGCGGCCTATCCTTATTTTTTACTTTATTGCTTCAGTTTTTTATGGAGCTGGTATGCACGTTGTTGAATTTTCAAGTAGTCATGCTCGATGCTCGTATCGTACCAGCGTTCCTTGTATACATATCCGATCGCTTTGCGTGTCATGCCCATCTGATTTAAAGCATCGGTTAATTGAATCTCTCCGCCTATTCCGGGTTTCGTTGTTTTTAATAATTCGAAAATGCCAGGTTCAACAATATATCTGCCCATGACCGCTAGCTGGGACGGAGGATCATATGCCGGCTTCTCTACTATGGAAGCGACCTCGTAAATTCGGCGCTGAACTTGAACAGCAGACGCCACGCCGTATTGGGACAACAGCTTGGGGTCAACCGATTGCAGTCCAATGACATTGGTTCTGTGCTTCTCGTAGTTTCGAATCAATGGTAGGAGTAAAGAGTTTTGATGCAGGTTTATTTGATCCGGCAGCATAACAGCAAAGGGCTCGTTTGCAGCAAATGATTGTCCAAGCGAAACGGCATGACCTAGACCTAGTGCTTCATATTGTCGAATATATTGAATATTGACTTTGGCGGGAGCAATGATAGGCAGCATGCTTTCTTTGTGAATCATACGCAAATGAGCCTCCAACTCCATCGAACGGTCAAAATAGTTCATAATTTCTGTCTTATTGCGAGATAATATAATTAAAATGTCGGTAATTCCTGCATCGACTGCTTCTTTAACTACATAGTCGATTGCGGGTCTGTTTCCAATGGGAAACAATTCTTTGGGTATAGCCTTGGTTATGGGTAAATTGCGAATTCCATAGCCTGCGGCAGGAATGATCGCTTTTCGAATCAATTGCATCACCTCTAGTTTTGAATGTCTCTCTAAATCTAGTTTATTAATAAAATATAGATTTGAAGCTTGTCCATCTTAAAAAAGGCAACCGTACAAGCCCCTTTATCGTTATGATTTTTGATCAACATCGTCCAAATCTTAGCGTATGTGGTTATCCATCCACTCTTAAATCTTTTAAATTCATATACTTATAAGGGAGTTTCAGTAGAGTGAGGGGAGGTGGACTGCTGGATGAAAGGCGTTATACTGGCTGGCGGGTCAGGCACGAGACTTTATCCGCTAACGAAATTTATGAACAAGCATCTATTGCCAGTCGGAAAGCATCCTATGATATATTATGCGATTAAAAAGCTGGCGGATGCAGGGATTAGAGATATTTTGCTCGTTATAGGAAAACAATCAGCAGGCTTGTATGTTGATTTTTTGGGGAGCGGCCACGAATGGGGCGTTAATCTCGTTTTTAGAGTGCAAGATCAGTTTGGCGGTGTTGCCGAGGCATTGGCTTTGGCAGCTGGGTTCGTATCTGCGGATGAAAAATTTGTCGTTCTGCTAGGAGACAATTTGTTCGAGGATTCATTATCTGAATATATGGTTTCTTTTGAAGCATCATCGGAAGAGGCGAAGGTATTACTTAAGAGAGTAGCTGATCCAGAAAGATTTGGCGTTCCGAGAATGGAAGGCGGGCGTATTGTATCCATTGAGGAGAAACCTTCGAATCCCGGATCTAATTATTGTGTAACAGGTATTTATATGTACAACGCTGATGTTTTTAATGTAATTAAGACACTGCGCCCTTCGGGGAGAGGGGAGCTTGAAATTACCGATGTAAACAACTTTTATGCGGCGAGGGGGGCGCTCAAGCACAGCATCTTGAAAGGGTGGTGGCATGACGCGGGTACGTTCACTTCGCTGCAGGAAGCGGGATTGCGTCTAGTGGATGAGAAAACAGAATAGTAGGCCAGCTAGACTGCGACATTACCTGTGTCCCAGTCTATTTTTTTGCAACGACTAGGAGTGATGAAACTTCATGGTAACAGACGCCGTGGCGGTAAAAAGGATCAAACATACTATGAGATAGGGTTGAATGCATAGAGTCACCAATTATACCGCCATTACAGATAAAAGGGAGGAAAAAAGATTATGAAATTCAAAAATCTTAAGGTCCGACCTAAGATGATGCTGAAGCCAAAAAGGAGAATTGGTAGAAAAAGCCGCTTGGTCAAAAATGGAAGGAAAGATTGGCGGGCAGGATCGATAAGCAGCCAGTCAGAAGGCTACAAAGCTGGATGGAAAGACGGCTATCGTGATGGCCGCTGGATTGCTGTAGTAGGCGGTGTCTGTAAGCCGAAAATTGCATACGTCATCCCAGGATGCTCCATTTCCGGTGGTGTAGCGGTTATTCTTCAGCATGCCAACCGATTGAAGCAGCGCGGTTATGATGTCGTTTTAGTTTCCCTGGATGGAAATACGCAGGTTAGCTGGCATCCTGTTGAGGTGCCCATCGTCACAGAATCCCGCGCTCCTGCGGATCGTGATATTGTGATTGCGACCTTTTGGGCTACACTCGGCGCTGCAAGAAGAATAGAAGCGAAGAAACGCTTTTATTTCATTCAATCGGATGAATCCAGATTTTATTCGCCATCGTCGGAGCAATCGAAGCTGGCCTATCAAACGTACAAAACGAATGATTTTACGTTTCTGACGATGGCAGGCTGGCTGCAGCGCTGGCTGCAGCGTACGTTTAATAAGCAAGCGATCTATATCCCTAACGGACTCGATACCTCACTTATGTATGAGGCAGAGCCGCTTGCACCAAAAGGCAACAAGGTTAGAGTATTGCTGGAGGGCCCTATTAACGTTCCTTACAAAGGAATGAGCGATGCTTTTGCGGCAGTGCGAGATTTGAACTGTGAGGTTTGGTGTGTCAGCTCGTCGGGGCGTCCCGCTGCATCTTGGCGCTGTGACCGTTTCTTTGAGAGTGTATCCTATGAAACGATGAAGCATATTTACTCTAGCTGTGATATTTTGCTCAAAATGAGCAGGGTTGAAAGTTTCCTCTATCCTCCACTTGAGATGATGGCTTGCGGAGGAGTTCCAGTCGTTGCTGATGTAACGGGGACGGATGAATATCTGGTCAATCATTATAATAGTTTGGTCATTCCAAATGACATTAGATCAGCAGCGAATGCAGTACAAAGTTTGATAGCAGACAAGTCTCTGCGCGAACACCTAAGAGCTGGCGGGAGCGAGACGGTAAAGAAGTGGGAATGGGATCGAAGCATAGATTTATTGGAGCAGGCACTAATTAGAAATGTATAGAGAGTATTCGTTACAGAAAGAGGTGAGATACTTCTGAAGCAGAAACGGAAAATAAACATTTCAGCAGCAAGCGAGTGGGATGCGGGACGCGAATCTGGCTGGAAGCATGGTTACCATGTGGGTATCTGTGAGGCGTTAATTCAGAAAATACCGCGGTCTGCAAGCCTGCTTCGATCTCTGCGAGTATTATATGTTCGCGCGGGATTAAGAGGCCCTTTTCCAGATATGGATCAGGCGGTTACGGATGCTCTCAGAGGTATGGTCAGCGAGCTGATCATCGCATCTCCATCAGATAATCTTATTGATCTGGCAAGCAGGAGAAGACCGGATTTAGTGCTGGTACTGCATGGCACTCAGGTGCCAGTCCACCAAATTAAAGGCATTCGTTCGATCGGTGTTAAAACAGCGATATGGCTCGTCGATGAGCCCTATGTAACCGATGTTACAACGGTCATTGCCCCGCAGTATGAATGGTTATTTACCCATGAGCTGGCTGCTATTCCAATCTATCGGCAGCTCGGCTGTCAGGTTCATTATTTGCCGCTGGCAGTTAACCCAGCCGTGTATAAGCCCAAATATGTACCCGCTCATTATCAAAGCGATATTTGCTTTATTGGGAATGCCTTTCATAACAGAGTCAGATTGATAGATCGAATTGCTCCTGCACTAGCACAGCGCGATACAAGAATTATCGGTTTGTTCTGGAAAAGGCTTAAGCGTTACAAAAGCCTAAGCAAAGGCATTCGCATTTCTTGGATCAGCTCAGAAGAAGCAGCGAGCTATTATAATGGCGCCAAGATTGTCATCAATATTCATCGTTCCCATGACGACAAGGTGCATAACAAAAATAGCCGCAACCTTCCCGGCTTGTCGATCAACCCTCGTACGTATGAAATTGCGGCTGCCGGAGCTTTTCAGCTTACAGATGTTCGTCAGGACTTAAGCGATTTTTATGTTCCTGGAACGGAGCTTGAAACGTACTCTTCACCAAATGAGCTGGCTGATAAAATTGCATATTACCTGCAGGACGAGCAAAAGAGAAATCAAATCGCATTAAGAGGATTTATAAAAACGCTGGAGCAGCATACCTACGAGAAGCGGCTCAGCCAGCTGCTTCAAATCGTCTTTCCATCATGATAGCTAAAAAAGATCGTGGGAGGTGAACCGAGATGCGCAAGCGATATCCGCGCAGGCGTATAAAAGCAGTCCGTAAAATAAAGCGAATCAACTTTCAAGCGAGCTATGCGGCTGGTTATCGGGATGGCAGGGCGAGTGGAGCAGCTAGCTATCAGCAACCTTTTGAAGGCACAAGCATTATTATTCCAACCTATAACCAGTTGAACTATTTACGAAATTGCATAGAGAGCATTCATAAATATACGCCGCAGTCTTACGAAATCATCATTATTGATAATGGCTCAACGGACGGAACGGCTGCCTATTTAAAGTCGCAGGCAGGGCGATTGCGCTATAAAATTTTTCAAGAGAACTTAGGTTTTTCCGGTGGCGTCAATCAAGGCCTGATGATGGCAAAAGGTACGTCGATTCTCATTCTTAACAATGATACGATCGTGACGAAAAACTGGCTGTCGAATTTATTGTCGTGCTTGAACAGCAACCCATCGATTGGTCTTGTTGGTCCGGTAACCAATTATTTGTCGAATGATCAAAAGATTGATGTCAGCTACAAAAACATGAAAGAAATGCAGCAGTTTGCCCAAAATTACAATCATATTAACCCAGTACGATGGAGAAAAACGAATGCCATAATGGGCTTTTGCTTGCTTTTATCCAGAGAGGTGCTTCAGAGAGTCGGGTATATGGATGAGGGATATGTCATTGGGACCTGCGAGGATGTAGACTTTTATCTTCGGATACAATTGCTTGGTCTCGATCTAGTTATTGCGGAGGATACATTCATCCATCATTATGGCAGTGTGACGATGCGTTCGTTTCTGGATGCTTCCTTGCTTAATAACGCTTTTTTTCGTGAAAAATGGGGCGACTGGGATCAGATCAGAAGGCTGGAGGCGGTAATGAATTCGGCATCACCTAATGAAAAGAGAAAAGGAACAAACTTTTACCCTAGCCATATCGTTGTAAAAGGAACCGATTCGAATGTCTATTGGGTAGAAAATGGATATCGATATATCGTGCGGTCTTCAGACTTAATGCATGTGGATGCAGTAAGATTGCCGCAGCTTGATTTATGGAACTGGCCGATAGGAGGAGACATTTCGATTGCAGTGCTGCATCAGAGAATAGCTGCATTATCGACGCTCACCACCAATTTCGCTGAAGGCAGTTTAGTGAAAACGCAGGACGGCGAAATGTACCAGATTATACAGGGCAAGCTGCACCGGATGACGACAAAATATGCTTATATGGCATGGGGACTGGAGCAGCGTTATGTTCGTCCTTTAACGCAAGCCGACAAAAACCAGTATTCGGAAGGCTTCCCTATTATAGCTCCTCCGATCATTAAGGCTAATAATATATAATTTCAAGTTTAGGAGGACGGCAGCATGCTGACGAAACGAAAAAAAAGTACAGTTATTAAAAAAACGAGCGTAAAAAAAACGTTGAAAACCGGCTGGAAATTAAGCAGCCGCAAAAACAAATATGGTGTAAAAAAAGGGAAAAGGCGCGGTAAAACATTAAAAAAGGGTTTGAGGAGCGGTGCAAGAGGGAGAAAAAGAAGCGGGCCGTTTCACACGGGTTATGAGCAAGGGTATAGAGAAGGGCATTCGAAAGGTTTTGAGGATGCGCATCAAGAGTCTTATATGACCAATCAAGGTGCTGTCCTCTCGCAAGCACAGCCAGAAAGCGCAAATGCATCACCTTATCTGACTACACAAATGCCGAGTGAAGCGGAAATTGCGAGCGTAGCCGGATCTCGAATCGGGATTCTTTATATATGCACAGGGAAATACAGTATTTTCTGGGAAAACTTCTATCGGAGCGCCGAAGCTTATTTCTTGCCGGGCTACCAGAAAAACTATTATGTATTCACAGATGCTGAGCACATCGTTGATGAAGAGAGATCGAACATTTTGAAGATTCCTCAGGATAATCTTGGATGGCCGGGAAATACGCTGCTGCGATATGCGATGTTTAGAAACGTGGTGCATCAGCTGCAGCAGGAATGTGATTTTGTATTTTTCTTTAATGCCAATATGCAATTCGTTGATGTCGTAAGAGAAGAAATATTGCCAATTCACGAGGGCATCGTTGCGGTCCAGCATCCAGGCTTCTACAATAAAGCGCGGCACGAGCTTGATTATGAGAAAAATCAACAAAGCTTAGCCTATATTCCGGAGGGCGCAGGAAGCTACTACTTTATGGGTGGGTTGAACGGCGGCCGAACGGAGCACTATACGAATCTCATTCGTGTTCTGGATGACAATATTAGAACGGATATGAATAATGGGATCAATGCCGTTTGGCATGACGAATCGCATTTAAATAAATATTTAATCGACAAGTCTCCTAAAGTGATGAATCCATCCTATGGTTACGTGGAGGGCCAGCAGCTTCCGTTTCCAATGAAAATATTAATTCGCGATAAAAACAACTTCGGCGGCCATAGCTTTTTGAGAAGCTAGCGGCATAAAAGAACGTAAGCGGTTCGGATTTCTCCGAGCTGCTTACGTTTTTTTGTGGATGAATGATAGGAACAGCGATTAAAAGATGTCTACCTGCTCGTGGCATGCGGCTGGGATATAGTTTGCATATTTGTTTACGTTTATACGATCACCGTTTTCAAATAGCAAAGCAAGCTCTTGCGGCGAGAATTCCTTATTGCTTCCTGCGCGGTTGGCATACACATTTTGAACGATGTTGAGCGGGTTGCAAAACGCTAAGGATACTTCGCTGCATGCTAGAAACTGGCGTCCCTCAGACAGCTCCTGCGCACGTCCTGCCATACATCCTTCAAGCGTATTGGGGTTGGAGAAATCCAAGTTTCTCAGATGCGGAAGAAGATTAGTTGTGCGGTATACCGAGCTGGAAACTTCAAGCGGATAGCCGAATTCATACTGCGCCGATGTCCAGTCAAACTTGCGATAGCCATACTCGATAATGTGGTGCCATGGAATAGACTGTTCGGCACTCATCGTATAGCAGTAACGGATGTTTGGTCCCAGCCTTAAGGAAAAGCCAATCAAATCGTTGTGCGCAGCTAATGTGTTCATGATGGACTGCAGCGTAAAATCGCGAACGAACAAGCAATCATCCACGATGAATAGAACATAGGCATAGGGTTCCATAGAAGCGATAACCTGCTCTTTGAATTGCTCCTCTTTAATAAATTGCACCATCGGGTATTCGTTTTTTAGTCGTTCATATTGTGATTCATAAAAATCGCTCGATGTCTTGTAAAGGACCTTCATGTGAAAATTGGAAATATCGAGGGCATGCAAGTAAAGCGATCGCAGGGCTGCATCCAGCTGGAGGGCTCGATCCTTGCTGAAAATAATACCCGTCAGCGGTATTAAAATAGGCGCTGCCCCTCCGTCGCTTGGCTGTTCAACAAGAGAAGAGGCAGGAGCAGTAGGAGCTATTGGAGCAGCTGGTGCTTTACGGGCGAGGATGCCGCGCTTCCATCCTCTTGCTCGTTTGTTTATTCGATTTGACCGCAGCAGCTTCTTTCCCTTGCGAGAAGCTCTGCGACGCGTATTTGCGGACGTACGATTTATTTTTTTAGTTTGTCGTTTCATCTGCTTATTCGCAGCTTGTTTTCGTTTGACAACGGTTTGAGACAAGCGTTATCCCTCCTTATTTTCAAGAAACCTCGTTCAATGTATTCTATGTCGATAATTTGGCATGGTACGGGCAATTGATAGGCAAGGAGCGCCTGTATTCCATTGCTTAATCGCATCTATTAAATTTTCACAGACTGGGTATTCACTAGAACAACAAACTATCGAATAAATAAACATAGGAAGATGGCAAAGTATATTTGAGAGAAAGAGAGGATGTTTCTATGCGGACGATAGATAAAAATATGAAAGTGGTCATTCTAGCAAGCGGGTTCGGCACTAGAATAAGCGAGGAGTCGCTCATGAAGCCAAAACCGATGATCAACATTGGGGATAAGCCAATCCTATGGCATATCATGCAAACCTATGCGCATAACGGCTTTACTGATTTTGTGATTTGTAGGGCTACAAAGGTTATTTCATCAAAGAATATTTCTATCATTATTTTTGCATCACTCGGATGTAACCTTTGATTTATCGAATCGAAACGAAATGACGATTCATGAATCTTCCATTGAAACGTGGAAAATCACGCTGGTCGACACCGGCAAAGAAACGATGACAGGCGGCAGGCTAAAGCGAGTTCAGCCGTATTTAGGAAACAAGACGTTTATGCTGACGTACGGCGACGGGAGCTGGAATAATTCAGGTTTTTTCGTAATGGAACCGCAGCTGCTTGATTATATTGAAAGCGATCATACAAATCTGGAGATGGACTGCATGCAGAAGATAGCTAATGATGGACAACTTATGGCTTATAAGCATGAGGGGTTCTTTCAGCCGATGGACTGCTCGAAGGCGCAGCTGCGCTTAGGCTGGAAGCCAAGATGGACCCTTGATTAGGCGCTGAATAAGGTGGTTGAGTGGACGCTTGCCTATCAAGGCAACGAAGATATTCGGCAGGTTTGTTTGAAGCAATGGCATGAATATGCAGGGAAAACAAGCTGGGGGGGAGATCGATGATAGAAAAAAATTCCCGTGCAGCCTTAACCGCTTTAGTCACCGGAGCCATGGGTTTTATTGGCTCACACCTCGTGCGAAAGCTTTTGGCGGAAGAATGGAAGGTGCACATTATCGCTAGAAATGAATCGAGCCTTAAGCAACTGGAGGATGTCCAGGGTGCTATCATCATACATCGGCCACAGTTACTTATGCGCCAAAACAGGTAGAAGAGATGCTGACAAGCAATATTATTTTCGGTACGCAGCTAGTGGAGGCGATGTTGTCGCAGCACGTTTATGCATTCATTAAAACGGAAACCTTCTCACAGCATTTTGATAATAAAAAACCATTTCGTTGCTGCTGAAGGCTGGAAAGGAACATAAACCGCTTGCGATGTCACCTGGAGAGCAGCTGATTGATATTGTACACATTGATGATGTTGTTGAAGCTTATATGCTCGCAGCCCAGCAGCTGCTAAATGATGGGGCAGTTAAGAACGAGGTTTATTCCGTTTCTTCACAGCAGCCCATTCCACTAAAGGAGTTAGCGAGCATTATTGAAAAAATAATGGATATACCGTTACAGGTGAATTGGGGAGGACGACCCTACCATCCGCGAGAAATTATGATTCCATGGAACAAGGGGGTAACCGTGCCGAAGTGGAAGCCAAAAATAACATTAGTGGAGGGAATTAAAAGATTAATTTGCCTGAACGGGAATTTATATCTAAAAATAAGCATTACGCTGCCTGTACTCAATAAAGAAGCTACGATTGTTCCCCTAATAGCGGAGCTGCACCGTGCTGTGAGCGAATATAAAAATGCTGAACTCCGAATTATTTTCGATGGCTGCTACGATCAAAATCGAATATGTGGTGAAGCAATTTTTTCAGACCGTTCAAGTGGATTACAGTATTGCTTATGAAACGACGCCTAACATTTTTGAGATTAAAACGAACAACATCGGCTTAAAAAAATCATCCGGTGCTTTGGCCCATTACGATACAGGGATGAGCAGGATGTTCCAGGAGGTGATGGAGCGAAATACGAATATTTTTTATGCAAGATGGACGCCGAGTACAAACAAAGATTTTGCATGGATTCATCGAACTCGCGTTGATGGATTACAGGTTAGAAGGAAGTGGTCATAAAAGATTTATTTAGTAAGCTTTGCCTCGCCGGAATTTCAATCCTATCAAGATAGACTAAATGCGTCTGCTCTGCAATTCGGCGTTGATCGTGTCATTTCATATCATCCAAGCGATCTCGAAGGAAAGGCTTTTGCTCGTAAGAATACAGCAATTTTGCAGCATGAGAAAGGCTTTGGCCTATGGTACTGGAAGCCGTATATTTTACTGGACTCTTTATCGAAAATGGAAGAAGGAGCGCTAGTGCTGTATTCGGATGCGGACACGCACTGTATCCAAGCTGGACAAAAAGAGACAGCTTCGTGCTCATGCAGTGCGACAGCTCAGGTTATTGGGAAGCGGAGCAGGTTTGGGCTGGATTTTTTATGTTTTACAATAATGAGAAAAGCAGAAGCCTATTAGAAGAATGGCTGTTTTATTGCGAAGATTATAAAGTGATTTCGAATGCTGAAAATAGCAGCGGCCTGCCGAACTTCCCGGAATTTATCGATCATCGTTACGACCATTCGATTCTTTCGCTGTTGACGGTTAAATACAGCTTGCCGGTGACAAAGGATATGTATCATTACTTTATGCTGCCAGACAGGAAAGTTACACCAGAATGAAAGGAGCTTGCCCGATGAATGTGAAGGTCAGCATAGTAATCCCGTGCTTTGATAGGGTAGATTTATTGAACAAACCATCGATTCTTGCTTAGCTTCTTCCTATTCGGAGATTGAAGTAATCGTCGTGGATTATGGATCAACAGAGCCAGCGATGATTGATCTATTAAATCGTTTAAATAAGCCAAAAACGAGAGTCATTCATGTGCAGACGAATATCGGTCTGCCGTATGGACGAAACGTTGGCATACACGAAGCAAGAGGGAATTATATATTGCCCCTTGATGCGGACGATAAAATACAGCCTACTTTAATAGAGAAGGCTTACCGTACATTAGAAGCGAGACCGGAGGCTGGCTTCGCGACTGTCGGCTTGGAGTATTTCGGCGATCAATCGTGGGTTTGGATTCCGCCTGAATTTGATTTTAACCGCTTGCTCTCAGAAAATATTGTTTGTGTCACCTCGCTTGTTCGCAAAAGTGCTTGGTTATCAGTAGGCGGTTACAATGAAGCGATGATACATGGCTATGAGGATTGGGATTTCTGGATTTCGTTATGCGAGAGGGGCTGGTGTGGGACTGCCATTCATGAAGCCTTGTTATTATACCGGCGTCATGGCCATTCGTTGTCCTATGATGCGGGACAGAAGCATGCGATGATTGTTCAGCAAATACGAGCGAATCATCCGAGATTATACTGAAACAGCGACATTGTTGAAAGAACGATGAAGATGCCCTAAGGCTTTTGTCCAAACCATCTGCATCTATCATTCATTGTATAGTAGTGAGTGTGTAGAAGGAGGCGGGAAGGTGCCAAAGGTAACGGTTTTGATGCCGGTTTATAACGGTGAATTGTTTTTGCGCGAAGCAATCGAAAGCATTTTAAATCAGACATTTCAAGATTTTGAGTTTTTAATTATTGATGACGGCTCGAAGGATCAGAGCGCCGCAATCATTGCCTCTTACTCAGATACAAGAATCCGTTTCTTTAGCAATGGAGCAAACTACGGACTTATTTTCACGCTGAACAAGGGGCTTGTTCTTGCTCAAGGCGAATATATTGCTAGAATGGATTGTGATGATTTTGCTTTTCCTGATCGTTTGGCTAGGCAGGTTGAGCTTATGAATCAATACCCGGATATCGGCCTTTGCGGTACAGCGATAAAATATATGCATACCGATATTTGGGTTAAGCATCCAACCGATCATGAGGACATTAAGGCAGGGCTTTTGTTTTATTGCTCTCTAAATCATCCAACGGTCATGATGCGGAGCTCCGTCGTTAAGAGCTACTCGCTTTATTATGACTATCAGAGTCCCCATACGGAGGATTATGAGCTGTGGACGAGAATGGCGCAATTAACCCGTATCACGAATATACCTGATGTTCTGCTTCATTACCGCATTCATAGTGAGCAAATAGGCGCGAAGCATAATGCGGAACAACAAGTGATCGGGAAAAAAATTGTATTCAATCAGCTGATTCAGATGGGCCTTCTGCCTACGGAGGATGAGCTTAATCTTCATATGGATGTATGCGAGAGACGTTTGCAGGCAACAGACGGTTTTGTTCAAGGGGTGACAAGCTGGTTCGAAAAGCTTCGGGCAAAAAATATCGAAACGAACCATTATTCCCAGCAGAGCCTTGAAAATGTGTTGAATTCGTATTTTGCTGAGGTTTCAAGCTATTATCATGCTAATCTGCCAGTTGCCAAACCAGCTCCAAGCATAAGAAGAACGAAGCCGTTAAGAAGAAACGGACGTAAAAGGTTAGGAAAAAAAACAACCGGCATACGAAGGAAAAAAAGTAATAAAGGCGCATCAAGCAGGAGAGCTGTCAGCCGGAGCAAGCGTAAGGGGAGTGTCCAGCCACGGAAAAAAGGGAGCGCAATAAAAGGAAAGAAGCGGGCATCATAAAAACAAAAGCCACAGCGACTATGGATAGTCGCTGTGGCTTTTGTTTTATGACCGTATTTATTGCTGATCGATATACCATTTCACGGTTTTCTCTAACCCTTCCGGCAAATCCGTCTTCGCTTTGAAGGAGAATAGCTGCTCTGCTTTGGATGTGTCGAGGCATCTTCGCAGCTGCCCGTCAGGTCTGCTTGCATCCCATCGTATATTTCCGGTGTAGCCTGTTTTCTCTGCAATTAAATGAACGAGCTCTTTAATCGAGATTTCGCGGCCTGTGCCAATATTGACAGGCTCTTCGCCATTATACTGCTCTGCGGCTTGCAGAATAGCTGTTGCAGCGTCCTCCACATATAAAAACTCTCTTGTTGCAATCCCTGTGCCCCAAACCTCAATGCAATCGGCATTCTGTTCTTTCGCCTCTAAGCATTTGCGAATAAGCGCAGGAATGACATGCGAGGTTTCCAGATCAAAGTTATCTCTAGGACCATACAGATTAACGGGTAAAAGGAAGATGGAATTAAAGCCGTATTGCTTGCGATAAGCTTGTGACTGAACGAGCAGCATTTTTTTTGCTAAGCCATAAGGTGCGTTTGTCTCTTCAGGATAGCCGTCCCACAACTCTTCTTCCTTGAATGGAACATTGGCAAATTTGGGGTAAGAGCAAATCGTTCCGCAGGCTACAAACTTTTCGACGCCATGGAGGCGCGATGCCTCTGCGAGATGGATGCCCATCGAAAGGTTGTCATAAAAAAAAGAACCTGGATTTGCGCGATTGGCTCCAATCCCGCCTACTTTTGCGGCCAAGTGAATGACGATATCCGGTTTATAGTCTTGAATAACGGACAAACATGCGGCCTGGCTAGTTAAATCATATTGCCGGCTCCTCGGTACAATAACGTCTGCTGCATCGTATTTAGCAAGCAGCTGGGTGACATGCGAGCCTAAGAAACCGGAGCCTCCGGTGACCATAATTTTTTTCCCTTTCAATTGACTCATTATCAGCCTCCGACCTTTCCTATTTAACCTGAATATATAATTCTACTTATCAGATTATGTAATCGGCTCTTAATGTGAGCATGTCTTTGCCTATTTATAGAATAGAGTTTGTGAAGCTTCCATTACGTCCATACCAATTCGTTTGAGAGACATACTATGTTACTAATTGGGATGATAGGGAAGGGGCAGATGCTTTGAAGATTGCTTTTGTAACAGGGATTACGGGACAAGACGGCGCATATCTAGCTGAATTGCTGTTAGATAAGGGATATATTGTACACGGATTGCAGAGAAGAAGCTCTCTGCCGAATACCGGAAGAATCGACCATTTGTTGAATGATTCCAGCATTAATGAACAAAGATTTTTTCTTCATTATGGAGACCTAACGGATTCTTTAAACATAGTGCGAATTATTGAGCAGGTGAAACCGGATGAAATTTATAACTTGGCAGCGATGAGCCATGTTCATGTCAGCTTCGATACGCCAGAGTATACAGCCAACGCAGATGGCATCGGAACGCTGCGCATATTGGAAGCTGTACGACTGCTTGGGCTTACGCAAAAAACAAAAATTTATCAAGCCTCTACATCTGAGCTTTACGGGCTTGTTCAACAAATTCCACAGCATGAGAAAACACCGTTTTATCCCCGCAGTCCTTATGCAGTTGCCAAGTTGTATGCCTATTGGATCACAGTAAACTACCGCGAGGCCTACGGCATGTTCGCATCCAACGGTATTCTCTTTAATCATGAAAGTCCTTTGCGGGGAGAAACATTCGTTTCACGCAAAATTACAAAAGCGGTAGCGCGCATCGCGCATGGATTGCAAGACAAGGTTTACTTAGGAAATTTAAATGCGCAGCGAGACTGGGGACACGCAAGAGATTACGTCGAGGCGATGTGGCTGATTCTTCAGCAGAGCGAGCCGGAAGACTTTGTCATAGCAACAGGATACACGACAGAGGTTAGAGAGTTTGTTCGTCTTGCTTTTGCCGAGATCGGTGTGGAAATAGCATTTAAAGGGGAAAAGGAAGACGAAGTGGCCTATGTAAAGGCATGCCATAATCCAGCCTATTCGCTTCCGGTCGGCAAGGAGGTTGTTGCCGTGGATGCCAAATATTATCGGCCTACCGAGGTTGAGCTGCTGCTCGGAAGTCCTGAGAAGGCAAAGAAACAATTAGGGTGGACACCTAAATATGATGTTCAAGCGCTTGTTAAAGAAATGGTTATGCAGGATATGAATGCATTAAAAGGAGCGCGAGGCTAATGAAAATAATTCTGCTCTCGGGAGGCTCCGGCAAACGATTATGGCCGCTCTCGAACGGCTCGCGAACGAAGCAGTTTTTAAAGGTGCTCAAAGGGGAGAACGGCGAACGAGAATCGATGGTTCAAAGGGTGTGGAGACAGCTGCAAGAGGCTGGTCTTGAGGCTTCATCCTATATCGCCACATGCTCCTCTCAGGTGGATTTGATTAGAAGCCAGATTGGCAACCAAGTTTCGATCATCGTGGAACCGGAGAGAAGAGATACCTTTCCGGCCATTGCTTTGGTTTCCGCTTATTTGAATTCAATAGTGAAGGCCTCTAAGGACGAGATCGTATGCGTGCTGCCTGTAGATCCCTATGTAAATGCTGATTTTTTCGAAAAGATCAAGGAATTAGAGCAGGTTTTGAGAGGAACGAATGCGGAGGTTGCTTTAATCGGATCACGTCCGACTTATCCTTCAGAGAAATATGGCTATATGATTCCATCTCCTATGAATCTCGCATCACAGACTAATAATAGCATCGTGATTACAAGTTTTGTCGAGAAGCCGCCAGCGCTGATTGCCAAGGAGTTAATAGACAATGGTGCACTATGGAATTGCGGCGTGTTTGCCTTCAAGCTTGATTATTTGCTCTCGCTTCTGCGCGATCGGAATTACCCAACCTCCTATCAACAATTATCCCGCCAATATGCTGCGCTGCCCAAAAACAGCTTTGATTATGAAGTGTTGGAAAAAGCGAAGCAGCTCAGAGCCATCGCATATGAAAATGAGTGGAAGGACCTCGGCACATGGAACACGCTAACGGAGGAAATGGATACGAATGTAATTGGGCAGGGTCTTATAAGCGACGATTCGAACAATACGCATGTGCTTAATGAATTGGATATCTTGGTGACGGTGCTTGGTTTATCGAATATTGTTGTAGCAGCAAGTCCGAATGGCATTCTCATATCCGATAAATCTGCGAGTCCCCGCATTAAGGAAATGATGCAGCCTATCGATCAGCGATTGATGTACGAGGAGCTCCGCTGGGGCTGGTATCGCATTTTGGACGTGTTTAAGCTTGAAGACAACCGAGAGACGCTCGTGAAAAAAATTGTGGTTCATACAGGGGAGCATTATGTTCCGGGTCCATTGCCCTCTCGAAGGGTTATATGGACCGTTCAAGCCGGCAAAGGCGTAGCGATTGTGGATGGCAAGCCGCTAAACGTCGCTCCCGGGGATTGCTTGGAAATGGAGTCGACTACAAGCTACAGCATAGCCGCTTTAACGGAGCTTACTTTAGTGGAAGTACAAATAGAGATGACGAGCGGAATGGACGTATGACATTTAGCAAAAGGATGCTGGTCTTATCCATCATCGACAGCCTGCTGCTCCTCGGAAGCTGGATGTTTCCTTTTTATTTGATTTATGGCGAGCTTCTGCCTCAATTATATTGCTTGGGCACGCTGAATTTTGTAGACAATGCGATTAAGGCTGAAGTGCAGCGATTTGTATTCATCTCTACCTAAGCTATGTGGCGGGAGGCATGATCGGCGAGAAAAAACGATATCGTTGTCGCGGATATAAGAAAACCATCAGAAATCGTAGGCATAGCCGATGGAAAGGGTGGTATGCTGCCCCCATCCTCAAGCTGAATCGAGAGTGCTTGCATACAGAAAAACATGCATTCCATTGTGGCATTTCGCGCATCCCATTAGGGATGCTTTTTTATTATCGCTGTCGACTTTTCCGTCGTGCTAAAAAAGCGGTGGAAATTTCACTTTTTCATTGACCATGAGGTTAATATCACATAGAGTTAAGTTGTATTTCATTATAAAATGGACAACTTTATTCCAAATATGAGGTGGAAATCGGAACGATGATGAATATGTTTAGTCGCGCTACAATAACCATCCTTCTCCTAACCCTTCTATGGCCAGCGGCAGTATCAAACGCAGCAAGCAATCTGCTTAACAATGCCGGTTTTGAAAATGTTACGGAGGGAGCGCCTTCAGATTGGACGCATGATGCGTATTTGAAGGAAGAGCAAATTACTTCGTATAGTATTGATAGTACCGAAGCGCATACAGGAACCTATTCAGCCGTGCTTGAGAACAAGCAAGCTAATCACTCGCGGTGGACACAGGCGATAAAAGTAAAACCAAAAACAACATATAAATTTTCTGGGTACGTGAAGACGGAACAAGTAGGCTTGGATGCAACAGGGGCTCTATTTTTCGTTGAAGGCGTAGCAGTAACTTATCCTGAAGTGAAGGATACAAATGGAAAATGGGCGTACATTGAGTTTTATGCGAAGACGGGCCAGGATCAGAAGAGTATTACGTTCAGCGCTAGTTTAGGCGGATACGGGAGCATTAATACAGGGAAAGCCTATTTTGATGACGTCAGTGTGGAGAAAGTATCTAAGGCGCCATCCGGTGCAGAGGTGTTCAGCTTAGTCCCTACGGAGACAAGCCAAGGAACTGAAGTATCAACTTCGGGCGGCTCAGTCCTTCCACTTATTTTGTTTGGTGCGCTGTTCACCTTGTTTTTTGCACTTATCTATAAGAAGCTGTTTCGAGATCGAAGCTGGCTTGACGAGAAACAACATTTACATAAAACCATTCTTGTATTCGTGTTCCTCGGTGCGCTAATTTTGCGGCTTTGGATTGCTGTTTCAAGCAGTGGTTATGCGAATGACATCGCTTTGTTTATGGCTTGGGCTGACCAAGCTGCGAAGCAGGGGCTTTCTGGTTTTTACCATTCGGGAATGTTTGTAGATTACCCTCCCGGCTATATTTATATTCTGTATGTATTAGGTTTAATAAAAGATATGCTGTCGCTAGATTCAGGATCAAATGCGGCAATGCTTCTATTTAAGCTCCCGGCGATTTTAGCCGATTTGGCTGCTGCTTATTTCATTGTCCAAATAGGAAAGAAGAAAGCAGGCTATTCGATAGCGTTAGGATTAGCGCTTCTTTTCTTATTCAATCCAGCTATTATTGTGGATTCTGCCGCATGGGGGCAAGTGGATTCAATATTTGCGCTGGCACTCGTAATGGCTATTCATGGACTGGTCGAAAATAAAATAGAGCGCGCTTCGGTTTTGTTTGCTGTTGCAGCGCTTATTAAGCCGCAGGCATTTATATTCATGCCGGTGCTGCTGTTGTGGTTCGTATATCGCAAAGATTGGAAGAAGATTTCGGTCAGCGCATTTTACGGCTTCACTACGTTTATATTGCTCGCTTTGCCTTTCTTCTGGGGCAACAGCGGCTTGTCGGGGCTCATTAAGCTCTATTCAGGAACCTTGTCCTCTTATCCGTACGCGACGCTAAATGCATTCAACTTCTATGCGTTAAGCGATGCGAATTGGAAGCCGATTACGGATACGTGGCTGCTGTTTTCGTTCAAAACATGGGGGAATATCTTCATTTTTGCAGCCGTAGCGATTTCCGCTTTTTTTGCACTGTTAAAGCGAGACAATGAATCGTCCAAGCGCTCTTATTTTATAGCGATGGTGCTTATCGTTGTCGTATTTATGGGTGTAACGAAGATGCATGAGCGTTACCTGTTCCCAGTAATGCTGCTTGGAATCTTTGCTTTTATACAATCGCTCGATCGCAGGATGTTGATGGTGTATTTCGGATTTAGCTTAACGAGCTTCATCAATATTGCGTATGTGCTTGACTACAGCAAGGTGAGCACGAATGTTCCTTTTAATGGAATTGTTCTATTGTGCTCGTTAGCAAATGTTGGATTAATGCTTTACTTGTTATATATCGGATATGATAATTATGCACGCGGAAGGTCGAAGCCTATCGCCCCGCTGCTGGATGAAGAACGCAAGCAGACGGATCACAAGACACTAACAGCTTTCAAAGCTGAAGCGATCTCAAGAGTGAAGCAAGAGAATGAACGACTGGTTCGCAAGGATTGGATATGGATGGGTGCGATTACGCTAATTTATGCGGTCGTCGCGCTATTCCAGCTTGGCGAGATGAAGGGGCCGACAACCGCATGGCAGCCTTCGACCGTTGGTCAAAGCTTTTACGTTGATTTGGGCGAGGTTAAGCAGCTTGATCGCATCAACAGCTTTGGCGGAGTTGGAACAGGAAAATACAAATATGAATTTAGTCAAAATGGGACCGACTGGGACAATCTCATGGAAATCGACAGCAGCCATGTTGCTGTATTTACTTGGAACAGTCAGCCCGCGGCGCTCGCAGCTCGGTATGTGAAGCTTACGACGGTTCAAACAGGCTTCTCCATGCATGAGATGGCTATTTACGAGCAAGGCAACCAAATACCGTTATCAATCGTCGGAATAAATGATGAACAGGCGAAGGATGCCAAACGAGGCAGCGTACCTTTGCTCTTTGATGAACAGCAGCGCGCGAAATATGAAGCGACTTATATGAACGGATCTTATTTTGATGAAATTTATCATGCCCGTACTGCTTATGAGCATATGGAGCATATTGTAGCTTACGAGAATACGCATCCACCGCTTGGCAAAATTATAATTGCGATCGGTATTAAGCTGTTTGGGCTTAATCCGTTTGGCTGGCGCATTGCCGGTACGCTGTTTGGCATTGCAATGCTGCCGGTAATGTATGTATTCGCGAGAAGGTTGTTTAAAACGACTGTTTATGCGGGTGTGGCGACTGCCTTGCTAGCAGCAGATTTTATGCATTTTACGCAAACTAGAATTGCAACGATTGACGTTTACGGCGTGTTTTTCATTATGCTGATGTTTTATTTCATGCACAAATATTATTCCTTAAGCTTCTACAAGGTAAAGCTGAGTGTTACTTTGCTGCCGTTGTTTTTAGCAGGTCTCTTTTTTGGAATCGGTGTAGCTTCCAAATGGATTGTGCTTTATGGGGGCGCAGGCTTAGCTATTATGCTCGGTTTATCTTTATTTGAACGTTATAAGGAGTATGCAGCTGCCAAGCGAGTTCTGAAAGAGAACAAAAAAGAGTCTGGCTTTAGCCAAGACAAGCTGCAGCATATTATAAACGTATTTCCTCGTTATACGATCATAACGCTTGCTGTATGTCTCGTATTTTATATCGTTATACCGCTTGTGATTTATGCGTTATCCTACATTCCCGTGCTGACAGTAATGGATGAAGGATATACCTTAAAAAGTCTAGTTGATTACCAGAAGCATATGTTCAGCTATCATAGCAAGCTGGTATCTACGCATCCATTCTCATCCTCATGGTGGGAGTGGCCGTTCATGAAGAGGCCGGTATGGTATTACTCAGGGGACAATATGGCAGCAGGAATGAAATCCACAATTGTAGCGATGGGCAATCCGCTTATTTGGTGGGCAGGCATTTTTGCGATGGCAGCGACGATATGGATGAGTATCAAGAGGAAAGATAAAGCGATGTATACGATATGGATCGCGTTTCTAGCACAGTACGTGCCTTGGATGCTTGTAACACGTCTTACATTCCTTTATCACTATTTTGCAATGGTGCCGTTCATTATTCTGAGCTTGGTCTATATGTTTAAAATAATCGAAGAGAAACGGCCAAACTTTAAGCTGATTCGAAATGTTTTTGTGGCAGTAGCGATATTGTTATTTGTGATGTACTATCCTGCGCTATCCGGTATGACTGTAAAGACCTGGTATGTAGAGCATGTTCTGCGCTGGTTCCCAAGCTGGTTATTTTAAAATATAAGAAAGTATATCGTTTTTTCATACTTATCTTATATTTCACCGTCAAGGCTACTTCAGCGTCTAAGGACGCCGAAGGCGTTTTTGCTTGAAGAAAGGGGTATCTGGATGAAACAATCGGCTGTAAAATACAGTATTATCGTTCCTATGTACAACGAAGAAGAGGTTATCGAGCATACGTACGAGCGGCTGAAGCTGGTCATGGACAGCACGAACGAGTGTTATGAGCTTATTTTCGTCAACGATGGAAGTAAAGATCGTACGGTTGAATTAATTTCCATGATCTGCGATTTCGATCCAAATGTCCGAATGATTAATTTTTCACGTAATTTTGGTCATCAAATCGCGATTTCAGCGGGGATGGATTATGCGCAGGGTGATGCGATCGTCGTCATTGATGCGGATCTACAAGATCCTCCAGAGGTCATTATCGATATGATCGCCAAATGGAAGGAAGGCTTTGAGGTTGTTTATGGCAAACGTCTTAAGCGCAAAGGCGAGACGATGTTCAAGAAAATAACCGCTAAGCTGTTTTATCGCACGCTGCGCAGCTTAACGAATGTGGATATTCCCGTAGATACGGGGGATTTCCGTTTGATTGACCGGAAGGTATGCGATGTGCTGCGCGGCTTGAAGGAAAAAAATCGGTTCGTTCGCGGCTTGGTTAGCTGGATCGGTTTCCGTCAGACGATGGTCGAATATGAACGGGAAGAACGTTTTGCAGGCGAAACCAAATATCCGCTGAAAAAAATGATTTCTTTTGCCATAGACGGAATAACCTCCTTCTCTTATAAACCATTGAAAATTGCCACTTATGTTGGCTTTACATTATCAATTACGAGCTTCTTGTATTTGTTAGTCGTTATATTCCAGAAGCTGTTTACGGGCACCACGATTGCTGGCTGGGCTTCCATTGTGGCAGTGAATCTTTTGTTTAACGGCATTATATTGATGCTCTTAGGTATAATCGGGGAATATATTGGCCGGATTTATGAAGAATCCAAAAACCGCCCTTTATACATCGTTCGCGAAGCTCAGGGGTTTCCTGCGAAAGAAGACAATCAATCCTCAGAGTCTGCTGAACAAGATCGGGTTAAAAAATATGTCTAACGCAACATCAAAACGAGCAGCTAGAGGATTCATCGCACAATTTGTAAAGTTCAATTTAGTTGGACTTCTTAATACGTTAATCGATTTTCTTATGTTTTCACTCCTCATTTGGTTTGGAGCGTATTATTTGCTTGCACAGGTGATTGCATACGGAGCTGGAATGATTAACAGCTATGTGCTAAATAGCCGATATACTTTTAGGAAGAGGGAAAATGAAGCTTCAAGCCCGCAGCAGCTAAATAGAGGTATGAGATTCATCGTATGGAACGGTATCATACTAGGTATTACTTTACTGCTGCTTATGGCCTTGAACGAGTGGTGGGGTTTGAATGAGGTCGTCTCAAAGCTGATTGTAACGGTGGTAACCGTTGCGCTTAACTTTTACGGAAGCAAGAAATGGGTTTTCGAGGCGAAAGGACCACAGACTGAGGCCAGCTAGCGGAAGGTGGGGAAAAATGAAAAGAATACTCTCTTATGCATTAGTGATTGTAGGTATTCTCATATTGCTCTATCCAAAAGCGAATGAATGGTACGAGAACCGTCAGCAGGATAAGCTGATGGCTACTTGGGATGAGGCGAGCTTTGATGTGAGCGCAGAGCAGCAAGCGCAGCAGCAGTATGAGCAATTAACGGATCTTTTCAACGAGCAATCCGCAGCGACCGAGACGCCGATTCAATCACCGACGGATGCAGCTACACCAGAAGCAACCCCTACAGAGGCGCCAAAAGCACAGAAGATTGCACCCATTGCAACGATTAAGATTGATAAAATAAAGCTTAAGCTGCCTGTCGTTGAGGGAGCCACCCAGAAGAATATGAAATCGGCTACAGCTCACTTAAAGGAAACAACAGCAATAGGCAAAGTCGGCAACGCAGCTATAGCTGGCCATCGGATGCGCTCTAAGGGAAGGCTGTTTAATAGGCTTGGGGAAGTTGAGGTCGGAGATAAAATCGTCGTGGATACAAAAGATGAAAGCTTCACATACACCGTTTATAAAGTATCCATTGTAGATCCGACAGATGTATCTGTTCTAAATTACAACAATAAAGATAAGCTGCTGACTTTGATCACCTGTGATCCCATTGTAAACCCCACGCATCGGCTCATCATTCATGCAAAAATATAATGGGCAGCAGAGCCCATTTTCCCTTCATAACAGCACCAATGGTATCGCCCCTTCATAGTATAAGTTGACTGTATCCCTTAACCTTGTTAAACCATAAAAACCCGCGCAAGGAGGGGTGACAAACATTGAAGGGTAGCGACCATAAGAGCAAGTTTTTATTGACGCATCGTGAACGCGAGGTATTCGAGCTGTTAGTACAGGACAAGACAACAAGAGATATTGCACAACAACTATTCATCAGCGAGAAGACCGTCCGCAACCATATTTCTAATGTCATGCAAAAGCTGAACGTAAAAGGTCGTTCACAAGCGGTTGTCGAGCTAATCAAGCTTGGTGAATTACAAATCTAACATAGCAACCTAATCGGACGGCACTGTGACAAGGTGCTGTCTTATTTTTTTAAATCGATTAATGGGCAATTATTGAAATTGATTATCTAATTATGGAAAATAAACCAGCTAGGAAAGAGGTATTTGTCGAATCCCGTCGAATAATGAGTAGTATCATAAATCAAAGAAGGTATCGCTGTGTCGCTTTTACAAGTAAAACAAGCTATCCAAAAGAGAAAAGTGAGCCTGACGACGCTAATGATTGGTTTAGTCTCTGTTTCGGTTTTACTCATGTTAACCATTTTGCTTATTGCATCCTACCAGTCCAAGAAACAAGCGTTGTATGAAACAACACTTACACTTAATCTTTCAACCGCATCTAAAATGAGCATGACAATGGATTCATTATTTGAGTCGATGCGAAGCAGTCTTAAAAACGCGGCAGACTTTTATTCTTTGAATAGTGATATGAAGCAATCAGATTCCGGAAAATATCTTGATCTCATTCGCAATAGCAGCAACTATTTTAATTCGATTGTCGTAGTTGATGAGAATGGTGTCATGCGTACACTGTCCCCTTCGTCGATCGGGAAGGCAGGCGTGCCTATTAAAACAGCTCCTGCGAAGGAAGCATTGGCCTCACGAAAGCCATATTTGTCAAAGCCTTATACGAGCGCGACAACAAAAAATCTCATGGTGTTTATTAGTGAGCCTTTGTTTGATCAAAAGGGTGTATACCGGGGCTATATCGGTGGAAGCCTCTATTTGCAACAAAATAACGTTCTAAATATGATATTCGGTAATGATAACCTAGACCATAACGGTTCCTATTTCTATGTAGTGGGTTCAGATGGCCACTTGATGTACGATCCTGATAAAAGTCAGATTGGAAAGGATAGTACCTCGAATATGATCGTTCAGAAGTTGATTAAGGGGCAGAGTGGACAAGAGCTCGCCGTAGATGAAGATGGTGTAAAATGGCTTGCCGGTTACTCCTACGTCCCAGAGAATCAATGGGGGGTCGTTGTGCTTTCACCAATAAGCATAGTGAAGGAGCAGTTGAGCAATCATATACAAGCGATCCTATTATACACGCTCGTACCCTTTATTCTTTTGATGCTCGTGACGACCTTTCTTGCCCGCCGATTGGCTAAACCTTTTGTAACACTTGCGAATATCGTCAGCAAAATGGGGAAAGAAGAAGTTCCCATACCCGCCATGAAGCATCATTGGAACAGAGAAGCCGATTTATTAACGAGCACGGTCATACTTGCTATGAACGGTATTAAAACGGAAACCGATCGGTTGACACAAGCGGCTATGACGGATCCTTTGACTGGATTAAATAATAGAAGAACGTTAGAAACGATTATGAAAAAATGGATAGAAGAAAAGAAACCTTACTCCATTGTCGTCCTGGATATTGATCGCTTTAAAACCATTAATGATACATATGGGCATCAGGAAGGTGACAGAGTGCTTCAACATTTGGCTGACATTGTCAGGTTTTCTGTAACACCTGATGACCTTTGCAGCCGTTATGGAGGGGAAGAGTTCGTTGTCCTGCTGCCGAATACCGCGCCGCATGTTGCCTTTGAAACTGCTGAGCGGATTCGTACAAGGATGGCGAGCAGCGAAAATCATCTCAAGCAGATGGTTACCGTTTCGCTTGGCGTAGCTCAGTTTCCTTCCCATGCACAAACAGCAGATGAATTATTTTCACTTGCAGATCAAGCTCTCTATAAGGCCAAGCACGCTGGAAGAAACCAGACGGTAATGGCTGACTAGTACGCTGCCTCTGAAATTTCTGATTATTATCAATTATTGATGTACTGAAAAGGATTAAGCTAATGAAACCAGACCTAGTGTATACAAAAAAAAGAATGATTTATTTTATCGTTTTATCCATTGCAATCATAAGTATGCTTGTTGGACTTAAACTCATCTCCACCTATCACAATACAACGAAGTCAGCGGAGATCACACTGGCGAAGCAGTATACGGAAATCGCTACGGATGCAGCAAATGGTATAGATAAAGTTGCTTATAAGCAATTTCTACTAACGAAAACGGATGATGAGAATCGTAAAAAAATAAAGCTGTATTTGGAGGAGTATCGGAAACGTATAAATGCGCTCTATATTTATATCCTGCTTTTAGATGATACCGATGTTTCCAAAGTAATGGTTAACGCATTTCCGCCTCATATAAAAGATATACCGATTGGTTTTCCTTGTACCGTTCCTTCTAATCAAGTGGAGATGGCAAAAAAAGGGTTGAAATATTCCACAGGAGTGTTACATGATAGGATAAGCGAATCCTATATGTCCGTCGGGGTTCCTTTCTTTGATGAGGATGGTACGGTGCTTGGTGTTGTGGGGATCGATATCGCTGCGAAGGATTTAGGCCATGTGGGCAAGTATGTTGTCCAAAATAATATGTTTATTTTCGGAGTGGATGTCCTGTTTGCTTTATTGCTGCTCGCTGGTGTATATGTGCTTAACAAATGGTACAAAGCCAGGCTTCATCAGGACATGCGTGAATCTGAGAAGGTATACATTTCCGAGTTGGGCAAAATTGTAGAGACCATCAAATCAAGTCGTCATGATCTCATGAATCATCTCCAGGTGTTGAATGGATTAATGGACATCCGAAGGTATGATAAGGCACATGATTATTTAAAACAGCTAACCGAGGAATCCAAAACGCTAAACCTATCGCTGCATATTAAAAATCCGATTTTAATGGTGCTGTTCCAGAGCAAGAGGGAGCTGGCGCATTCGAAAAATATAATCATCAGCTTCGCTACAGATTATGATGCATTCGATAAAATAGAGTCGATGGACTTAGTCAAATTATTTTCTAATTTGTTGGATAATGCGATTGAAGCGGTGGAATCAAATGCTGGGTATATAACGCAGGAGATTCAAGTGCAATGTAAAGTGGAACATGGAAAGTATATATTTATAATCGAGAATCCAGCCGTGCTTACGGATGAGGAGCAGAAGAGCTTCTTCCAATATGGTTTCACTACGAAAGCAAAAGGTTCTGTTTTACGAGGAAACGGTCTCTCTATAGTAAGGAGAACGGTGGAGAAATATAAGGGTGAGCTTAAATTTCAATATGAAGAAGGCAAGGTTCGTATTCAAATCCGAATCTAAATAAATAGAGGCTGTACCGCATTCTGATGCAGTACAGCCTCTTTTGCAGAAATTTTATTTTAATCCAGAAACATGCTGCTCCACATAGGCTTTAACCTCTTCAGCTGAGCTTAGTGCCAGAACGGCCTGCGCTATCTGCTTCATTTCCTGCTGAGATAGATTTGCTAGCAAAGCGCGAGCAGGAAGTATTGCACTTGCGCTCATACTAAACTCATCTAAACCTAGACCGAGCAGGATCGGCAGTGCAAGCTTCGAGCCCGCCATTTCACCGCACATCCCCACCCATTTGCCATGAGCATGAGCGGCTGTAATAACACGATTAATGAGCTGTAAAATAGCTGGATGAAGCGGATCGTTTAGATAGGAAAGCTTAGGATTCATACGATCTGCAGCAAATGTGTACTGAACTAAATCGTTTGTTCCGATACTGAAGAAATCAACTTCCTTGGCGAATAAATCCGCTAGCAGAGCCGCTGCTGGAATTTCGATCATGATACCGGCTTCGATCCCAGAGTTAAAGGGAATGCCTGCTTCGGTCAGTTCCTGCTTTGTTTCTTCCAGCATAGCTTTAGCTTGGCGCCATTCACCCAGTGTAGCAATCATAGGGAACATAATTTTTAAGTTGCCGTATGCGCTGGCCCGCAAAATCGCCCGAAGTTGTGTCTTGAACATATCCGGTCGATCCAAGCAGATACGAATGGCACGGTAACCAAGGAATGGGTTGTCTTCCTTAGGCAGGTTGAGGTATGCAATTTCCTTGTCTCCGCCAATATCTATCGTTCGAATGACGATAGGCGCATCGTTTCCAAACGCTTCTGCTGCTTTGCGATAAGCTTCAAACTGTGTATCCTCGGAGGGCAGCCCAGCTGTGTCCATATATAGAAACTCTGTACGAAAGAGTCCGATGCCTTCAGCTCCTGCCGCAGCGGCAAGCTCTGCATCCTTAACTAAGCCGATATTTGCTACAAGCTCTACCTGTACGCCATCGCTGCTTACGGAAGGCTGATTCATAAAGGTTTGATAAAATTGCTTGCTTTCAAGCTGCTGATTCTGCAATTGTGAATATCGAGTTAACGTTTCATTATCCGGGTCCACGTAAATATGCCCATCTGTCCCGTCAATGATGACGGTTTGGCCGTTTTTCACTGCCTGCTCCATGGAGCTGCCGATTCCGACAATGGCAGGGATGCCGATTGACCTTGCAATAATGGCAGAGTGGGAAGTGCGCCCGCCTGCTTGCGTTGCGAAGCCAATCACTTTGCTTGGATCGAGCTGAGCTGTGTCCGAAGGTGTTAAATCTTCAGCAAACAGAATGATAGAACCTGACTCATCATTCAAGGATGTTGATGAAATGCCTTGCAGCTTGTTCAATACGCGCCGACTTACATCACGAATATCGGCTGCTCTTTCCTTCAAGTAGGGATCATCCAGCGCGCCAATCATTTCAGCAATCTCTTCAGAGGTGCTCAAAAAGGCAAATTCTACATTGATCCGTTCGGATCTGACGATATCTTTCGAACGGTCGATGAGCTCTTCGTCCTCGAGCAGCATCAGATGCGCTTCAAATATTTCTGCCTCATGCTCTTTGTTCTGAGCAATCAGCTTGGCATGGATGGCTTCAAGCTCTACATGTGTTGAAGCAATTGCAGCTTCAAAACGGTTAATTTCATCGTCCAACTGGTTGTCTTCTAAGTGAACCTTCACGATCTGGAGAGGTTTTGTAGACAATACTTTAGCTACGCCGATCGCATATCCAGGAGATGCGGCAATTCCTTGAAGCATCATCTTTTATTGCCCCTTTTCTGCATGCGCCTCAATAGAGACAAGAATCTCTCCAATAGCAGCTACAACAGCCTCAGCGTGCTCACCCTCAGCGGAAACGGCAATGCTGTCTCCAAGTTTTGCCCCAACGGAGATGACATGAACTAGACTTTTGGCATTGAAGCTTTTGCCATCCTTCTCTAGTGTAACTGTTCCTGTGAATGCCTTTGCTGCTTCAACAATCTTGCGTGCTGGTCTTGCATGTATGCCAAATGGATTTTGTATAACAAAGCTGTTTTTCATCGTTTTTCACTCCTATTATGGTTGTTGTTACATTATTTTTTTGATTTCGTCTTTCAACTGCTCGGACTGCGTGCCGAATATAACTTGCACTGCGCCTTTGCCTAAACGGATAATGCCTGCTGCGCCCATGCCCTTTAGCTGTGTATCATTGACAATCGATTCATCCTTCACAACTAAGCGAAGACGTGTAATACAAGCATCTAGACCGACGATATTTGAAGATCCGCCGAGCGCATGCAGCACATTTTCTGCTTTACTGCCAGATGCGGCTGCAGTCTTTTCTTTGTTATCGGCTTTGTCCTCGGCCGTCTCATCTTCGCGACCTGGCGTCTTAATATTGAATTTGACGATGATAAAGCGAAATAAGAAATAATACACGACGGCAAAGGCAAGGCCTACTGGAATAATGAGCAGCGGATTCGTCGCGAGCTGATAATTGATCGCATAATCGATAAAACCAGCTGAGAAGCCAAACCCATGCCTAACCTCCAGCTGATAGAGGATGAAGCCGGATAACCCCGTTAAGATGGCATGAATGACAAATAGAAACGGCGCTGCGAACATAAAAGCAAATTCAAGCGGTTCTGTGATCCCTGTCAGGAATGAAGCGAATGCCGTACCAATAAATATGGAAGCAACGAGTTTGCGCTTCTCCTTGCGAGCTGTGTGGATAATCGCAAGCGCGCCTGCTGGCAGTGCAAACATCATAATCGGGAAGAAGCCAGTCATAAACATGCCCGCTGTTTTGTCTCCAGCGAAAAAGCGATATAAGTCACCGTGCACTACTTTGCCTGTTGCATCTGTATAGTCACCGATTTGGAACCAAGCGATGGAATTAATAACATGATGCAAGCCGGTAGGAATAAGCAGTCGGTTGGCTGTAAGAAAAACAAAGGAGCCGATTCCGCCAAAACCAACGACCCAGCGGCCAAAAGTATCCAGCGCCATTTGAACAGGACCCCAGACAAGACCGAGCAAGAGAGCAACGATAACCATAACGAGCGAGGTTATGATAGGGACAAATCGTTTGCCGCTGAAGAAGCCAAGCCAATCGGGCAGCTTGATCGTATGAAATCTTTTATATAAGTACGCTGAGATCAAACCAGCAATAATACCGCCAAGGACGCCCATGTTGAGTTCAACATCTTTTCCAACAATGTTGGTAAAGACGAGCGGCACTTTAATTTGAACGGTTACAAGAACTTGGTACGCAATAACGGCAGCCAGTGCGGCAACTGCATCACCAGCAAGTCCGATGGCAACACCGACGGCAAATATGAGCGGTAAGTTATCGAAAATTGCGGCGCCGCCAGCAGCAAGAAACGGTGCGATGTATTGATTAATAAACTCTCCTGCGCTGCCCATGTGAAAGTCTTTCACATAGTCAATATTACCAAAACGAAGCAAGATGGAAGCCGCTGGAAGAGCGGCGACTGGAAGCATTAATGCTTTACCTATTTTTTGTAGGAAGGCCAGCATAGTTATTCGTCCTCTTTTCTAATCCAAGTGTAGGGGTGCTTCTTTAGCCGTTCATAGTTGCCTTGAGCAGAAGCTCTTTGCCAGCTGTGACAGAACCGCTGGTGAGCAAATGTTCCAACTGCTTCACATCATCCTCGTTTGCGACAACGATAGGTGTGATGGATGGATAACCTGCAGCTTCGATTTTGGCGCGATCAAATGTTATAAGTGCATCACCGGCTTGAAAGGTGTCACCTGAAGCTACATGAGCCTCAAAACCATCGCCATTTAGTGCTACAGTATTGATGCCGATGTGAATGAGAAGCTGCAGGCCTGATGCATGCTCAATAATAATGGCATGATTGGTATGAATAAGATGAGATACAGTACCTTCGAAAGGTGCGACGATTGTCCCTTCAGACGGCTCAATCGCAAGTCCGTCACCCATATGTTTGCCTGCGAAAGCTTCATCAGGAACAGCGGTTAACGGTACGACCTTTCCTGACAAGGGTGCTGATACTTCAATTGTTTTTTGTTTTGATTTTCCAAAAAGTTTAGATAGCATAATAATATCCTCCTAGTGTTGGTCTACTTGTTTAATAAGTTGCCCTACCGGTACATTGTGAATTCCAGAATAAACATGAAACGATAAAAACCCTATTTCTTCTTCCGGGATGCCGACGTGGAATTGCTCACTAATCCACTCAGCCAATTTGGCGGCAATTTCGAACTCTAAAGGAAAGCTCTGCTTCGTCTCGTTTAGAAAGGGATTTACAATATCCATGCCATTGTGAAGCCGATAAACAGCAAATTGGATGTGGCTCGGCAGTGTGAAATATAGTTTCGGGTTTACTTCGACACCCGTTTTCTGCTTGATGTAATCGGCTATTCGCTCTGTCATATCAATGATGGTTGGATCGATTTCTTCAAGATACGTGTGATATTTCTTCATTTGTTCGGAATCGTCCAAACGAAATCGTTTTTCTATGCGGTTATCGGTTCGATCAATGGTTTGTCCGGCTTTAAGACTGAACCCTAATCCTTTGCCAAAAATGACGTATTCTTTCTCCGTTTGCACATCAATTGTTAATAACACATTGTTGCCGATTGCGCGTTCAACCCGAAAGGCGCGAGCCATACTTGAAATCCCTCCTTTGTCATTAAGGTGCCCATCTGGCAAAAAAAAGAGCCAAGAAAAGAAAACCGTTCTAAAAAGAAATTAGAAGGTAATCTGTTCTTGGCTCATGCCTCTTTTAGTGAGTAACACGCCAATTTCATGTGATTGATCGTTTTAATCGATAAAATGATGTTTAACACCATTCATTTGAATATTAACATCATATGAATGTAAAACGCTTTCGTCAAGAGGGTATTCACTTGAAAAATATCACTTTCATCATTTTCAATAACCGTCAGTGGAGTGACCGAGCTCCTCAGAAAGCTCCATTCCTTCGTTTGCAGGCGTTGTTCCAACGTGTTTTGTGCTGTTGCCGAGCTTATCGTTTGTCTTCAGCCCTTCCTTCACACGTTTGCCATATTCGGGATCCGCTTCTGTAAAATGCTGAATCATTTGATCACGAATAACGGTGCTGCATGTGCTGAGTGCATCTACCAAATTTTCGATGAGCTCATCCTTCTCCCAGTCCTCGAATTTGCGATAGGTCTCCCCAGCTTGTTTGAAATTGTTTTGACGATCGATAGGCTGTTTTACAAGTTTTGCGGAATAGGAGGGCTCATGAGGCTCACCCGACTTTGGAGCTTCCGTTAATCCGCCCATTGTAGACGGCTCATAATTGACATGCGGATTTTGGCCGGGTGCAATGTCAATATAGAAAGCCATTTGTCCGTCACGCTGATTGGTAGCGACACGTTTCTTCGGTGCGTTGATCGGCAATTGAAGGTAGTTGGAGCCGACGCGGTGGCGCTGAGTATCGGAATAGGAAAACGTCCGGCCCTGCAGCATCTTATCGTCAGAGAAATCTAGACCATCAACGAGTACGCCTGTGCCAAAAGCCGCTTGCTCGACTTCAGCAAAGTAGTTTTCCGGATTTTTGTTTAAGACCATCTTCCCAACGGGCAGCATCGGGAATAATTCAGGGTCCCAAAGCTTTGTGTCGTCCAGCGGGTCAAAATCAAGCTCTTCATGCTCGTCGTCGCTCATCCACTGCACTTGTAATTCCCAAGCGGGATATTCACCACGTTCGATGGCTTCATATAAATCTTGGGTTCCGTGATTGAAATTTTTCCCTTGAATTTGCTCTGCTTCACTTTGTTTTAGGTTGCGAATGCCTTGAAGCGGCTCCCAATGGTATTTGACGAGTACGCCTTCGCCTGCGGCATTAATCCATTTGTATGTATTGACGCCGGAGCCCTGCATTTGCCTATAGTTCGCGGGTATTCCCCAAGGCGAGAACAAAAAGGTAATCATATGGGTAGCTTCCGGCGATTGAGATACAAAATCAAAAAAACGTTCCATACTTTGTACATTGGTGACTGGGTCGGGCTTGAATGCATGAACCATGTCAGGAAATTTCATCGCATCCCGTATGAAAAATATTTTCAGATTGTTGCCGACAAGATCCCAGTTGCCATCTTCAGTATAAAACTTGGTAGCAAACCCGCGTGGATCGCGCAGCGTTTCTGGTGAATGGCCTCCGTGAATAACGCTGGAAAAACGAACGAATACGGGCGTACGCTTGCCCGGCTCTTGAAATAGCTTGGCTCTCGTATATTTTGCAATGGGCTCTTCGCCAAGCTTGCCGTAAGCCTCGAAATAACCGTGCGCACCTGCGCCGCGGCCGTGCACAACACGTTCTGGAATACGTTCTCTGTCAAAATGAGATATTTTCTCGATGAAATGATAGTTCTCCAGTGTAGACGGACCACGATTGCCAACGGTACGAATATTTTGATTGTCTGAGATCGGGTGACCTTGCCGATCAGTTAATGTCGAATCTGGTGTCTCATTCGTCGCCATGATGTTTTCATCCTCCAATTTAATGCAATTGATATTTCTAGCGTTTAGTTTAAGTCATACAAGTTTTTATTATTCATACATTAGATATAGTAATGAAATGCTATTTTTGCTCAAAAAATGTGAAGATTATGGTATGATAGAACCATATTTGTACAATAAATGATGGATTAGCTTACGAATTGAATGTTAATTACAAAGCGTGCAGGAGGACCATATGTTAAAATTTAGTCTTTTAATATTTTTATTTTGGTTGTTTGGCAATCCGTTTATAGCCATTCTTGTCATGCTTCTCCTGCTGTATGTGCTTGATCGTCGGTTTGTCGGGTTAATGCCAAGCATATTTAAACCACTAAAAAGAATATCCAGAATTAAAAAACTGAAACAGCAAATTGATCGTTCGCCAAATGATGTGTCCTCCAAGCATGAGTTGGCTCGTCTTTTAATGGAGAGAAAGAAGTATAAAGAAGCTTTAACCTGGCTTGTTCCGCTGCAGCCTATGCTTGATGAATCAGCTGAATTTTGGGATGACTTAGGGACTAGTTATTTATATTCCGGTGATGAGGAAAAGGGGGCAGCAAGCATACTTCGGGGACTGGAGCTTAATCCACGCGTCAAATACGGTGCACCATACTTGAATCTAGCGGCTCATTTCTCGAATGGCCAAACGGAGCAAGCGCTTAAGCATATCCAATCCTTTCAATCGATAAACTCCTCATCCTGCGAGGCATATGATCAACTTACTACGATTTATAAGAAATTAGGGAATACGGCTGAAGCCAAAAACGCCATTGAAGAAGGACTTCGAATTTATCGTATGCTTCCGCGTTATAAGAAGCGGCAGGAGCGCAAGTGGGCCGTTCGATTGTTTTTCAAAAAATGGACGGTTTAACCTAGAACGAAATACTAGCGCTTTGGTTGATATTCATGTATTTGTAATCATTTGTTAGTGATTGTCATATTGTCGTTTAGTTTAGGATGATCCATAATGGAAGCTATAATAAATAGAAGGGCAAGATGCTTGAGATGCAACGCAACATTTGGCTTGTGGCGATTAGTATTATCGTCGTTTTAGTTTTATTAAATAATACGGCTTATTATTTTCTCACAAAAAAAACGCTGGAAGATTCCTTTAATGAAGAGCTTCTGACACATGCCAAGCGGCTGGAGATTTCGCTCGAGCAATCCCGCGAAGGCTCGGAACAGTTTCAAAACCAAATTGGACGTGAACTTCGCGCCGCCTCGATTGCAATTCAATATGCGCTTGATCCCGATATTGAGAAAGTAACGACGGAGCAGCTCATGGAGCTGCGCGATAAGCTGGACCTAAGCCACATTACCCTTCTCAAAAAATTGCCTGATGACATTGTTTTATACAAATCATCCAACGCTAAGCAGACCAATATTAGTACAAAAGAATGGAAGCCATGGTACGAGGTGTTCAACCAGCTATTCGAAAACAAAAATGCATCGGTTAACTGGCTTGGACAATCCCTTCCGAACTTCTGGAGCGGACCTTATGAGGTTTCGGCAACAAATGTTGATAAGCTTAACAAATGGGGTTACTACTACGACGGAGCTACAAACTATATTATTGATCCTTATGTAGATTATGAGCGACAACAAAAGTATGAGAATGCGACAGGTGTTCACCGCATGATTGAAAATTCAATTCAAAGCAGCGATTCATTGCTTGAAATTGCTTTTATTAATCCGGAGACATTTCCTGATGGGAAAAATACGATTAATCCGCAAGGCGAGGTTCAAGGCCATAAAGTGCAGGAACCGATCTTTTACGGCACGTATAATATTAAATCAAAGCAGGATACGAATTTAGTCCGCAAAGCTTACTTCTCCAAGAAGACGGTTACCATAAGAGAGAATATCGGCGGCAAAGAGATATTCAAAATGTATATTCCGGTATTTGTTAATGAGCATGGTATTAATATTACCGATCGTGACGGTCAGCCTATGAATAGCTATGTGCTAATGATGACCTCTGATTATCACGTCATTCAGGATAAGCTGGACTCTCAGTTTCTGAATTTAGGCATTATCATTTTAAGTGTTACCTTTTTCAGTTTGTTGATAGCTGTATTTGCAATGAGATATTACAGGCATTCTCGCGACAAGGTTGTTCGCGTCACGCAGGAGACCTATGTCGAAGAGATTAATCAAATGTTCCAGTCTATTCGAGCGCAGAGGCATGATTTCTTGAATCATGTCCAGACCATTCACTCTCTCGCAGAGCTTAACAAATCGCATGAGCTCGTTGCTTATACGAAGGAGCTGACCGGTGATATTCGATTAATGAACGATATTATCAATATTGGCAATCCGGCCATAGCAGCTTTGGTTCGTTCCAAAATTTCACAAGCAGAAAGCAACAAAATTCAATTCAGCTGCTCCTTTACCGGACTGAATATGCAGGAAATGGGCGTTAGAACGCTTGATGTCAATCGTATGCTTGGCAATTTGATCGATAATGCTTTTGATGAGGTATTGAAATACTCGGAGGATCGACGCCATGTTACGCTTATCGGCAAACAAACGGCGGATATGCTGGAATTTACGGTAACAAATAATTGTGACGATGCGGAGCTTGCCATTTCGAATCCTATATTTGAAGCGGGTTATTCCACTAAGCAGCAGGATCATCAAGGCTTAGGTTTATCGATTGTAAAAACGATTGCAAAGCAATATAAAGGTGATGTTTATGTGGCTGCAGAGCCGGCTGGGAAATTAACATTTACTGTGAAGATGCCATTATAATATTGTTTTATGCCTTGCCGAGCGAAGATCTTCGTCGGTAAGGCTTTTTTTATCCTGCTGCTTATTTCATTTGCAATTGTAATCCAGCTTTTAACGTCAAATGATGGCACCAGCCTTTCTGGCTTGGTATAATAGAAAGAATGCAAGTGAACGGAAAGGAAGCGGGTGAATGTCTATGATGCACCTCAATGAAAAGCTGCACGCGCTAATTGAGCAACAACTGAACGTCCATGTTGAGACAACGATTATGAAGCGGGGCTGGCATTATTACATGGAAGGTAAAGTGAACAGCGCGAATGAGGGAAGCCATGATCATCTTTATGGGGTCGTGCAAGGATCGGATCTTTATGCGGTCATCCTTGATGCTGGTCAGTTGCGTTATAGCTCATGTACTTGTCCTTATACAGGATTTTGCAAGCATATGGCTGCTGTTTATTTTCAATATTGCAGTCAGCAGGAGGGGGGACATACACTGGCGGAGCGATCCTATTTTCGCTTGCTGGGGTTGTCTTCCGCGAGTGCGCTGCTCAAAAATACACAGGCTGCAGCACCGCCGCCCGAAGCTGCCCCTGTTTTGCCTCGTGAACCCGGTGAACAAGCGTCAGCTGAGGAGTGGCTGGAATGGATGGAAGCGACACATGGCGACGTATGGCGGAAATGCCGGCACTCTCTCCATGCCCTTCAACCATTATTGTCCTCATTAAAGGGGCTGGCTAAGGATTGGGAAAAAAGGATGCAGCGTTTGCATTGGTCAACAGCCATCATCTTTGTGCTGGAGCAAGCAGAGCGAGCGATCAATACGGTGGACTCGTTCAGCAGATATTATCATGAAATGTCGTTCATCCGGATGGCAGAGCCTTGGGTGGAGCATTTATATACATTGGTATCCGAGCTAACTCCCGAAGCAATGGAGCTGCGGGAAGAAGCTTGGGCGGATGCATTAATCGCTCGAGTGAAAGTATGGGCATCGAGTACCGAAAAGCAGCTTTTTGACTGGGAGTATATCTATTTAGTTTTATGCGAGAAGCTTTCAGAGAGCCGCAGCTGGTTTGAGCGGGAGTTAGCTTCTATGGTTGAGCTGTCGATGAATGAAAATGTCGAAGACGTCAATAAGGCATTTTTGCATACTGCGATTGGCATCATGTATTTTTTTGACAAGCAGGATGAGAAGGCAATTGCTCATTTTGCATTAACAAGCTTTGAGCGCTCTCAGAAAGTGATGTATCCTTGCGCCGCACAGCGGATGGAAGAAGGGAAATGGGAGCTTGTAGAGCAGTGGATGAGCTTCTTGTTCGAGCGAATCAATAAATCGAAAAATGGCCGTTCGGTGGGACCGTTCGTTACATTATGCCGAAGAGCAGATCTTGACCGGCCTGAAATGCCGATATGGACCGATTATATGAAACAATTGCTGCCCCATTCTTATTCAGAATTATCTGACCATTGGCTGGGTCAGAAGCGTTATGATGAATGGGCTGATTTACAAATGCTGATTGGATCAAGCCCTGAGGATGTCGGCGCTCATGCGCTTCGAGAAATTGCTAAGCTTGCGCCTCGCGCGCTAATGCCCATGTATCATCAATCGGTTGAATCGTCCATCCAATCACGGAACCGTCAAGGCTACCGAATTGCGGTAAAGCAGCTTAAGAAGCTGGAGCGGTTATATAAAGCAGATAAAGATGAAGTGAGATGGAATCAATATATTTCTGGACTTGTAAGTAAGCATCAGCGATTGCGAGCATTTCAGGAAGAGCTGTGGAAAGGGAAAATAGTTACATGAGAACTTACATTGGCGCGCGCAAGTTGACGATAGACGGATTTTGGAGCGAAGAAGAGGGTACGTCCATTTGGTTAAGCGCTGTCGATCGCAAGGATTCCGCGGATGGCAAGCTGCGATCCCTATTGTTCGCATGGCACAAGGCATCTTGGTATGGAGCGGATGTAGAGGAAGTCAGTGTTGGTGAGCGTAAGATGCTGAAGGTTCCGCCGCTCCTTGCCATTGATTATTTATCCTCGCCTCAGCATGTTCGCCTGCTTCAAGTAGAGTGGACGGAGCGTTTGACGGTCTTGATGCAAATGGCAGAGTTAATAAGAATTGCGCTTCTTAACGGTTGGTATATGCCTGATTGGGAGCGTTGGACGGAAGAGAAGCGAAGCTGGAGAATGGCTATTCCTGAGCAGGATACCGAGCGCAACCAGCAATGGAATGCTATTGTAGCAGCTGCTAATCAGAACGGCGATAAAGGAATTGAACAGTGGATTAGCGGAGCAATTGAACAAATGATTGAAGAAAACGAACAGGCGGCACAGGCTTGGAGGGAAATAGGAAATGCTTCTGGAGAAGCGGTGCTGAGGAGAAAAGCGGTTGATGAGGAAGATTGGCTCATTGCCATTGGGCTTAGGAAGGATGTCCTTCCATTCCGAATTGCGCTTCAGCTAGTGGAGCCGCAGGAGTCATCCATTTGGAGGCTTCGACCCGCTCTGCAAAATCGTGATGGCGGACCGTGGCTGCCTATTCGCCAGAATATCAGTGAGGACGGCTGGGAAGCGGATACGGATGATGGACAAATCATTCCGCAAGAATGGCTTCCGCTTCTAGATGGCAAACTGGCTAAGGAGCAGCAGAAATGGATGAATGCTCTTCCTGATCTAACAGAAGCGGAAAACGACGACAAGCTAAGATACACCTTATCGGATAATGAAGCATGGAAGTTTCTTGAGCATGCAAGCGTTCAACTGCTGGAGGCAGGTTGTCCGGTCTTATTGCCTAGCTGGTGGGAAGCGGTTCGCAATCGCAAGCTTCGTTTGAAGGCGAAGATGAAATCTTCAGTAGGCTCAGCGGCCCAGCCCATGTTTGGACTTGATCAAATCGTACAATTTGATTGGAAGCTGGCTCTTGGTGATGTGAATTTGACCGAAGCCGAATTTCTGCAGTTGGCAGAGCAAAACCGTCGTCTCTTCAATGTCGGCGGCGAATGGGTTCATTTGGACCCACAGGATGTGACGCAAATTAAACAGTGGCTGAAGCGGATGGGTAAACGCAAAGGACTATCTTTCCGTGATGTGCTGGAAATGCATTTAAGAGGCGGCATCCCGCTCGATGACAGCGGTGAGCTTGATTCGTCTATGGACACGGAAGTTGAGCTGAATGACCATTTAACGGCATGGCTCACGCAGCTGCAGCAAATTAAGGAAATACCGCAGGCGGAAATTCCAGCTACGTTTTTGGGAGAGCTTCGACCATACCAGTATGAAGGCGTATCGTGGCTGCTTTTTCTTAGGAAATTCGGGCTTGGCGGTGTGCTTGCAGATGATATGGGACTCGGAAAAACGATTCAATTTATGGCTTACCTTGTCTATATTAAGGAGAAGAAGCTTCAAATGGGAGGGCCTTCGCTGCTTATTTGCCCAACTTCAGTAATAGGCAACTGGGAGAAGGAGCTCGAGCGTTTTGCTCCCTCGCTTAATGTCATGCTGCATTACGGCAACAAACGGGAGAAAGGCGAATCATTCCGCGATTCCGTTTCAGGGGCAGATTTGGTCATAACTTCTTACTCCTTGGCACAGCTGGATGAAGATGATTTGTGTTTAGTGGATTGGGATGCTCTTTGCCTCGATGAAGCGCAAAATATTAAAAACGTATATACAAAACAATCTACAGCAATAAGGAGACTGCCTTCGAATCATCGCCTGGCTCTGACAGGAACGCCGATGGAAAATCGATTAACAGAGCTCTGGTCGATCTATGATTTTATAAATCCGGGTTATCTTGGCAATATGACCGAGTTCCGCAAGGAGATCGTCACACCGATAGAGAAAACACGAGATGAGAAGCTTATTGCTGGCCTTCAAAGCTGGGTAAAACCATTCATGCTGCGAAGAATTAAGAAGGACCCTTCAATTCAGCTGTCTTTGCCGGATAAAAATGAAACGAAGCTGTATATGACGTTGACAGCTGAACAAGGCGCGATGTATGAAAATTTAGTCGCAGATCTCCTTGAAAATTTGGATAAACTAGGTCCAATGCAGCGCAGAGGTCTCATTCTTGCAGCTTTAACCAAGCTGAAACAATTATGTGATCATCCTTCCCTGCTTAATCATGAGGATACCGCGGCTTTATGGGAAATAGAACGTTCGAATAAAGTAGCAAGGCTGCTTGAAATGTGCGAGGAAATAGCTGCCGAAGGTGAACGCTGCCTTATCTTTACCCAATATATCGATATGGGGCACCAACTGAAGCAACTGCTTGAGGAGCGAATAGGTTTGCCGGTTCCTTATTTGCATGGCGGCGTGCCTAAGGTCAAGCGGGATCAAATGATTGAGCAGTTTCAAAATGCGGAGGAGCCGTGCTGCGCATTTGTCCTTTCACTAAAAGCGGGGGGAACGGGTCTTAATCTGACCGCTGCAAACCATGTTTTCCATTTCGACCGGTGGTGGAATCCTGCCGTTGAGAACCAAGCGACCGACCGGGCATTCCGAATCGGCCAGACGAAGAAGGTTCAGGTGCATAAGTTTATTACACTCGGAACGCTTGAAGAGAAAATTGACGAGATGATTGAGCGAAAGCAGTCGCTTAACGATCAAGTGGTCGGTCAATCGGAGCAGTGGATTACGGAAATGTCTACTGAGGATCTTAGGGAGCTTTTTGCACTGCGCAAAGGCTGGCTAAAGGGATGAGGGATAAAATTGTCGGATGGCAGTTTACGTGCAAAGCAAGAAAAATTGCAGCTTGAAGGTCAAAAAACGAATAGTGAAGATAAAACATCACATAATGAAAACAATATTATAGTGGAAAATAACCATATACAAGGTTCTATTCCAGAATGGCAGCGATTTTATGAGGTTGTTAGAGGGATAACAAAGGATATGCGTTACTAAAACGTGAAATTAATTTACATAGCCCGTCGGGAAAAGTAACCCGACGGGCTATAAGATTTTATCCCTCTTTTGAAAAATGAGAGAATTGTCTCCCTAACTCGTCGTTTTTTTGACCTCCTTTGAATTGGTTCTGCAGGACTATAATAAATGTGCGAGGCAAACAAGCAACACCATAAACGAGGAGGTCTTCCCAATGAAAAAGAGATCTACACTAATTGCCACTACGCTGCTTTCCCTTATGATTGTCGCATCGGCGTGCGGCGGTAACAATGCTGGTAAAGGAAATGAAGGCGCTGCAACAAATGCACCAACGAATGCAGCAACTGATGCACCAGCAACCGATGCACCAGCAAAGGACGTAACATTGTCCCTTCGCCACACTCAAATTAAAGAAACAAGCAAAACTCGTTTGAAAATTCTTGAAGATGTTGTTGCAAAAACACAAGACGAAAATAAAGGTCTTACTTTCAAGCTTGAAGGTATCGACGAGATCGTTAACCGCGATCAAAAGCTGAAAGCTGAAATGGCTGCTGGCAACCCTCCTGATATTTTTGAAGTATTCGGTGGAGCAGACCTTAACCTTTACGTAAAAGCTAACCGCATGCTTGACTTGACACCAATCATTGCAGAACTTGGCCTTACAGACAAATTTGCAAGCTTGGACGAGTTCACTGTAGATGGCAAAGTATATGGCCTTCCTTTCGGCGGCTATAGCGAAGCGATTTTCTACAACAAGAAAATTTTCTCTGAGCTAGGCTTGGAAATTCCTACAACTTGGACGCAATTGGTTGAAATCTCCGAAAAAATCAAAACAGCTGGCTACACACCACTTGGTTTGGCTGCTAAAGACGGCTGGGTAAACGGTATGCTTTGGAACACAGTTATGGAGCGTAACGTTGGCATCCAAGCATTCAGCGATGTTGTTGCTGGTACTGCAAAATGGACTGATCCTAACTTCGTTAAAGGTCTAGCTTCTTATGCTGAGCTTGTTAACAAAGATTTCTTCACTAAAGGTGCTCTAGGTCTTGCATACGCAGATCAAGGTGCGCAATTGCTTTCCGGTAAAGCAGCAATGGTATTCACAGGAACTTGGGATGCTAACCGCTTCTCAGGCGACGAAGCAGGCGACCTTAAAGGTCAAATCGGTTACTTCGCATTCCCTTCAATCGAAGGCGGCGCTGGCGACCAAACATCAATCAACGCATCATACTCAAACGGCTTTGGTTTCTCTGCTACGCTAACTGAAGATCAAATTGCAGCAGTTAAGAAATTTATCGCTAACTTCTATTCCGAAGAGGTTCAAAAACGTACTTTGGTAGAAGACAAATTGCTTCCTTCTTTGAAACTAAGCGATCTATCTGGTGTTGACCCGCTTACAACTGAAATCTTGACGGTTATGGCTAACGCTTCCAGCTCATGGAAAGCTTATGATGCAATCGTTCAACCAGCAGTAGGCGCTGACATTAACGTTGGTATTCAAGAGCTTATCGGTAAAGTAAGCACACCAGAAAAAGTAGCTGCAAAAATTCAAGCATCGCAAGATAAAGCGAACGCAGCTAAGTAATCGCAACACATTACATTCGATCCTGCTATGCAAGAGGGTGTGCTTCCTTCCTGGAGGGCACCCTCTTTTAACGCTAGGACAAAAGGAGGACATTATGAACAGAGCGCTCAAAAATCCGATTACTTACGTGGCGTTCATTATTCCGACGCTTGCTTTATATGCTTTGTTTTTTGTTTATCCCGTTATCGTATCTTTTTTTTACGGTTTCTTTCGTTGGGATGGCATTACTGAGAAGGTGTTTATCGGATTTGATAACTTTACGAGATTGTGGCAGGATGAAATTTTTAGAAAAGCACTTTTAAACAACTTTTATTTCATGGCGTTTTCCCTAATCGTGAACATTCCGCTCGTCTTCTTGATTTCGATCATTATTAGTAAAGTTAGACGGATGCGTGACTTTTACAAATCGGCCGTATTTGTGCCGGTTGTTATATCGACGGCTACTGTAGCCATATTGTTCGGCGTTTTGTACAACTATGATTCAGGAATGATCAATCAATTAATTCGTCTTGTTGCACCAGAAAGCTGGGCGCGCGAATGGTTGTCGGATCCTAAGCTTGCAATGCTCTCGATTCTTATCGCGAATGCATGGCAAAATATCGGCTTCTTCATAGTACTTTGTTTGGCAGCAATTCTAAACATTCCGAAAGAAATTATCGAAGCTTCTAAGCTGGATGGCGTAACCGGCTGGCAAGAAACATGGATGATCACATTGCCGCTTGTAAGACCAATCCTATTTGTAATGCTGCTTCTTTCTGTTTCGGGAACGATGAAGGTGCTTGATATCGTACAAATCATGACGAACGGCGGTCCTTTCCAATCCACAGAAGTTATGGCGACTTATATGCTTAAAGTTGGCTTCCGCTCTCTTGAACTTGGATATGGCAGCGCGATCGGTGTTGCGATGTTCATTATTATTTTGATTCTTACGGGTATTTTACAGCGCATCACAAAAAGCGAGGAGGTGCAGTACTAATGGAACGTTCCCGAGGCACACAATGGTGGATGCATACATTTTTAATGGGGTATGTTGCAGTAGTGCTCTTCCCTCTGTTATGGTTATTCATGTCATCATTCAAAACAAACCGTGAAATAACTGTAAATACATGGTCTTTGCCAACTAGCTTTAACTTCGATAACTATATCGCTGCTTGGGAAACGGCTAATATTGGTAAATATGCGCTGAATAGTACAATTGTAACCGTTGCAGCTTGTGTATTGACGCTCCTTTTTGCAGCGATGACCTCATTTGCGATTGCGCGGATGAAATACACGAAGATGAATAAAGCTGTTTATAATTTCATTTTGCTTGGCCTAATCGTCCCAGCGGGTGCATTGTTTATCCCGTTGTACCGTTTAATTCAAAAGATCCATTTGTTTGGACAGCCATTATATGATACGCATTGGTCATTAATTTTGGTATACACCACATATGCTTTGCCGATAACCGTGTTTATTATTTATGCATTTATGCTTTCGATTCCAAATGAACTTGAGGAAGCTGGCATTATGGACGGGCTAGGCGCAAGCGGTCTGTTCTTCAGAATTATTATTCCGATTTCGATGCCGGCACTAGTTACTGTTTTTATTTTAAATTTCATTGGCAATTGGAACGAATATATTTTGTCCCAACTATTTATAACATCTGAATCACTCAAAACACTTCCAACGGGTATGGCAACCTTTAATGATGGCTATCGCACAAACTTTGCATCGCTGTCTGCTGCGGTAATCATAAGCATTATTCCGGTCCTGGTTGTGTATGTGTTTTTGCAGCGTCAAATCATTGAAGGTATGACTGCAGGCAGTGTGAAGGGATAAGAAAGAAGGAGCCTCCTAGATGAACTTGAGACCGAAATTGATGCTTGCATTCATATTTCTGATCGTCATTCCGATGATTGGCCTCGGCATATTCTCATTCATTAACTCTGAGACGCTGCTGGAGAAAAAGTATAGCGAGCAAACCGAAATTTCGCTCAGGGCTGTAGGAGGCAATATTCATTATTTCTTTCGAGAGCTTGATCAGCTATCCGATGGTAATTTAACGAGCACAGAAGTGCAGGATACACTGAAATACAGCTCGTATAATTCCAATGATGCTGGCACACTCATTCAAATTAACCAAGCAGAGAAAGAAATGAAACGGATTTTGTTCCAACACCCCGCTGTCAGCTTTGTTGTGCTGTATGCGAAGGATGGGACAATGTTCCGCTCTTACCGCAACGATCCGACGACGTTCAAGCCTATTTCCTTCGATATGCTCAAGCAGCATTCCGTTTATAAGGATGTAATGAATCTTGGCGGACGTCCGCTTTGGATTGGACCTTATGAGCAGCGTGAGCTGACAGGTGTTGAACCGCCTCTATTTACACAAATTCGTGTCGTTAAAGATATTGAGTCATTTAATGATTTGGGCGTAATGATTACGCAGTACAAAACGGAAGAAATATCGAGCATGCTCAAAACCTTTCAAAACCCGCAATCCAATGCAGCTGAAACAAGATACCTCATTGTCAATAAAGCAGGCCTTATTATGCTGGACAGCAAAAAAAAGATGGATGGTCATAATATAAATGAACAGACCGATTCATTGCCTCAGCACACGAATAACTACAATAGCTCGCGAGAAAAGTTTGAAGGTATAGACAGTCTTGTTTCTTCCTATCAATTGGATCGCAATGGTTGGATACTCGTGTCCATAAAGCCTTGGGATTCACTTACTAACGAAAATGTTCGGTTTGTCCAGTGGATTGGGATGATTACGGTCCTTGGTTTGCTATCGGCGGTATTGTTCAACGTCTTTTTTGTTAACCGAGTAGCGAAAACGATCATTAAAGTTGTTCGTAAAATGAGATTGGTTGAGCAGGGGTTGCTTGATATTCGAGTAACAGCTCAAGGTAAGGATGAAACCGTTCTACTGGCCAACAGCTTCAATAGTATGGTTGAGCGAATCGGCAATTTGCTAAGTGAAGTGCGCAGAGAGCAGGCACGTAAGCAGCATGCGGAAATGATGCTTATGCAGGCGCAGATTAAACCGCATTTCCTATTTAATACGCTCGAATCAATTAATGCTCTTGCAGCACAAAATGAAGGCGCAAAAATTATGTTGATGGTGCGCAGATTAAGCAATTTGCTTCGCACAAGCATGCATCAATCCGAAGAAATAAGGATCAGCCAAGAAATTGAGCATGTCCGCAGTTATTTGGAAATACAGAAATACCGCTTCGAGGAGCTTTTCTCATACGAATTGAATGTCCCGGCAGAAGCACTTGATTTCTCCATACTAAAGCTTTCGCTTCAACCGCTCGTAGAAAATAGCATTCAGCATGGGTTTGATGGTTATGAAGACGGACAAGGCAGGATATCAATTGACGTAACTGCTGAGCCTCATCAGATCGTCATTATGGTTCGTGACAACGGATTAGGCATGAGCTCCAGAGTGCTGACTAAGCTGTCAGCAGAGTCAGACTCTGAAAGCAAGCAGACGGATGCTGCGCAAATGGGTGAGAGAAGAGGACTTGGATTACGAAATGTTGCAGATCGCTTGCGCATACATTATGGTCCTGCGTTCGGTTTGTGGATTTGTAGTCAAGAGGGCAGCGGGACCGTTATTCGCTGTGTAATTCCGAAGAGCAGAGGTGATCAGCTATGACGGGTAAAGTACTCCTAGTTGACGATGAGGCACATATTACGAGAAATCTAGAAAAAGTTATTCCCTGGGAAATGCTAGGTCTTACCGTTGGCGGTACAGCTAAAAATGGTGTTGAAGCGTTAGAGCTAATGGAGCAGCAACATTTTGATTTATTGCTGTGCGATATTCGCATGCCGGTTATGGACGGCTTGGAGCTTGTTCGGCATATCCGTGATAAAGCAATGACTTGCGATATTATTATGCTGTCGGGATATCAGGATTTCGCTTATACGCGAACAGCAATTCAATTTGGCGTCAACGATTATGTGTTAAAGCCGATACCTTATGATGAATTGACTGGTGTTATTGCTAGAGTGATGTCTACTCAGCGCAGTAAGCAGAAGCTGCAGCAGGAAGAGAAGCAGAAGCTCGGACGGATGATCGATCTCGCTAGCGAGAAAATTTTGTACGATATTATTATGGATTATACCGATGTTACTGCAGATAATTGGCTCTTGACCGGAGATGAACAGCAGCTCAAGCGGCAGCAGTTCGTCTTAATTGTGCTTGATCTTGATGTAAGCTCGGAGAAGACGAAGGATTGGCGTGACTGGTCCGATAAGGAAAGAAAGCTGTGGAATTTTGCTGTATGTAATGTACTGCGGGAGAAGCTGCAGCAAAATGGGCTGCATCATGCGGTTATTCAAATTCGAGATGGTGAGTGGTGTGTACTCATTGAAACGGAGAAAACGGCTGAATTTGATATTGCCTTCATTAAAAACTGGGCAGACATGTTGTTGTCTGCGATTAAGAGCCATGTAAAGCTGAATTTATTTGCAGGTATTTATCATAAGTTTGCAGCGGTTGCTGACTTATCGCAAGCCTATAAGCTAGTACAGCAAGGGATGCAGCTTACGCCTGTCCATGACATTATCGCTATTTATCCATCCGCTCAGCAAAAATCATCGCAAGCAGATCAAGCGTTTTGGGATACTGCGGAGAAATTAATTGGAGCGGTTAAACGCGGGGATACGATAAGCGTAGACAGCGAGCTTCAAAGTATTACGCTGCTGTTGCAGAGAATGAATGAGCCTTCATTAAATCGTGTAAAGCCGCTGCTTCATTTCTTTGTCCTGCATCTTATGCGCGAGATGAAAGAAATGGGCGTATTTACTCGTGAGCAAGAGGATATGCTTTGGCGGAGATTGGATCGCCGCTTTGGCATTAAGGATTTATTATCAGTTATTCGTCAAGTTACGAATACGGTCTCGGAGAAATCTATGGATAAGAAAAAGCAATCGGAACGTTCAATGGCTGAAGCGAAAGCCTTTTTGGACCGCAATCTTTATCGCGATCTAAGTGTTGAAGAAACGGCAACTCATGTCGGTTTAAGCACCTCTTATTTTAGTTTATTGTTCAAGCAGACTTTTGGCGAAACGTTTATCGAATATGTAACTCGGCAGCGGATGGAGCGCGCGAAGGCGATGCTTGGGGAATCACTCAAGAGCGTTGCACAAATCGCGAAGGAAGTCGGTTATGCGGAGCGGCGATATTTTACAAAAGTATTTATGAAATATACAGGTGAGAATCCTACCGATTATCGTACGAGACGGCAAGAGGGCGGACAACATAACGAGGCTTTGAATGAGCCGTCGTAATAGGGTTGATAAGTGAAGGGACGGGGAAGCATTGACGACAACGCGTGAGTGGGATAACTGGAGCTTGAAGAAGAAGGTTGGACAATTATTTGTATTTGGTTTTCATGGCTTTGAGCCAACGGCGCAAATCAAGCAGTTAATTGAAACGAGCGGGATTGGCGGAACGATCTATTTTTCCCGCAATGTGAAAGATGCTAAGCAGGTGCACAAGCTTAGCGGCGAGCTTCAAAGCATCGCAAGAAAAGCTGGCAATCCGCCTCTATTCGTAGCGATCGATCAAGAAGGCGGCATGGTTGCAAGACTAGTTGACGGTGTAACGCTTATGCCGGGCAACATGGCACTTGGTGCAACCGGTGATAAGGAGAGCGCTAGAGAGACAGCATTTGTATGTGGTGAAGAGCTTCGTCAATTGGGTATTACGATGAATTATGCGCCTTGTATTGATGTTAACAATAATCCGGATAACCCCGTTATTAATGTGCGTTCGTATAGCGACCGTTCTGATGTTGTTGCAGAACTCGGAGCAGCCGCAGTAGCAGGCTATCAAGCTGCACGAGTTGCTGCGACAGTTAAACATTTTCCAGGGCATGGCGATACGGCGGTGGATTCCCATCATGCGCTGCCGATATTGATGCATGGGCGTGATCGATTAGATGCGATTGAGTTGAAGCCATTCCGCGCTGCAATTGAAGCAGGCACGGATTGCATTATGACAGCGCATGTTTGCTTGCCGGCGCTTGATCCATCAGGCGTGCCATCGACTTTGTCTGAGCCTGTCATCACGGGTTTACTGCGCAAAGAGCTTGGTTATGACGGGATTGTTGTGACAGATTGTTTAGAGATGGATGCGATTGATAAAACCTATGGTCCAGAGCAGGGAGCTATTAAAGCGCTGCAAGCGGGAGCCGATATGGTGCTGATCAGCCATACATTTGATAAACAATGGGCTGCCCTTGAAGCCGTTGTGCGTGCTGTTGAGAACGGTGAGCTTGCAGAAGCTCGTATTAACGAGGCGCTTAATCGGATTATGACACTTAAGGAGAAGCTTGTGCTTGAGGAGCCTTTGCTGCCGTGGTCACAAGTGGAATGGGGAATTGGTACGGAAGTAAATCGAGCGGTTGCAATTAAATGGAGCGAGGCTTCAGTTACATTAGTAAAAGACGATGGGCCATTGCTGCCATTAAGCCGCGAGAAAAGCACGCTCGTATTGTGGCCCAAAATTGTCCCTGTTTCGGTGGCTGACGAAATGCTTTCAGGCGACGGCTCATTAGGTCACTTTCTTGGGGAGTATGGAGCTAATATCGTCGAGCGTCAAATGGATGATGACCATCCACTCGCTGATTTGGAAACATTCTCACAAATTGTCGTTGTCACTTACGACGCTTCGAAGCATCCGGTAGAGCGCGATATTGCACGCGAGGTCGTAAAATTGGCACCGGAGCGTACGGTAGCTGTGTCGGTTCGGAACCCGCTTGATTTATTGCTTTATCCGGAAGTGAAAACCTATTTGGCAGTGTATGAGTGTCGTCCACTCGCGCTTGCTGCTGCAGCGAGAGTATTGTTAGGTGATCTCAAACCGCAAGGCAAGCTGCCGTTAGAAATATCGGCTGCTTATCCATTTGGCTGGAGTGCTGCTGTCCATAGCTAATATAAACCAAAGCTGGGCCGCGAGATATATCTCGCGGCTATTTTGTATGGAACACTTATTGTCCAATCAAATTGGAATAGGTTAAGTCATGCAAAATATAGGCAAGGAAAAAAACAACACAGTCATTCTCATAGCGATGCTGAACCTTCACCAGCTGGTTATAATAAGTATCAGCGTAATGTGGATTATTTCGCATCTCAAGGCTTGCTTTGATTAAGGCGTCCAGCTTGTCGGAAATATCAACAAGCTCACCATTTGCATCTGCTGACTTGCTGTGTACTATGAATTCTGTCATATCTTCATGAAAAAACGATGGAAGCTTATTAATCATGAACTGAGCGGTTTCTTTCTCGTATTGCTCGAAAGCGTGTTTAATGTTTGGATTATTGTGCTTGAAATTCGATACAACATCGCCGGATAAAGCTTCAGGCAAATCATGAAGGGCAGCTTTGGCGAGCAGCTTATAGAGATCGATATTTTTATTGCCGAAGCGCTCGATTTCAAGCAGCCCATTAAACAAAGCAAGTGAAGCGACTCGGAAGGAATGTGTCGCATCATTGTCTGGAACGAGATTATAGCTGCCGTTCCATCTTTTTACGGTATCGAGATTCATAATGTATTGGATAAATTCATAAATGCCATCATGTTTATCGTATTCATCGAGCAGCCAGTGTATGGATGGAAGCTCTGTGCTTCGCAGCACTTGTTCGAGCTCCTTATATTTGGCATGAAAAAAAGGATTCGTGTCATAACGAGATTCTCTGTGACAATACAAGTAGGCATCCAGCGTATCGATGGCATCAACTAATCGTCCAATAGGTGAATCATCTTGCGCATGGACGATAAAATCGAAAGCTTGAGCCTGTAGAGACTTGGATAGGTACGAGACAATCTCCTTGCTGAGTTCCATCTCGAAATCTCGGATATGATTCATAACGAGCGATTCTTTTTTGGTGACATGCTTAATGGAGCCGGTGCCCGTGTTTTTGAGATCACCCCATAAGCATCTTCCTACAAGCTTCAGCTTATCTAACGGCTGCTTGAATATTTTTTCTTCAATAATACCAATCAAAATAGACAATGCAGCGCATCTAAAGCTATGAGCGGAGGCGTTATCCTCAAATCGTGGAGCATATTCGCTCCATCTAGGTACATATTGCATCCGAATGATCGTATTGGTGAATTTGCCGTTTTTCATAAATCGGGCTCCTTTTTAGTCGAAGTTCAAGAGTTTCCGTTCATGTGCGTAATGACTATGTTATTATATAGCTTATGTACAAAATCGACTAGAAGAGGTAAATGAGGGAAAGATCATGCGTGAATGGGGTTTAGCTTTTAACCAGCAATTTGAGAGATGGATGTTCATCATTATTCCAGGATCGTTGATACTTGGCTTTCTATTTGCAACACAGCTTCAGCCTTTTATTGAAATGGTTCCTTACTTATTTGCCTATGTCACGCTAACGATGGCCATTGGCTGTGGATTAGGACAATTGCGAGAGGTACTGAAGCGGCCGGGCATTATGGGGCTTACCTTTTTGATTGCTCATGTCGTATCTCCGCTGGTAGCCTATGGACTTGGGGCACTCGCATTTGGTGCAGATTCGCCCTATGTGGTGGGCCTCGTTTTGTTTACGCTTATACCAATCGGAGTGTCTACCGTGCTATGGGTTGGCATGTCAGGAGGCAGTGTTCCGCTTATGCTAGCCATGGTTGTGCTCGATTCAGCGCTTAGTCCACTGGTAGTGCCGGCGGGTATCCATCTGTTTTTTGACTCTGCTGTTGAAGTGAAGGCAGGACCTATTATTGTTGATTTACTCGTTATTATTGTACTTCCTACGATCATTGGCGTCGCCCTTAATCAAATGAGCCGAGGACGTATTCAAAGTATCGTGCAGCCCTTTACAGCACCGCTTTCCAAGCTTTGTTTCGTCGGTGTTGTCGCGTTAAATGCATCGGCTATTGCGCCTCATTTAGGAGAGCTGAAGCAGGATATGCTGCTGCTCGTTCCAATTGTTGTGCTGCTGGTTAGTGCTTGTTACACCTTCGGCTACATTGGAACGGCGCCGCTTCGCAAACGCGAGCAGCAGGTGACCGTTTCCTATGCAACAGGAATGCGCAACATTTCTCTTGGCATTGTGCTGGCGCTCGGTTATTTCAGTCCAATAGCTGCTGTGCCTGTTGTGTTGTCGATTCTTATACAGCAGCCGTTAGCAACGGTGTACCATTATGTTTTACAAAAACTTAATAATAACAAGGGTAGCGAAAGTACTGCTACGCATGTACCATAAACGATGTGTGCATGATTAAACATAAGGAGTGAATTTTAATGAACAGCTTCCGCACTAGGCTGACGCTCATCATGATTGCGATGATCGCATTATCGGTCAGTGCAGCAGGATTATTTATGGTCAAAACGTTCAAAGAAAACCATATCAACGCGCTTGAAGACAATATGGTTCGTGAGATGCAGATCATCTCGGCAAAAATGAATTGGAAATCAGGCGAAATTTCCTCCTTATATGACTATTATACAAATGAGGCAAAGGAGCTCCAGCGTTATGCGGGTGCTCGAGTAACCTTTATTCGCAATGACGGTGTGGTGTTAGGTGATTCAAATGGAGATCCTCGGGATATGGACAATCATCTAAACCGTGCCGAAATTAAAGAAGCATTGGCTACAGGAACAGGAAGATCGATTCGGGCTAGTGAAACGGTTAAACAAAATATGATGTATGTGGCTATCCCTGTAACGGTGGTGCCGGGTCAATCGCCTGATGTCATTCGCCTTGCGATGAGTTTGAAGGAAGTTGATGAAAGCATACGTCAATTGACGATGATGCTGTTCTTAGGACTGCTTGTGCTTTTCCTTATTGCAGCTTTTATTAGCTACCGCCTTGCACTTGGTCTGACAAAACCCCTGGAGCAAATTACGAAGGTTGCCAAGCGCATCAAAAACATGGATTATTTGGCAAGAGTAAAAGTGACAAAGCAAGATGAAATTGGTGAGCTTGGAAATGCTATTAATGCAATGGCAGACAGCTTGCAAATTCAAATGACGCGTATCCAGCAAAATGAGAATCAGCTTGAGAGTGTTCTCGATAATATGATTAACGGAATCGTCATGATCGACCTGAATGGAAAAATCGTATTGATGAACAGACGTGCAGAGGAAGTGCTCGGCTTCTCGGCACGCGAGCTTGTCGGACGTCATTATGCGGAAGCGAAGCAGCAATACGAGCTGTCGCAAATGATTCAAGAGGGTCTTAAAAGCAAGCAGCATCTGCGCGAGGAGATTACATTTTATTTTCCGGAGGAGAGGCTGCTTGAGCTTAATCTCGTGCCGATACATCCGGAGGGGAATGATTTCTCTGGTGTGCTGCTTGTCCTGCAGGACGTTTCCGCTATTCGCAGGCTGGAGAGGATGCGCAGTGAATTTGTCGCAAACGTCTCCCATGAGCTGAAAACGCCGATTACCGCAGTAAAAGGTTTTGCTGAGACGCTGCTTGGCGGCGCGGTTAATGACGAAGAAACAGCGCGTTCTTTCTTGCAAATTATATTTGATGAGTCAGATCGGCTTAACCGATTGATCGGAGATATATTGGAGCTGTCCAAAATCGAGTCACGGCGAGTGCCGCTTGTCTTCTCGCCTGTAGAAGTGGATACGTTCGTTCACAAGTCGATTAAGCTGATGGAATCAGAAGCGGTACGCAAAAGAATTGAGCTCAGCATGAACATTGAGCCGGGACTTTATGTCGAAGCGGATGAGGATCGTTTGCGCCAAATCATTATGAATTTATTATCGAACGGGATTAACTATACGCCTGAAGGGGGCAGAGTATCCTTAAAGGTTGAAGCCTTGGGCGATGATCATATTCGCATCCAAATTAGCGATTCCGGCATCGGTATTCCGAAAAAGGATCTGCCGCGTATATTTGAACGGTTTTATCGCGTAGACAAAGCACGATCGCGCAGCTCAGGCGGTACAGGGCTTGGATTATCAATCGTTAAGCATCTCGTTGAGCTTCATAAAGGTACCATTACAGTAACAAGTGATGTTGGTGTAGGGTCTACATTCACGATCGAGCTGCCTGTACTGCAATAGAAAAAAAGATTTACCTATTCTTCATGAATCCGTGATAAACTAAAGATAAACGTTCTAAATATGCGGATGCGGCGTCTTTGGCGCCGCCATTCGCCAGGTTGGAGGTAACATGTCGCATAAAGTGCTCGTCATTGAAGATGAACCGACATTAGCAAGGCTTCTGTCGTATAATTTGACCCAAGAGGGCTATGAAACGACCGTTATCGATCATGGCGGGGAAGGCTTGCAGACAGCTTTGCAGCGTAATTTCGATTTGGTCATCTTAGATATCATGCTTCCTGGCATGAACGGCTTTGAAATATTAAACCGTCTTCGCCAAAATGGCGTAAGAACACCGGTCATTATTTTAACAGCTCGCAATGCGGAAGAAGAGGTTGTGCAAGGACTGAAGCATGGTGCTGATGATTATATTACGAAGCCGTTTGGCGTGGCTGAGCTTCTAGCACGCGTATCCGCGGTGCTTCGTCGGACACAGCTTGATGATAGCAAGCCGATCGAGTCTTCAGAGAAAGTCATTACAGCTGGTGATTTGTCCATCTATCCCGAGAAGTATGAGGTCATCTTAAACGGCGATACGATTCCGCTTAGACCGAAGGAGTTCGAGGTTCTGCTTTATTTAGTACAGCGTCCAGGCATGGTAATTACGCGGGATGATCTTATGAATGTCGTGTGGGGCTTCGATTATATCGGCGGCCAGCGTACGGTTGATGTTCATGTGAGCTCATTGCGGAAGAAGCTGGAGCTTGGTCAGCAATCTGTACAAATCGAATCGATCCGTGGTGTAGGTTATAAGCTCGTTATGCCAAAAAAGCTCGTTACCCCGAAATTATAGGGTAGACGAGCTTTTTCTAATATTTATACTTATCTTATTTTCTCCCTCAAAGCTGCTTCAGCATCCAAAGGACGCTGAAGGCATTTTTGGTTAATAAGCAGATTATTGCCGGTTAAGCACAAGCATCTTACGCTGGAATTGCTTAGGCGAGCAGTCATTGTATTTTTTAAACATTTTATAGAAATGTGCCATATTCGGCATCCCGATTCGCTCGCCAACCTCCGATATGCTCAAATCCTTCGTCAGCAATATTCGTTCAGCCCACTTCACCTTGCGATAATTCACATATTCCGTAAAAGAAAGCCCGATCGTTTTTTTGAAATATTTTACGAAGTAATAATAGCTCATATTGGCGATCTTGCATACTTCTTCAACTTGGATACGATCCGTCAGATGATTTTCGATATAATCGAGCACCGGCTTCAGGCGTATACGTTCAAAGTTATCTTGCTCAATCAACACTTTGCGGCTGTCGTTGCGAAGCAAAAGCAGCAATATTTGCTTGACTAAAACGCTAACTGCCAGCTCATAGCCTGTTTCCTTATGTGTTGTCTCGTGCAATAGCTGATGAATGTAAGAGACAGCTTGCTGCTTTGCCGTGTTGTTTTCTTGGAAAATATAATTCGCTTTACTGAGCGGTGTTTGGGTTTCTGAGAAGTACCGCATATAGGGAATCGTGCTTTGATCAAAAAACGGTTCCAGATCGAATTGAAGCACAATATAATCGAGCAAGTTATGGCTGCGATCGGAGTGCAGCTCCGAAGCTCCGATAAGCACGATGTCGCCAGAAGTCAGGTGAAAGCTTTCTTCATCGACGTAAACGTCCAGCTCACCCTCAAGAATGAGCAGCAGCTCAACCTGTTTATGATAATGCCAGTTTGTGTAACCGTCCAGACTGCGAATGGGGCGAAAAACGCGCAGCGACAGCAATGGGTTTTCGTATGCGACTTTTTCATTTATTGCTTCCAAATCAAATGTTACCCCCTTGGCGCTGCATGACAATATCCTTATTGTAGTGAATGCTTTCGCCATTAGCAATAAGGGAGCAGTATAAATGATGCGCGATTGCTCATTTATCGTTAAAATAGATATAACTTAGCAAGTATACGGAGTAAGGGAATAGCAGAGAGGGCTGGACGACATATGGAACGGGATTCGATAAGGAATTATGGATTGGAAAATGTGCTGCTGCTCGACCGAATGAATGAGCTGGATGAATTAGATGTGTTATATCCATTTGCGCTTGATGAGCTGCTTTGCAGAAAAACAGGGCAGGGAGGTCCAGCCATTTGCCATATTTGGCGTCACCCAAGAGCATTTGTAATGGGACTGCGCGACAGCCGATTGCCAGGCGCTGCCGACGCTGAAATGGCTCTTCAATCGGAAGGCTGGTCTACTGCTGTACGCAATTCGGGAGGAGCTGCGGTACCGCTTGATTTGGGGGTCATTAATATATCGCTCATCATGCCGAAAAAAGCGTTGGACTCTTTTCATTTTCATGATGATTTTGAAAAAATGTATGGGCTGATTCGTCATGCATTACAGGAGACGGGCTGCCAAGTAGATAAAGGGGAAATCAAAGGCGCTTATTGTCCTGGCGAATTTGATTTGAGCATTGGCGGGTATAAATTTTGCGGCATCGCACAGCGTCGGCAGACGCATGCCTTTATTGTACAAGCCTTTATTGTAGCGGATGGATCTGGCCAGGAGCGAGCCAGCTTCGTTCGATCCTTCTATGATAAAGCTGCACAGGGGAAAAGCGAAAACGATTATCCGCTTGTGGCTGCTGAAAGCACGGCTAGTTTGGAGCAATTGACACCGCTTGGCGCAGGAGCCGGAGAAGCTTTTGTCAAAGCGGTCAAACGAGTCATAGCTTCGCAGCAGACGGAAGCGGGTATGAGAGAAGCAGAGTCGAAGCTTGTAATGCCGACAAAAGAACAAATCATAGAAATGGCCAATATATTGCGTTCCAGGTATGTGATTCCATCTCAATAAATTACGCTAACGTTCCGTTTTACGGATGAGCTGGTTGACGACCTCTGAGAAAATAAGTCCAATGGCAATGGCTCCTGAGAGCATGAATGCTTTTACGGCTAGCTGCACGGCAATGTCATAATTGTCTTCCACGACGTTTCTCATTGCATCGTAGGCGAGTCCGCCGGGAACTAAAGGAATAATGCCGGATACGCTGAAGACGATTATGGGCGTTTTGTATAGCTTAGAGAATAGCTGGCTCACCACGGTTACGATAAAAGCAGCAATTAGCGTCGCAGGAATGGTATCCAGCGACAGCTCTGTGCAGGAAATATAAATGTACCAGCCTATCATGCCAACAACGCCGCAGTGCACAAGCGTTCGCTTCGGTACGTTGAAGATGAGGCCGAAGGCTGCTGAAGCTATAAAGCTAGTGACTAGCTGTTCTAATATCGACAACGTAATACACCTCCGAATTTTGCGAAATATAAGAAAGTATATCATTTTCTATTACTTATCTTATATTTCACCGTCAAAGCTGCTTCAGCGTCTAAAGTACGCCGAAGGCGTTTTTGCATGATTAATAAAACGAGAGCACCGCGGCGATCCCCGCGCCCACTGCGAATGCTGTGAGAAAAGCTTCTGCTCCCTTTGAAAGCCCTGATACAAGGTGGCCTGCCATCAGGTCTCTAACTGCTGCTGTAATATGCAAGCCGGGCACAAGAGGCATAACAGAGCCGATAATAATTTTATCGAGGTCAAATCCATATCCTTTATGTACAAACAGCACGGACAAGGTGCCGATCAGCAAAGCTGTAATAAACTCGGAGAAAAACTTGATTGGCACGATTCGATGCAGCTTAACTGAAAAACCGAAGCTAATGCCGCTGATGAGCACAACAGGGATGAAGTCGCGCCAGCTGCCTTGGAACATGATAAGAAAACAGCCGCTCGCTATAGCAGCTGCTATGATTTTCATCCAAACCGGATAAACGAAAGCGTTAGAGTCTATTTCCTGCAAAAGTCGGTGTGCATCTCCAGCAGCCAGTGTGCCGGTGCTAATTTTTCTGGAAATATCGTTAACTAAGGATACCTTAAGCAAATTCGTCGAACGCTCGGAAATACGAATGAGCTTCGTCATCTGGGATGAACCGTCAATGGCAAATATAATACCGGTCGGCGTGACGAAGCTATGGGAGTTCTCTATGCCGTAAGCAGCTGCAATTCGGGACATCGTATCTTCGACACGATAGGTTTCGCCGCCGTTTTGCAAAATGATTTTGCCGGCCAATAAACAAATTTGTGTAATCTCGTGGCTATTGATGATGCTTTTATCCATTGCGGCCTGCCTCCCTATTCCGAGCGAAGTTGTACTTTATCCTGTTCTTACTTACTGCTTTTGGTTTGATGCTCGAATTCAGTGCGAATACGTGCGAGCAGCGCAGGATCGACAAATACGTCGTATGCGGTTGCAGCTAGCATTTTGGCACCAAATAACATGCCGTCCAGCGCATATTCGGTCATTGCCGCATCACGAAACGCCTCCGTATGAAGCAGAAAACGATCCTGTACCACCTTGACGTAAGGATGAATAGCTGGACAGCGAACGGAGACGTTGCCTAAATCAAGCGAGCCATGATCCTTGCCGATTTCCATATCCTCAGGGCGAATGCCTGCCTCGATCAGATTCGTATTGAATTGCTCGGACAATGCTTCATTAGTAAGCAGCTCGTCATAAGAGTATTCGAAATGACTTGTTGTAACGGTGCAGCCCGTCTGCAATGCGGCCCCTTCTGCACAGCGCAGCACTTTCGCAGTGAGCTCGTTTGTATAAGTACGTGAAGCCGAGCGGACATAAAATTTGGCCGATGCATAATCAGGAATGATGTTCGGCGCCTTGCCGCCGTTGTCAATAATACCATGAATGCGCGCATCGCTGCGTGTTTGTTGGCGCAGCGCATTAACGCTATTGAACAGCTGAAGCACAGCATCCAGCGCATTAATTCCTTCATATGGACTTGCAGCTGCATGCGCGGCTAGACCATGAAATTCAAACTGCACAGCATCCAGCGCTAGTGATTCGCCTGAACGTTCAAACGTATAGTATGGATGCGCCATTAAAGCGAAGTCGCAGTCATCGAATAAACCTGCCTCTGCCATTGGTACTTTCGCTCCGCGTGTTTCCTCAGCTGGCGTACCATAGATGCGAATTTTTCCGCCAATGCCGCTGTTTATCAAAACCGCTTTAAGTCCGACAGCTGCCGCCATGCTCATAGAGCAGATGAGATGATGTCCACAAGCATGTCCGATTTCTGGCAGAGCATCATACTCGCATAAGAAGCCAACTGTCGGACCAGGGTTTCCTGTATCATAAACACCGATAAAAGATGTCTCAATGCCTAAAATACCACGTTCAACCTCAAACCCGTATTTTGCAAGCTCCGTACAGAGCAGCTCAGAAGCAAAAAACTCCTCATGGCCAAGCTCTGGCCGGCTGCCGACCGATCGTGATACCGTGCGAAAAGCATCCGCATATAGATCAATTTCATTAAATATAAGATTTTTATCGGTCATTATATTTTTACCTCCTGAAATGAAGTGAAACCTATGAATTTGGCTATATGTTCGGAACAGGTCAGCTGCAAATAGCGGAAAGTCTGCTGTTAGCACGTATGTGCTCTTACAGCCTCCAAAGTAACCTAGATGAGCGTCCATAAGAACCTATAGGTTCTTATGGCTCCTTCAGGCGTGCTGCCAACAGCGGAAAGTCTGCTGTTAGCACGTATATGTTCTTACAGCCTCCGAAGTAACCTAGCTATGTGCCTGTAAGAACCTATAGGTTCTTACGGAGCCCGTCAGACGTGCTGCCAACAGCGGAAAGTCTGCTGTTAGCACGTATGTGTTCTTACAACCTCCGAAGTAACCTAGCTATGTGCCTGTAAGAACCTATAGGTTCTTATGGCTCCTTCAGGTGTGCTGCCAACAGCGGAAAGTCTGCTGTTAGCACGTATGTGCTCTTACAGCCTCCAAAGTAACCTAGCTGAGCGTCTGTAAGAACCTATAGGTTCTTATGGAGCCCGTCAGGCGTGCTGCCAACAGCGGTAAGTCTGCTGTTAGCACGTATGTGATCTTACGGAACCAGCCCCGAGCTGCCCAATTACCCCCACATCAGCGCATGCCGTGAATTTTTTTAAACTGCTCCGGGCTTAACCCTTCAAGCCGCCTAAAGACGGAGCTGAAGTAGCTGGGGGAGTCGAAGCCGACGCGCTGGGAGATCTCGTGCATCTTGATCTCGCTTTCGCGGAACATAAGCTCCTTGCTCCGATTGACGCGCTCCCGGTTAACGTATGCCATTGGTCGCATTTTCAAAGCTTTCTTAAAAAGCAAGCATAGGTACTGCGGCGTTACATCGATACAGCCTGCTAAATCCTTTATCGTAATAAGCTTGCTGTAATTAGCTTCAATATAATGAAGAACAGGCTGCAGCTTCAAGTAGTTTTGTTCTACCGAGTGTGAGCTTACAAGAATAACCTTCATTAAATCAAGTAAAAACATGTAAACCAGCTTTGAGCATTCGAGACCTAGAAAAGATCGGCCGGATTGCGTCATTGCGTAAATGTTTTTCATGTGGGTAACAATCATATCATGATCAGCAGTCGAATAGACACCGGATTGTGTAATTCCAGCCTGCCTAAACAGCTTGTCGGACAAATCGCCTCTAAAGCTCATCCAAATGATTTCCCAAGGCGCTTGTATTGAAAAATATTGATGCTGCTCGTTCGGAAACAGGCAGAACCCTTGCCCAGCTCGAACGGTCATTTGTTGATCGCCAACATGGAGCTCGCCCGAGCCGCTAATGACTTGCAGCCATTGAAAATGAGGATAGCCGTTTGGACGGTCAATCGGTTCTTGATCGCTCCAATGCCCGATACTCGTGAGATAAACGGGGAGTGACTTGTCTGTCTCTGTCAAAATCGGAAAAACCATCGTGTCGATAGCGGTGGCCTCCTGTTTCATATTTTTATAATGATGCGAAAATACTGTTATATAGTTGGTTTGAGGAACAAGCTATAATATGAATATCATTATAGTATAACCAATAATAGCTGCAAGCAAGACGAAAATGGAGGCAGATGAGATGAGTATGAAATTTCCCCCGATAAGCGCAAAAATTCCGCAAATGCTGCATGGTGCAGATTATAATCCAGATCAATGGCAGAAGTATCCTGAGGTGCTGGAGGAAGACATCCGCCTCATGAAGCTTGCACATTGCAACGTGATGTCTGTAGGCATTTTTGCATGGATGGCGATCGAGCCTGAGGAAGGCGTATTTACATTTGAATGGCTGGACACGTTGCTTGATAAATTTGCTGCTAACGGCATATATGCCTTGCTTGCTACACCAAGCGGTGCGCGCCCGGTATGGATGTCTCAAAAATATCCGGAAGTGCTGCGCGTTGCACCTAACGGAATTCGTAATTTGCATGGTGCGCGCCACAACCACTGCTTCAGCTCACCTGTATATCGCGAGAAAGTAACGATCATGAACTCGAAGCTGGCTGAACGTTATTCGGATCATCCTGCGGTAATCGGCTGGCATATATCAAATGAATATGGCGGCGAATGTCACTGCTCGTATTGTGAAGACGCTTTCCGCGAGTGGCTGAAAAATAAATACGGAACACTAGAAGCGCTTAACGATGCATGGTGGACGACGTTCTGGAGCCATACGTATACCGATTGGAGCCAAGTCGAGTCGCCAACCGAGCGTGGCGAGAAAGCGGTTCACGGCCAGAATGTTGACTGGAGAAGATTCGTTACGGATCAAACGGTTGATTTCTGCCGCAACGAAATTGCTCCGCTGCGCGCCGCTAACAGCGAGCTTCCCATTACGACGAACTTCATGCTTGATTTTGAGCCGCTTAACTATTGGAAGTTTACAGAGCTGCTCGATATGATTTCGTGGGATGCTTATCCAACTTGGCACGATAATGGCGGAGACGACAGCGAGCAAGCGGCGTGGATCGGCTTCAACCATGATGTGTTTCGTTCGCTTGGCGGCGGAAAGCCGTTCATGCTGATGGAAAGCACGCCGAGCATGACGAACTGGCAGCCAATCAGCAAAGTGAAGCGTCCAGGCATGCACATGCTGTCATCGCTTCAAGCGGTGGCACATGGCTCAGATACTGTTCAGTATTTCCAGTGGCGCAAGAGCAGAGGCTCAAGCGAGAAGCTGCATGGTGCAGTAGTGGATCATGTCGGCCATGAGCATACTCGCGTTTTCCGCGATGTGGCTGAGCTTGGCGAAGCTTTGGAGAAACTGACTGAAGTAGTAGGTACAACTGTGAAGCCAGAGGTAGCGCTCATCTATGATTGGGAAAATCGTTGGGCAGTAAAGGATTCGCAAGGCCCGCGCAATAGCGGTCTTCATTATGAGGAAACGGCTAAACGCCATTATCGACCGTTCTGGGATCTGGGTGTGCCAGTGGACATTATTGATTCGGAATGCAGCTTTGATTCATACAAGCTTCTTATGGCTCCTATGTTATACATGGTGCGTCCAGGTGTAGGCGAGCGCATTGAACGTTTTGTTGAAAATGGCGGTACTTTCATCGCTACTTATTGGACAGGTATCGTCGATGAGAATGACCTATGCTTCCTAACAGGTTTCCCAGGACCACTGCGCAAGACGCTTGGGATCTGGTCCGAGGAGATCGATTCGCTGCATGATCATGATTCCAATCAGGTCGTGCTGAAGGACGGAAATAAGCTTGGACTGAGCGGCCAATATACAGCACGCGAGCTGTGTGATCTCATCCATCTTGAAGGGGCGGAGGCACTTGCTGTTTACGGTGAGGATTTTTATGCGGGTCGCCCTGCCTTAACGGTAAATCATTTGGGTGCAGGCAAAGCCTACTATGTTGCATCGCGCAACGAAGCAGCTTTTACAAACGATTTTCTGACTCGGATTATAGAGCAAGAGGGGATCAAGCGTGTTCTTGATTCCGAGCTGCCGCATGGCGTAACTGCACAATTAAGAACGGATGGCGTGAACGACTACGTCTTTGTATCCAACTTCAGTGCAAATGAGGTTTCTGTTGCTTTAGATGCACAGCAGTATACAGATTTGTTGACGGGTGCGGCTCTAAACAACAGTGTTGAATTGAAGCCTTACGGCTGCCGGATCTTGAAACGAGCTTCGAAATAATACTAGTCTCATAGAAAAGCTGTGTGAAGCGTACAGGAAACTGTATGTGGATCACAGCTTTTTTGTTGTATAGTCATAAAGACTCTCTTATTGGAAAATTCAATAGGCATGTTTTTACGGAAATTAAAAAATATATTGTCGAATTTAACATTCCGATAACATTTCTACCTAATTCAATTGATGCTTACGACCTATAGTGAGTGCATAAGGAAAAAGAAGGAAGGGTGAGGGTGAAGTGACAGCGACTGTTCTAGATAAAGAAAAACAATCAGCTATCGAGAAAAATGAGCGTACTGCTCCAAACACACCACTTAACGGAAAAGAACAACAACCGATTGAGGTAAAAGGAACCGATGAAAGGACTGTTAAGCAAGCGGAGCAGCGTGCTGATGAAATAACTATTCGTCCGGTAAAAGCAGAAGCAACGCGCCTGCATCATTTTTTGCGTCAGGCTCCAACAATAGACGCAGAGCATACATGCCGGCAGACGATCGCTGTGTTTAAGAAGCATCCGGAAAGTGAGTGCATTATCGTAACTGGGGAGCAAGGGGCTCCTATCGGTCTGATGATGCGCAATCGTTTCTTCCTGAAGCTGGGCCATCGCTTTAGCGCAGATTTGTATGATGACAAACCGATTACAAAGCTTATGGATGCGAGTCCGCTCGTAGTCGATTATGATTATGCACCGCAGCAGCTCATTGACAGCGCATTAAGCCGCCACGAGAGTGTGCTTTACGATTGTGTCATCGTTACGTTAAAAAATAAGCTTGCAGGTATATTGACTGTGTCGGACATGCTCAAGATTTCCCGCCTGCTGCAGCAGGAAGCCGTTGATGCGCAAATGAGTACGATTCGCTCAGCAGAGCAGCGGGTGAGAGAGATCGAACAAGCCGTCAGCAGCGTTCGCAAGTCAACTGAACAAGGCGAGTCAATGTCTGTAGATATGGTCGATTTGACCCTAACCGGCAAAAACGAGCTGGATAAAGTAACAAAAGCTTTTAACGCCATGACGCTGAATTCTGAGCTTCAGGAGAAACGGATGAATGAGCTTCAATCTGAGGCGGGGTCTATCAGCAAAGTTTCTTTATTAATAAAAGAACTGGCAGAGATGAGTAATCTACTCGCGCTGAATGCTTCTATAGAAGCAGCCCGTGCGGGGGAGCATGGGCGCGGTTTTGCGGTTGTCGCTGGCGAAGTGATGAAGCTTGCAGGCCAAACGAAGCAATTTGCGAACGAAATAACGACGTTAACAAAAACGATAGTTGATGCCATTACGCAAACGACAAGTCTTGCTCATTCAGGACGAATGGAGACGATCGCAAGCGAAGCGAATATCAATGAAGCCGTGGAGGTGTTTAATCATCTATTCCGAGCGGCAGCTGATAATCGCAATAGCGCGAAGCAAATTGGCATTTTATCGGAGCAGGCACATCAGCAAGCTGTTCATATCGCAGTCGAAATGAAAAAATTACAGCAATCTTATTTTTAACATGGAGTTTACAAAAACAGAATACGAGGTTTACAAACGGCTAGTAGTATAAGAGGCACGGGGATGAACCCTTACAGACATAATAAGAGGAGTGGTAGAGTTGTTAAAGAAAAAAGGGTTTAAAGGAATTCTAATGTTGTCGATGGTGACGCTGCTCGTATTCGCAGCTGCATGTGGTAATAATAGCGGAAATAAAGGTTCTGAAAATACAGGATCTACGAATAACACTGCAACTAACGCACCAGCTGGTGAAGATGTGAAATTGTCAGGCGAGATTAAAATTGATGGTTCAAGCACAGTGTTCCCACTTACAGAAGCAGCAGCTGAAGAATTCAACAAAGAGCACAAAGACGTTCGCGTTCCTGTAGGCGTATCTGGCACAGGCGGCGGCTTCAAACAATTTTGCGCAGGCGAGATTGCCATTGCAGATGCTTCCCGTCACATCAAGGATGAAGAAGCAGCAGCTTGTAAAGCAGCTGGAATCGAATACACTGAATTGTCTGTAGCATTTGACGGCTTGTCCGTTGTAGTAAGCAAAGACAATGACTTCATCGACCACTTGACAGTAGAAGAGCTGAACAAAATCTTTACAACTGGCAGCACAGTAACAACTTGGAAAGACGTTCGCGACACTTTCCCTGCTGAGCCGATTGTAATGTTCTCACCAGGCGCTGATTCCGGAACTTATGACTACTTTAATGAAGCTATTCTTGAAAAAGCAGGTATTCGCAACGATAAAGCAATCAGCTTCTCTGAAGATGACAACGCACTTGTTCAAGGCGTAGCAGGCAGCAAATACGGCATTGGCTACTTCGGTTTTGCTTACTTTGAAGAAAACCAAGATAAATTGAAAGTTGTTCCTGTAGACGCTGGCAAAGGTGCAGTTTCACCAACGTATGACACTATCAAAGACGGTTCATATGCGCCATTGTCCCGTCCGCTCTTCATCTATGCAAACAATAAAGAGCTTGAGCGTCCAGAAGTGAACGCATTCGTTAAATACTACATCAACAACATCGGTACTTTTGCTGGCGAAGTTGGTTATGTATCACTTCCAGATGAGCAATACGCAACAGAAGCAGCAAAAATTAAATAAGCAACAAACGACCTGATGAAAATGTGTGGTGTCTCGAGGGACATCACCTTTTTATCGGCACAAATGTAAACGAATTGTAAAGGCAAGAAGGAGGACGCTGCAATGCCAAGCCAAGGGCTGCAAACGGTCATTAAGGCTCAAACAAACAGCAAGGAAGTCTATGATTTCAAAAATAAACGCGTAAGCATCATGAACAAATTGATGCCAATCCTATTGTTCCTGTGTGCATCCGTATCTGTTCTAACTACAATAGGTATTGTCGTCACACTCATCTCAGAGACCTATCAGTTTTTTCAAAAAATACCGATTTTTGATTTCTTGTTTGGGACCAAATGGTCACCGTTAATTCCGCCCAAAAGCTTCGGCGTTTTGCCGCTCCTGTCAGGCACGCTCATGATCACGTTTATCGCTTGTTTAGTCGCTATCCCACTAGGGCTTGCAAGTGCCATTTACTTATCAGAATATGCACCGAAGCGAGTTCGTAAAGTAATTAAACCGATATTGGAGGTACTCGCAGGAGTTCCAACCATCGTATATGGTTACTTTGCTCTTAGCTTGGTTACACCGCTTATTCAAAGCATCTTTCATAGCGCCGGCGTGTTCAACGCATTAAGTGCCGGTATTGTTGTCGGTATTATGATTATTCCTATGGTTTGCTCGCTAAGCGAGGATGCGATGTCCTCTGTACCGCGCAGCTTGCGTGACGGCGCTTATGCGCTTGGCGCAACACGGTTCGAGGTTGCTTTGAAAATCGTTGTGCCAGCAGCCTTCTCGGGTATCGTGGCTTCTGCCGTACTTGCTTTCTCAAGGGCGATCGGCGAGACGATGATCGTTACGGTAGCGGCAGGCTCTACACCTAATATGACGGCTAATCCGCTCGAGAGCATCCAGACGATGACCGCTTATATCGTTCAGGTCAGCCTTGGGGATACGCCGCATGGAACGGTTGAGTATGGATCGATCTTCGCGGTCGGCATGACGTTGTTCGTCATTACATTCCTGCTCAATATTCTTGCCCAGTACATTGCAAGAAGATTCAGAGAGGAGTACTAAGATGAACATATTTCTAGATGCAAACCGCAAGCAAATTGCTAATCGGCGGAAAAAGGATTGGATGCTTCATATCCTGTTCGTCGCCGCCACTTCTATCGGCGTTCTCGCGCTTTGCGCGTTAATCGTAGATATTTTGATCGACGGTATTGCAAGGCTCCAGCCTGATCTATTCACGAACTTCCCGTCTCGCAAAGCGGACGGTTCCGGAATGAAGTCGGCGCTGGTTGGTACGATTTACATGCTGCTTATTATGGCGCCTATTTCCTTTATTTTTGGAGTAGGAGCTGCGATTTACTTGGAGGAATACGCGAAGAAGGGCCGGATTACCCGGATGATTCAGCTTAATATCAGTACACTAGCGGGCGTTCCGTCCATCGTATACGGTATTTTGGGCTTAACCTTGTTCGTACGCCTGCTTGCGCTTGACCGCAGCCTCATTGCAGGGGCGCTCACGATGACGCTGCTTGTGCTTCCTATTATTATCGTTTCCGCACAAGAGGCAATTCGTGCCGTTCCAAAATCACGCCGTGATGCTTCGTTCGCTCTAGGCGCGACCAAGTGGCAGACCGTTTCTCGCTCTGTTATGCCTTCAGCTCTTCCGGGCGTACTAACTGGCGTCATTCTTGCTATGTCTCGTGCAATTGGAGAAACGGCACCGCTAGTTATGATCGGAGCATTAACGTATGTTGCCTTTTTGCCAGAAGGTCTTAAGGATTCGTTTACGGTTATTCCTATTCAAGTGTACAACTGGTTGTCTAAGCCACAGCTTGAATTTAAGGAGCTTGCTGCCAGCGGAATTATCGTTTTACTAGCGCTGCTGTTGCTAATGAACTTTTCGGCTATTTTGCTTCGCAACAAGTATCAGAAGAATATTTAGGAGGAAAACGATATGGAAGCACTTATTAATATTAACAAGCTGAATTTGTTTTACGGCGCTTTCCACGCTTTGAAGGATGTAACGCTAACGATACCTGAGAAAGCAATCACTGCATTCATCGGTCCATCCGGCTGCGGAAAGTCAACTTTGCTTCGTACACTAAACCGTATGAACGATATGATTCCGGGCACTCGGATTGAGGGAGGTATCGCCATTGGCGGTACTGAAATTTACTCGAATGAAGTGGATGTTGAAACACTGCGCAAAAAGGTCGGCATGGTATTCCAACAGCCAAATCCGTTCCCGAAATCGATCTATGATAACGTGGCATACGGTCCTCGCCTGCATGGTATTACTAGCAAGCGCGAGCTCGATGAAATTGTAGAAACAAGCTTGAAATCCGCGGTATTGTGGGATGAAGTAAAGGATCACTTGAAACGTTCTGCATTCGGTTTATCTGGTGGACAGCAGCAGCGCCTTTGTATTGCCCGCGCACTTGCAGTAAACCCGAATATTTTGCTTATGGATGAGGCGACATCAGCGCTTGACCCGATTTCCACGCTGAAAATTGAAGAGCTTGCTCAAGAATTGAAAGATAAATACACAATCGTGATGGTTACTCACAACATGCATCAGGCAGCCCGCGTATCCAATCAAACGGTGTTTTTCTTGAATGGCGAGGTCGTTGAGTACTCGGATACGGAGAAGCTGTTCTCCAATCCAACCGATCAGCGCACAGAAGATTATATAAGCGGACGTTTCGGCTAAGCCAGACGGATCGTGGGAGAAAACTTCAATTCAAGAGGCTGAATCATATGATTTTGGCCTTGCGAAAGATGTTGTTTTACAAACCTTGTAGGGGGAATGCCGTTCATGATGACCACGCGTAAAGAGTTTGACCAAGGACTAGAGCATCTTCATAATTTGCTGATTGATATGGGTACTTTTGTTGAAAAAGCGCTCGTAGAATCGATGGAAGCATTAAAAACCGTTGATGTTGACCGTGCGAAGCAGGTCATAAAGCTGGACCCGTCGCTTAACCAAATGGAAGAAAAGATTACGGAAATCGGCTCGAAGCTGATCGCTACGCAGCAGCCTGTTGCCAAGGATTTGAGAAGAATTCTGTCCTCGTTTAAAATCGCAAGCGATTTGGAGCGTATGGGCGATCTCTCCGTTGATATAGCTAAGGTTGTATTGCGTTTAGAGGGTCAGGAGCTAATAAAACCGTTAATCGATTTGCCGCGTATGGCTGAAATTGTTCAGCTTATGACATACGAATCCATTCAATCGTTTATTCAAGAAAACGTGGACCTTGCTTACAAAATGGCGAAGGACGACGATCAGGTTGATGCCCTGTATGGACAAATTACGCGCGAGCTTTATTCCCTTATGATGGAAAACCCTCGCAACATTACACAGTCATCGCTTCTTACTCTCGTCGGACGTTACCTCGAAAGATTCGGTGATCACGCGACGAACATCGGTGAGAGCGTCGTTTATCTCGTAACGGGAAATCGTCCGGATTTGAACGTATAACCTACTGAAAACATACTTAAGACCGCCCACGCTTAGCTGCTGGACGGTTTTTTTGTTTAGGAGAAAAGAACTAAGAAAAATGTCGAATTTTACCGCAAGTTAATCCTTTTATGCATCTCTATTCACAATTCGCTGGTAAAGTAATACATAAAGGAACTGAAATAGACGATAGTCGATTGAGGGGATTGGCATGAATGGAGTCGGGGTTGGTTTATTCAATCGAGATATGCTCCGCAGCATAAAAGAGCGCTGGCATGAAGGCGGAATTGGTGTCATCTACGTCCGTTTTCGCCTCGGGAATACAGCAGCAGAATCAGCATTGCAGCTATGGGAGGGCACGGAGGCAAGGCTTTTCTGGCGTCAGCGCCTTGAATGGGATTACTTTTATTTATTTGATCGGCAGCAGAAGGATGAACCGATCATTCGAGTGGTCGAGAAAGCGATGGAGCGGCTTATTGATAGGCTTAGGAAGTCTGAGGCAAAAAAGGAAGACGGGGCTTTCTCAGACACCGATTTGGAGGTAAGCATAGGTCTTTCAACGGCATACCCTCCAGCAACCGGCCGTTCCTCGGAGTCGGTTGTTTATCGGATGATTCTTGATGCGATGGAGCAAAGCGCATATAACGTTACTCTCGGAAGGAACCGCCAAGAATCTCTAGCCGAAGGCAAACCGAAAATAGAAAACTACGGTCAGATTATCGGAGCAGGCGAGCCAGTGCAGCAGCTGCATTTGCCGGGGAACCACAGCCGAACCGTTCGAATTGGCGGGCTTGCTGCACCTTTTCCAATATTTCCTGCTCGGGCCAGGGTGTCCGAGGTTGCTTATTTTTTCGATACGAATGCGAAGGCGCAAGGCGCGGTCATTGTCGATAAAGGCAGACCAATTGGCATCTTAATGAAAGAGAAGCTGCATCAAATGTTAGCCGGACAATTCGGGCTGCCTCTTTATTGGAACAGACCGATTGAGCGGATTATGAACAATCAACCGCTTATTGTGGATGAGCAGCTTACTGTCGAACATGTATCTCAGCTGGCAATGGCAAGGGATTTCTCGCAGCTATACGATGTCGTTCTTATTACGAAGGATGGACAGATGGCAGGAGCAGCTACGATCAGGTCTATCTTGGAATGCATGACGGCGCTTCGCACAGAGGCAGCACGAACAGCTAATCCGCTTACGGGGCTGCCGGGAAACGAGGAAATTCAGCTTGAACTGAGCCAGCGGATCGGACAAGGTGAGCCGTTTGCTGTCGTTTATGCGGACTTGGACTATTTTAAATGGTATAACGATTCCTTTGGTTTTGGGCTCGGAGATAATTTGATCCGCTATTTGGGAGATATTCTGCGCATGGAGCTTGATCAGCTCGGAGCAGGCAACGATTTTGTCGGACATATAGGCGGAGATGATTTCATCGTGGTAATGAGAGCAGATTCGGCGGAGCAACTATGTCAGGCTATGATTAAGCGTTTCGATAGCGGGATTAAAGCATTTTACGGCGGAGCCCAAGTAACGACGGTTGAGGATCGAGAGGGCAATCTCATTGATCAGGAGGGTGTAACGCTTTCTTTGTCACTCATGTTATGGGATGGCAGAGTAGCGCTAGCGGCAGATGATATTCCGAGGATTGCGGCAAAGCTAAAGAAACAAGCGAAAGCTCTTAAAGGCAGCGTCTATGTCATGGATCAAATTATAGGAATGCATCATGGAGAGGAACGGAACGGAAATTGAGACAACTACGGGACATATGGCGGCTAAACGATACGGAAAACGTGAGCTCGGGTCATCTTGGTATTATTTATTTATCATGGCAGTTTCCTACGGATGTTCGGAAAAATCATTTATCCGCGCAGCATGAGAAATGGCGTGTTTTTGCAGAGAATGAGGTGAAGGCTGCATTTGGAAGCTCTCTACTATATGAAGGGCTGCAATGGATGAAGGAGGATTTATTTATCCATATGCGCTTGCCGGCCGGGCATCAACTGCTGCAGGAGGACTGGCTGCTTGAGCTGGCCTATAAGCATACCGCTGATTGGGAGAAAAAATTTGCAGAGGAGATTTGTTTTGAGGGGCTAGCTGATGTGCTTGGGAAGCTCCATGTTGGCGTATCTGTCGTACCCAATGACAATGACCCTGTGGATGGACTAGTCTGGTATGATGCGATGAAAAAAGCAATTTTGCACGGGCAATCCGCCGGATCGATGGAACGAAGCTTGAAGCGCCGAGCGCTGGAACGAGTCATTAGCGAGCGGCTTATTCAGCCAGTATATCAGCCTATCGTATCGCTGCTGCGCGAAGGAGAGGTATTTGGCTTCGAAGCGCTATCGCGTACGCAGGATCAAACTTGGTTCTCCGGACCAATGGAGCTCTTTCAGTGTGCTGAGCAGGAGGGTTTGACTTATAGCCTGGATAGGCTGGCTAGAGAAAAAGCGATAGACGGCTGTCTGCGGCTCATGCCAGGGCAAAAGCTATTCATCAATGTGATGGCGCAAATTATGGAGGATCCAAGCTTCTCGCCTGGCCAAACGCTCAGTCTGCTGGAGCAGCATAAGCTATCGCCCCATCATGTTGTATTTGAAATTACAGAACGAAGCTCAATCGCGGATTTTGGTTCTGTGAAGAAGGCGCTGGAGCATTACCGAAGCCAAGGTTATCAAATTGCAATTGATGATGTTGGAGCGGGTTATTCGTCCTTGCAATCTATCGCTGAGCTGCGTCCTGATTATTTGAAGGTGGATCGGTCGATTATTCAGAATATCCACTTGGATGAGATGAAGGAGCATATTTTGTACACGCTGGTTCAGATTGCAGCAAAAATGGATATTTCCATTATCGCCGAAGGCATAGAACTTGAAGCAGAGCTTGCGAAGGTGCGTGAGATGGGGATTGAATACGCTCAAGGGTATTTATTAGGCAGGCCTGCTCCTTTTCACTCCATGATGATGTAACCGATACAAAAAAGGGCTATCCTATGGCTGCGATGCTTGGGAATAGCCCTTTTTGTGGTATACTTAAAGGTATGAATGTTACATAAAGAAGGTGTTGATTCCTTATGGAAAAATGGATGCTAATTGACGGAAACAGTATAATCTACCGTGCGTTTTTTGCTTTGCCGCCGCTCACGAATTCGGCGGGCAATCACACGAATGCGATTTTTGGGTTTACAACGATGCTGCTTAAGCTGCTTGAACAAGAAAAGCCGACTCATGTGCTGGTGGCATTTGATGCCGGCAAGGTCACTTTTCGCCATGAAGGTTATGCAGAATATAAAGGCGGAAGACAAAAGACACCGCCAGAGCTGTCAGAGCAATTCCCAGTGCTTAAGGAACTGCTTCAAGCCTTTAGCATTTCGCAGTTTGAGCTGTCCGGTTACGAGGCCGATGATATTATCGGTACGCTAACGAAGGCAGCCGACGAGAAAGGTGTAGAAGCTTTTGTCGTTACTGGAGATAAAGATATGCTGCAGCTTGCTTCAGACAAAGTAACCATTGCGGTAACACGCAAAGGCGTTAGTGATGTTGAACTTTATACACCAGAGACGATCCAAGAGAAATACGGCCTTGTGCCGATGCAAATTATCGATCTTAAGGGGCTCATGGGGGATACCTCAGACAACATCCCTGGAGTTCCGGGTGTAGGCGAGAAAACGGCGCTTAAGCTGCTTCATGAGCATGGATCGGTTGAAAGCGTGCTTGATAACTTGGACAAGCTGAAGGGCAAGCTGAAGGAAAACATTGAGAGCCATAAAGATGATGCTACGATGAGCAAGCGCTTGGCGACGATCTTCCGAGAAGTGCCTATAGAAAAGTCTATCGATGACATTCGTTATGACGGGTATGATGGTTCGAAGCTGGCTGAGGCGTTCCGCAAGCTGGAATTCAAATCATTAATTGATCGGTTGGAGCTAGGTGCTGAAGCAGGCGATATGGATAAGGAAGCCGAAGCTGCTGCTGCTGATTTGAATATTAATGTGATCGAATCAGAAAAAGACGCAGAGATGCTGGAGAAGCTTATTCAGCTGCTCCAGAAGTCGGACAAAAATGGCTTGTATATCGAAGCCATTGGGGAGAATCCACATCATGCCGAGCTGATTGGCCTTGCTATCGCCACCGATGAAGCGGTGTATGTAATGCCATATTCAGTGCTTAAGCAGCCTTTCGCAGCAAAGCTTCGCGACTGGCTCGAACAAGCGGACAAGCCGAAATACGGCTTTGATCTCCATAAGGTGGAGCTCGCACTCAAATGGAGCGGAATCAGCTTCGAGGGTTCTGCTTTTGATGTGCAGCTGGCAGCCTATTTGCTCGATCCTACAGAAGCAAGCCAGACATTAAGCGGCATTAATGAGAAGCAAGGGTTGTCGACACTGCCGCCGGATGAAGCTGTTTATGGCAAAGGAGCGAAATTCAGAGTGCCTGATGCCGATACCCTTTACCGCCATTTATCGCTGAAAGCGGAAGCTGTTCGGAAGCTCGTGCCTTTGTTAACCGAAGAGCTAAGCAATACGGGCATGAGCAAGCTTTATTTTGATATGGAGCATCCATTGTCCCGCATTCTTGCAGGAATGGAGTTTCAGGGCATTAAAGTAAAGTCCGAGGAGTTGGAGGCGCTGGGCCGTAACTTGGAGAGTAAGCTGACAACAATCATTAGCAGTGTGTACAAGCTTGCTGGTACGGAATTTAATATCGGATCGCCAAAACAGCTGGGTGAGATTTTATTCGAGAAGCTTGGCCTGCCTGCTAAGAAAAAGACGAAAACAGGTTATTCGACGGATGCTGAAGTGCTGGAGGAGCTTGCGCCTTATCACGAGATTATTCCGCTTATTCTGCATTATCGTCAGCTCTCGAAGCTGCAATCTACTTATGTAGAGGGCTTGCTCAAAGAAGTGCGCAAGGAAACAGGCAAAATTCACACGTATTATCGCCAGACCATTGCAGCTACCGGTCGTCTAAGCAGTCAGTTCCCTAACTTGCAGAACATTCCGATTCGTCTTGAGGAAGGACGCCAAATTAGGAAAGCCTTTGTACCGTCCGAGCCGGGCTGGTCCATCGTAGCAGCTGACTATTCACAAATTGAGCTTCGTGTGCTCGCACATATTGCTGATGATGAGAATATGAAGGAAGCGTTCATTAAGGACATGGATATTCATACCAAAACCGCGATGGATGTATTCGGTGTAACTGCCGAGGAGGTAGATTCCAACATGCGTCGTTCGGCAAAAGCGGTCAACTTCGGCATCGTTTATGGCATCAGCGATTTTGGCTTATCGCAAAACCTTGGCATTTCCCGTAATGAAGCTGGGAAGTTTATTGCGGATTACAAGGAGGTTTTCAAAGGCGTTCGCCAATATATGCACGATATCGTTCAGCAAGCGAAGCGCGACGGGTATGTGGCCACACTGCTTGAGCGCAGGCGTTATCTGAATGACATCAATGCTTCTAATTTCAACTTGCGATCCTTTGCTGAACGTACGGCGATGAATACACCGATTCAAGGTACTGCGGCAGATATTATTAAGCTGGCCATGGTTCATATGGACGCTGCGCTGCGCGAACGCAAGCTGAAGAGCCGCATGCTGCTGCAGGTGCACGATGAGCTCGTGTTTGAAGTGCCGCAAGAGGAGCTGGAGCTGATGAAGACGCTTGTGCCTGAAGTGATGGCTGGAGCGCTCAAACTTGATGTTCCTTTGAAGGCCGATATGAGTTTCGGTGACAATTGGTATGAAGCAAAGTAACCCACTGGCGGGCAGTTTCGGGTATAATGGTTGTTGAGGTGAGGAGAAATGCCTGAATTGCCAGAGGTAGAAACAGTTAGAAGAACACTAATTGAACTTGTAGCGGGAAAACGAATCCAATCCGTAACCGTTAGACTCCCGCGTATTATACAGCGTCCAGCAGAACCTGAACAGTTCGCGGATGCGCTTGTCGGACATACGATCCAGACGGTTGAGCGGCGCGGCAAGTTTTTGCGGATCATCTTGGACGGGCTCGTACTTGTATCGCATTTGCGAATGGAAGGCCGATATGGGGTTTTCCCATCGGAAGAGCCGATTGAGCTGCATACCCATGTTATCTTTCATTTCGAAGATGGCACGGATTTGCGTTATAAGGACGTTCGCCAGTTCGGTACAATGCATTTATTTGAGGAAGGGCAGGAGCTTGAGCTTCCGCCGCTTAACAAGCTTGGTATAGAGCCGCTTGAGCCAGCCTTTACGCTTGAAGCGCTTCGCGGTAAGCTCGAGAAACGCGCGACTAAGATTAAGCCGCTATTGCTTAATCAAGAGCATATTGTCGGTTTGGGCAACATTTATGTAGACGAAGCTTTATTTCAAGCACGCATCCATCCGGAGCGAACACCTAACACATTGAAGCCGGCCGAATGGAAGCGACTTTATGAAGCGATACGCTCGACACTGGGAAATGCGGTTGAAGCAGGCGGTTCGTCTATTAAATCGTACGTTAATGGACAAGGTGAGATGGGAATGTTTCAGCATCAGCTGCTTGTATACGGCAAGAAGGATGAGCCTTGTCCAACTTGTTCAAGACCGATCCATAAATTTGTTGTTGGCGGCCGCGGCACGCATATTTGCAATAAATGCCAGACACTGCAAGCATCAGGAAAATAATACGAATCTCAGCAAATGTTAACCAACATGCACAGTCAAATACTCCCCGCATATGATAAGTGTGTTACGAACAATAGGCGGATGTCTACTTACAGCTTCTTGTGAGCCGGATCGCCGCTGTGCGGGGAGGGACTAAAACATTGTTCGCGCATGTAGTTTCATTATTAGTTCTTGCTGTTGCTGTTAGCGTAGACGGTTTTGGTGTTGGCGTTACTTACGGTTTGCGGAGAATCCGCATACCGATTGTGTCAATACTGATTATTGCTTGCTGCTCTGGTATTATTATTTATTTGTCCATGCAGGTTGGCGGATTGATAACCACGTTCCTGTCTGAATTCGTTGCGCGTCTCATTGGCGCATGTGTCCTCATGCTGATTGGTGTCTGGGCGCTATTGCAGCTTAGACGAAACAAACAGCAGCAGGATGATGTGAGGCATGAGCACGTAGAAACTGCAGTACAAGAAAGTGCTGCTACGGCAGAAGCTGGCGCAAAAACACATGCCGGAGAGATCGCGAATGCTGCGCTTGTCGTTATGGTAGAGCTGAAGCGTCTAGGGCTCGTTATTCAGATTTTGCGCACGCCACAGTCGGCTGACGTCGATAAATCAGGCACCATCTCTGCATCGGAGGCCGTCATGCTTGGCTTTGCATTATCACTTGATGCATTTGGAGCTGGACTTGGGGCTGCGTTGATCGGATTGCCTTCCTTACTTACGGCTTTAACCATAGCGGCGGCGAGTGCGCTTTTTCTTGTAGGCGGCATCCGTTTTGGCTTTCGTTTCTCCGCATGGAAAGGCATGCAGACATTAGCTATGCTGCCAGGCATATTATTAATCATAATCGGAATCATGAAGCTGTTATAATTTGAGGTGAAAAGGATGATAATCGGATTAACCGGCGGTATTGCCAGCGGCAAAAGCACAATCGCAAACATGCTCGTCGAACGCGGTGCGCTGCTGGTCGATGCCGATCAAGTCGCAAGGGAGGTTGTACTTCCCGGGGAACCAGCATTAGAGGCAATCGCCTCTACGTTTGGACAAGCTGTCCTTGAAACGGACGGTTCTCTTAACCGCAAAGCTCTCGGCGAAATTGTGTTTCGCGATAAACAATCATTAGCAAAGCTTGAATCCATAACCCATCCTGCTATACGGGCGCGGATGAAGCAAACCATACATACTTACGCGCAGCAGTATCCAGAACGATTAGTAGTAGCTGACGTGCCGCTGCTATACGAGACGAAGCAGGAGCATCTGTACGAAGGCATATTGGTCGTATATGTACCCGCTGAGCTTCAGAAAAAACGTTTAATGGAACGAAACCAATTGCCTGAGGAAGAAGCAAGCCGGCGTATCGCATTGCAAATGGATATTGAGCAAAAGAGACTGAAAGCGGATTGGGTCATCGATAACAGCGGATCGCTGGAGGAGACACAGCGTCAGCTGGATGAATTTTGGAAAAGTATGTGTTTGCCATGAGGGTATTCCAAAAGAAAAGGGTGTTGCTCGTCCTCCTGCTTGGTTTATTGATGATTTTATTTCTCAAATCAGATTGGCTTGCGGAGTGGATGTATCCGGTTCATTACAAAGAAGACATTCGTGCAAGTGCTTCTAACTATGGCGTTGAGTCGCATTTAGTGGCCGCGATTATTCGCAGTGAAAGCAATTTTCAGACTGGCAAGGAATCGAAGAAGGGTGCACTGGGCTTAATGCAAATTATGCCTGATACGGCTGCATGGGTCGTTCAAAAAGCAGGATTTCAAGCCGTAACGGATGACATGCTTATGAATCGTGCAGACGTTAGCATTGAGGTTGGCGCGTGGTATTTAAGATCTCTTAATCAACAATTTGATCAAAATAAGATAGCTGCAATTGCTGCATACAACGCGGGTCCAGGGAATGTTCGCAAGTGGCTTGACTCGGGGACTTGGGATGGAACGATCGAATCGGTTAAAGAAATTCCGTTTGGAGAAACTAGACACTATGTGCAGCGAGTCATTTACTATTATAATAAGTATAAGGACTTATATCCGAGTCTTTAATGGATGATCCTTAACGATAACGAAAATAAATGAAGCCTTGGAGGCTCGTCTCTTCATGGACGAGCACTGCCAAAGCTTCGGTTATTCATACAACTTTTAATGAATCATTATTTGTATTGACCAGCAAGGGATTGCTCGGCAATTTGCACTAGGCGACGGGTAATGTATCCCCCGATGGAGCCTGCGTCTTTTGTAGCCATGTTGCCGTAGTATCCGTCTTGCGGAATTGCGATGCCTAGCTCTTGAGCAACTTCATATTTCATTTGGTCAAGGGCAGCTGTCGCTTGTGGCACTACCAATTGGTTACTGCTGCGGGATGCGCTCATGTATGTTCACCTCCTTGCGGTTGGTAAAAGTATTATGTGCAAAAATCTGAACTTCATTACAGGAATTACATGGAAATTCAAATTTTTTTTCGAAGAGTTCATTTTTGAGGCTCAAGCGACTAAGAAAGGAGGCAATACGCATCATGAAATGCCCATACTGTGACTATGCCGGAACGAAAGTATTAGATTCAAGGCCCGCCAACGAAAACAAATCCATTCGTCGCCGCCGTGAATGCGAAAAGTGCAGCCGCCGCTTCACGACATTCGAAATGATTGAAGAGACGCCTCTGATCGTCATCAAAAAAGATGGCAGCCGTGAAGAGTTCAGCCGTGACAAAATATTGCGGGGTCTTATCCGCGCCTGCGAGAAGCGTCCGGTTCCTGTGGAGCGCCTAGAGGTAATCGTATCCGAGGTTGAGAAGGAGCTGCGCACAACGGCACATGCCGAAGTTGATAGCAGCGATATTGGTGGAATCGTTATGAACGAGCTTTATCCTGTAGATGAGGTAGCTTATGTCAGGTTCGCATCTGTTTATCGCCAATTCAAGGACATTGATATGTTCATGAAGGAGCTTAATAATTTGCTGTCCAAACACCCGCTCAATGGTATGATAGATAAGGATTGACAGTTTTGACGACCCTATGCTAAGATCAATCTTGTCGTCATTTGGGGACTTAGCTCAGCTGGGAGTCCACTTATGGTTGGTTACACTACCATAAAGAACTGCATAAGAATGATCACGGGGAATTAGCTCAGTCTGGGAGAGCGCTTCGCTGGCAGCGAAGAGGTCAGGGGTTCGAGCCCCCTATTCTCCACCAACACTTTAAACTTAAACGGCAGAGATGCCGTTTTTTTTTTTTGTATTGATTTGATTTTGTTGCACTGCTAGCTGTGCTGGTGATTTCGGCATTTATCATGATTGTTCCGCAGAACCTGTACAACACGATTTCCTCAAAAAGCTTTATCAGTTATATGGAGATTGGAAACTACGATCTGCGCATACAGACCAACAATATCGATAATATCTCTGGAAAAGTCACTGAAATCGTTGAGACGATGAAAAGCGATCAAGCCATATCAAAGGTTGGCGTTCTTACAACAAAAACATTCAAGGCAAAAACGGAAAACGGATCAGAGGAAAATATTAAAATTGAGCTTGGCGACCATTCGATATTTCCTATCGTATATTCCAAGGGCAAAGCACCCGCAGCAAATGATGAAATTGCATTTTCGACTATATATGCCGATGTGATGAGCAAAAAGGTTGGCGATGACATTACGCTGGTGATTGAGGGACTGGAGAAAGATCTCACGGTTAGCGGAATCTATTCCGACATTACCAACGGTGGCAAAACCGCCAAGGCTGTATTTGCCGACAAAGAGAATGAGCTTTCAGATATACGTAGAACAAAAATGGTATTTGTTTTTCAACAGCCGACTATGCTAAAAAATCTAAATATCCTCGACAACATCATTCTTCCATCAATGCGCGACAACAGAAAAAACGCCGAAAAAATATCAGAGAAGGCAAGAGTGCTTATGAAAAGGGTGGGCATTGCGGAGCTTGAAAAGCGAGATGTTACACAGGTTTCGGGCGGTCAGCTTCAACGTGCGGGAATATTCTGTTTTAAAATAAATGATCTAACCGGACTCAAATATACAAACGACTCAACGAGGTCCGTTATGTTAGCGGAATTTATCCTAAGAGGTAGATGAGGAGCATCGTATGGAAGATAAATTAACATTGATCAAGGTTATTGCTGACACAAATTCACAAGGAACTGTTTTAGAAGAGCTTCCTGCAGAATACCTAAGCGATCAAAAATTCAAATTATGTGCATCACCAGGGCTAGCTCTAGGCCTTGCGAAAGGAGATACAATAAAACTCCATCCGAGCGGAGATTTTGAATTAATAAAACATGGCGGAAATTTCTGCATTCAAATTTACAACGAACAGCCTATCAAAGAAAAGATAAAAGTAGCTGAATCTATAGTCAAGCGAGAGCTTTCGGGTTCTTTAGATGGATTTCATAATGGTTCACTTGCCTTCACCGCTCCCATCAGCAATGGATTTCATGCCACCAATAATGTTTTCAATAAAATTAGAAATTTATTGGAATCTGAATACTATTACTCTAATATTTACAAAAATCCATATAATTTAGAAGATGAAGAGTTAGTTAGTTGGGCTAGAGATCTGGATTAATTGGTTCGACAGATTGCAGATATGCAATCTTAACCCTCCATAAATACATCGAATATCCTAAAAACATCAATAACAAAAAAAGTATAGAAAAACTCGAAGACATCGAATTATTCGCCGAAACGGAATTATGCCTAGGAGATAAAAATCTTGGCCTTTTTTTATTGAAGGCACTAGCATCTATTGAGCGTCAGTTTTCCGATGTGGATGATATTGTCCTTAGAGCAAAAGAAGCTGTCATTAAGCAACAATCATCGAAAGGAAACTAAGTAACTTCGTATATAAGCACTCAAGGGTAGAATCCAGATTCTGCTAACGACTTGCATACTGCGACATAAACTCTATTTGCTAGGCAGAGACATATTCTTATGAGGTGAAAAATGCTAGAAAATATCGATCTTGTGAAATTAATTAGAGACTCAGCTCAAAACTCCTTTTCCGAATTACGAAAATCTAACCCAACCGATGAGTTTTGCGCCTTCGGACTCTATTCAGATGAAGGAGCAATGACTGTTTGCCCTTCTGCAAACACAAAAGAATATCTGAAGGAGAAATGCGAAAAAGACCCGGACGAACCCTTGTACTACAAATGGAGTCCCGCCGAGTGGAAGTATGAATTCTCTGGTCATGAGTGGTTTAATGACGTACAGCAAGTCATCGAGCAGTTTCATAAATCACACCATACAGATGAACAGTTTACCAATTTTCAGGGATACCTATATGATTCATGCATACTCGCTCTGGAACTGTTGAGATCAGATGGATTTTTTCAAAAATGTATAGTTGTTTTTTCCGTAACAGATTATTTAGATGATGAAAAAGAGATTTCTTGGATCTATCGTCTAAATGATCCCAAAGAGGCATCCGAATTCGAAAATTGGGTTAAAGATCAAGAAGATTGATTATTTCACCATACCTTTAGAAAAGGTGGTTTAGGCAACACTGCAAAGTTTCATTGATATCCGCCGGCATTACAGATCCACGCTGATGGCCAGTACAAGCAGGGCACCCTCGAAAGCTAGTACGGCTGGTGTCAGTTGACAGAAACTTTGTTCCATAACAAGTTGCGTAAATCGTGGCTTTTTTGATTTATGGGCTCAAGTTCTTGTCATTTGATGGTGACAAGAGCATTGTCCCATTCCCGACGGATGATCAACAGTGGGAGGGAAGGGTAGTTAGCCTGAGCGGCACTTAAATAACTAGGGTTTGATGAATCCCCGCTTATCTGTGACTAAGCGGGGATCGAAATCACTTCTCATAGACCTAGATAAACGCCTGTAAGTCCAAAAGCATGAAGAGTATTGGGGAAGATGGGATTTATCCCTTGTATATAGTCTTTATGCTAAGATGAAATAGATGAAAATTGAGGAAGAAAAGGAGAGGCGAACACCGGATAGGCGCACATGGCGCCTTGTCTCATAAGGTCGCCGGGCATGTCCTCATGGGGACGGGAATCGAGCTAGGTGGAGCCTAGCAAGGGACAGACCGCGCGCACGAAGGTGGATTATCTCGAGCAATGTGGTTATTTAATATGCAAAGCTCATCCCACTGATAATAGAGGGGAAATTGTTATTTTGACCGAACGAGGTTTTAGGGGGTGTTTGGCATTGGCTACAAAAGGACAGAAGTTTAAACGTTACAGTTAGGAGACCAAGCTAAAAGCAATCGAGCTAAAGCTAGGTGGCAAAACAAAAAGGGAGATAATAAAGGAATTGGGGATTGAAGATGAAGGTCAGATTAAGAAATGGATGCGTAAATACAAGCAACTCGGAGAGTACAGGCTTATGGATAATAGAGGGCGCCGTATGCAGGACGTGTAGCGTATAATAGACTTAATCATGATATTACAGCAGACAAACCCAATCAGAAATGTGTCACGGATATTACTCAGTACCGCGTGTTCAATCAGAAGATTTACCTGTCCGTAATTAAGGATTTGTTTAATACTGAAATTATTGCTAATCACGTGAGTTTCAACAATGAAAATCCGTTGGTATTAAAAACGTTCGAAAAGGCATTTAACAAGCTGACTCCGGTTGAGTACCGTCGCCAGCTTGTTTCCTAGGGCTTTTTTCAATGTCTATAAAATCGGGGGCTTGACCATGCAGCATAGGTTTTTTTTGTCTACAGAATGGGGTCTTGTTCAGACTGCTGCAATAGTTATTTAACTATCGTTCTCCAATTTTACATTTGTTGCCCTAAGGCCTTGCGGTAGCAGAGCCTCTAGTCGTTCAGCTCATTCACATAAAAGGGTTAATATTTGTAATATCTCCAGTGGATCGGTCCACTGTTATAAGAAACCGGCCATCGCTAGTAAGATTGCCCTCGTAAGAAGGTCTAATTTCAAATAAAACAAGTGAGTCATTGGCGTAGCTATGTTCTGTTGTTGTAATTTGTACTTCTTGAACACTAACATCCAAGAATTGTTGAGCCAATTGAGTCGCTTTCTCTTTACTTTGGTCTATTGAAATCCATTGTTCTTTTTGTATTTCATTGCTTTTGTTTGATTCTTTAGCTGCCTTCATATCATTAATACCAATTATTTTATTATTTTGACCAACCCATACACGCATACTGTCGTCTGCAGTTACATAAGTCGCAGTTTCTCTTTCATCTTTTATAAGTGAAAATCCAGTTAGGTTAAAATACTTCTGCAATACGAGAGTAGCTTCTTCTGCAGTATTGACTGTCAGGCTTTGGATTTGGCCGCCTCCAGGCTTCGATAGCTTTGCCACTTCTACTGTTTCATTTGAATGGGTATTCCCTTGAGCATTTACTAATGAGAATGAGCAGACAGTTAATAGCGTTGCTAATCCTAATACAGATAAGCGCATAGAATTTTTCTTAAAATGTTTAATCATGAGTATTCTCCTCTTGAGATGCTTGTAATTACTCGATAATCCGACCAAACCTGGATATCTCCGGGCTCCTGTATAATGCTCCAATAAATTAATGATCGTCTGGCCGTAAGCTGCTTTGTGTTCAGCATGGATGTAGGACAAGGCTAATGCATCACAGGCTACCTCTTGATCTGCTCGCATTCGTGCGTAGACAACCCACATTATCGGATTAAACCAATGTAAAATAACCAGAACATGCATGAGCCAATTCATCGCAACGTCCCTGCGCTTGATATGTGCCAGTTCATGATTGAAAATATAACGGAATTGATCGGCATCCATCGAACGAATCAACGAACTGGATAATAAAATCCTTGGTTTCATAAACCCATAAACCGCAGGACTTGGCACTGCATCTGTTACGGTCAGAAGAATCGGTTGTTTGACCGACATTTGGCGCTTGCATTGCTCGAATACTTGTAATACCGCCGGATGGGTTACATTGGGCTGTTTTTTAATTCGTCTATACACGTTGATATTGGCTATAAGGGTTACAAGGCTCAAGATTATGACCCCTAGCAACCAACCAAACAACAGGATGTCTCGCAGCGTTATTTTGGATAATAGATCCACAAACGATTGCTTTGCAAGGACTTGTTTTTCAGGAACATTCGCAGAGGAATGAACTATGACATCGGATGGATCTTTGAGTGTCCATTCGCTCGGTGAATCCACGTTGTTCTTTAACTGATTCTTTCGTTCATAAAGATTGGAAATATCATCGAGCGATCCTAAAAGGGATTCATTAGACAACTGCTGCTTCATTGGCAATAGATTGTATACGCTGTACGAGCTTTCTGGCGCCCAAGGCAATACGAGCCGAATGACAACAGGAAACCATAGGAGATAATGCCACTTCGGCTGCAACTTGTTTCTGAGCATCCATTTGATCATGACAATGAGAACAACCAGCATACTTGCCATCAACGAAGCGCGAATCACCCAGTCGAAAAACACCTGCATATACATCTGCACATATGTCATGGCTATTTGCCTATCTTCGATTTGTTATCATCGAATAATTGTTTCAGCTCATTGATTTCCTGTTCCGTCAGTTTTTTCTCCTGAAGGAAGTTCGCAAGCATCGGTTTAATAGCTCCACCGTACAATTTTTGCAAAAAACTTTTGGTTTCACTTTGCAAATACTCATTTTCTGAAACCAATGGATAAAACATTTGGGCTCGTCGAGATTCGTCTTTGTTGATTCCAACCGCTTCTTTCTGCACCAGACGGTTAAGCAGCGTACGAATCGTCTTCGGACTCCAGTCCATTGTTTCCGTTAGTTGTTTAACAATTTCGCTGGATGGACATTCCTTCCTCGCCCAGAGGATTTTCATAACTTCCCATTCTGCATCTGTGATTTGTGGTAATTTAGTCATACTCGAAACCTCCCGTTACATGTAAAAGGATCACATTTGTAGGCCTACAACTCATATACTACACGTGTAATCCTATTGTGTCAACGAACATCTCTTACCATTCACTTCCTATAACGACGAAAATAATAATAATTATGATGTGTAATACCTTTAGGTGGGAGATCGCATAGCTGGCAGCGATTAGGTCAGGGGTGAGGGTTCCCCTAGGCTCGACCAATAAAATAGAAAACCACGTCCTCTGGACGTGGTTTTCTATTTTATTGGTGGTTAGCCTAGTCCATTAGCATGTATCCTTCAAGCGGGCACCCTATGCCTTAAGGTCTGCTACAATCTCGGCATACTTCTTTTCAGATAGATCATAGAACGAAATGATAACTATACTGAGCACAATCCCCATTGCCGGAATGATTGACATCATCAAATTTATCCCAGTCAAAGCAGTATCCGATTGCGTCACGTTCGGTGAATAATCAAAGAGAGTTAATCCATATCCCGCCACGGCACCGGCAATGGCTGTACCTATCTTTCCATTGAACGTTCCTACAGCCGTAACAATACTTTCTGATCTCTTCCCTGTTTTCCACTGGGCATATTCGATTGTATCCGCTTGCATGGAAGCGGCAAGAACGATACTAAAACCAACGCCGAACATACTGATTGCATTCATTGCAAACAAGAACAAGATTTGATCCGATTGTCCGAAGAAAAACAATACATTTGCAGTTATACAGATTATGCCACCAGCAATAAACGTTTTCTTCTTACCAAATTTAGCGGATATTCTAGGCATGATTCCTATTGCAAGAAGCATAAACAACATACTGCTCAACGAAAAAGCAGTAAACAGCCCTTCATTCCCGAGATTGTATCTTACATAATATAGAGTAACCGTCTGCTTCAATATCAACGAGGTCCCGGTAAATAAACCAGCAAGCGTAAGGATGAGCAGAGGTTTGTTTTTCAACACAACATTCAGACTCGCCTTTAGCGATTCATGCTCGGGTTTGACTTCATAAATATGTTCCTTCGTATTACGGAACAAGATGATGGTGAACAAAATACAGAGAGCAGCAAATATAACAGCCGTCCAAAAGTATCCCTTACTGGCATTCCCATTCCCAATAGCATTTATTATAGGTAGAGAAGCTCCGCCAGCTACTACACCACCGATAATGCCAAGCATCTTCGCGATAGCAATTACTTTAGTGCGTTCTATGGGATCACTCGTCATGGCAGGCGCCAGTGACCAGAAAGGAACGTCGAACAAGGCATATGCCGTATTCCACAGCGCATACGTAATGATTACATAGGTAATTTTCATAGCAGGACTAAAATCTGGTGCATATAAACACAGAACGGTCAATATCGAGACTAGAATTCCTCCCGCTAAAATAAAAGGTCTGAATTTACCCCAACGCGTGTGAATTCGATCGACGACCACAGCAATGACCGGATCCAGCAATGCATCCCAAATTCTTACTAGGAGAAATAAGGTACCAACAAACACCGCGCTAATTCCAAGTACATCGGTATAAAATACCATGAGTAAGAATGTCATTAGTCCATAAACTAAGTTCTGTCCCATGGCCCCTGCACCGTAGGACCATTTCTCTTTCGCACTCACTTGATGCATGACACTCTCTCCCTATTTTTAAATAGACTTTAACTCTTTAAGCTTCATCTCATATTGTTTTTTGAGAGTGTTAAATTGTTGTATGCTTCGATCCAAGCCGCCAATCCGATTTCTTTTCAACCATACGGCAATGTAACGGCCGCTGAATGTTGTAATTGAATCAATCAATCCAGCAAGTCTTTCTTGGCTCCATTTCTCACTCTCGTTTTGCTCTAGCAAAATAAACTCAAAGAGGTCAATACCATGTTGTAGAAGACGAATCGTAGACGAGAACTCTTCACGAATTAGCTGATTATCCGCGCACTTCATATCACTTTCTTTAAGCTTGTTCTCCATTTCATCCAGAAAACACCTCATCTCTTCATATTGGTAATTCCTCATAAAATCAATAGTCTCATTTTTAGGTAATTTAGCCAATGAATAGACAATTGTCTCGAAGAGAGAATTTAGTATATGATTTAGCACTTCGCTTGAACTCAAACCGCCCATTGGAGACAATAGAATGAACGTGCCCGTCATATTTAGCATCGGGAAATTCTCGTATCGGTAGTAGTTCCCCAGCTCAAATACAAAGCTACCCATAACCTTGTTGACATCTTCAAAAACGAATAGGTTTAAATAGTTCGCAGTATCTGCTTCAGCCGTTGCAATAGAATCTACATTCCAACTCAAGCTTGCGCTATAAACGTAACTTGCATAGCTGATGGGAGCGTACTGCCAATGTCCCATATCCCCCCAGTCGGTCACAATGAGGCCTTTTGCATCGTATTTTTTGCCGTTAATCGCAGCATCAGCAATATTGCCGAGCATGTTATCCGTCCGGCCTGCAATAGAACTCCAACTGCTTGTGCCTGGGCAGACCATATAAGGCTGACCGGATTCCATCAACGTCTTGCAGTTACTTTCGAAAGAGCTTACATTTTCATACATCCAATCCAACACAACGCAATCTTTAGGCAGATCTTTGATCATTTCAGGATGTTTGAGAATAGTATCCCCCCAGTAAAGAGGCTTCTTCCCATGTTTTTGTACGATTTGTATGACTTTATTCAGAAATTCCAGGTAAAGATCGCAGGTATTTGATTCCGTATCTGCTTCACGGCTTTTACCTTTTCCCAGTTCAAACGGTTCATCAAAGTTGATATTAACAAACGGTGATGAATAATTCGGAAGCAGCTCATTAAGCATGTTCTCGACTAATTCCAGCGACTTGGGATCTTTCACGTTCAAGGTAGAAGCCGGAAATGTGAGGCCAGATGCAAGCTCGAAGCCATCCGGGCATTCGGCCAATTCATTGAACCGCTCTTTTTCAAGCCATTGTGTCATATGCCCCAAACTGTTCTGATTCGGAACGAAATCAATAAACTGTTCAGCGGCGTATCGATCCAATGCTTGAATTTCAGCTGCTGTCAGCGGCGTTTCGTCTGGGAAGAAACTCTCGTAGCGTTTGTACTCGAAGCAGTAGCCTTCCATATAAAGCTGCAGATGATTCATTTTGAGATCGGCCATCAGATCGATAAGCTTATACAGAGAATGCATGGAGGGGATTTTGTCTCGCCCAATATCCAGCATCAAGCCTCTTACTTTCAAATCCGGAACATCCTCAATCTTCACGTAAGGTATTACTGCCCCGCACTGATTGTAAATCTGCTTCAAAGTAGTCAGCGCATAGCTTAGGCCAGCCAGATCCGCATATTGAATCGCAACACCTGTCTCTTGAACCGAAAGGTAATATCCTTGCTCATCGATCGTATCATTATATACAAATGAAAATGCTGCTTCGTGTTCTTGATTCTGGTCTACTACTACGCATGACTTTCCTGTGATTTCGAGTAACCGATGCTTAATCATAGCCTCGCTCTTTTCAGGCAACGGAGATGAACGGAGTCGAACGAACAACTGATCCGGTTTCAGCCATTGCCCCGATTCTAGAACTACATGCCGAGGTACGGGAAACAGGAATAAACTATAAGTGTTTACCAAATTTGAAACCCCTTTCATTTTCAGATAAAACAAAGTATACTATCATCGAAATGAATACTTGGATAATTTCTTTGAGTTTTAGATAAAAATATTGGGGTGTTTAAGAATGATTGAGAAAAATCAAATAGATATCCGTTTGTTAGAGGAAAAAGCTAGCAGCTTTCATTTGATTTCCGGGGAAGGCGTTACAGGTGTGGACCTGGAGCTTAATATCTATTTCTCTTACATGGATTCCAAGACATCATCCAAACTTGACGACCAGAGGGCACTCACAGATCTCTTGGCATGGATAAAGAATAACCAGAATGAAATGCTGGAGACCAATCACTCCTATATTTTATTTCTTTCATCCTATTCATGGATGTTTTATGTCCAACTGTTAAAAAATACTGGCCATTATATCATCTTAGGTCCAATTCAAGAACTCCCAGGTACGGAGAAAACTCAACATTTGATTCGGTTATGCTCCTGGCTGTTTCAATCGAATGATACATTTTCCATGCCTCAGCCAACAACATATGCGATTCCATATGAAAGCGAGCTTCCTGCATCGCCCGATGTGTCCCTTCTCCAGATTTACTATGAGCAGGAATTTATCCACTTTCCTCTGGAGAAAGGCATGTATTTGAAAGCAAAAATGTTAGCGGGAGATATCAAGGCTATTCAGGACTTTTTCGATTCGTATAAGAATATTCAATCTGAACTTGTCTATGACCATATTGAGCTTGCTAAAGGCGACTTAGTCCGATCAACTAAAAATCATTTTATTGCTCTTTGCGCGGTCGCATCTACTATCGCCATGGAAGCTGGAACCGATGATGAATACGCTAGAACGATCGCCGATAAGTACATCCTTCAAGTTGAGAATATGCATTCAAGGGTGGAGATTATTAAACTAATAAGAGAGGTGTTCTTGAAGTTTACAGCCATAATTAATGAATATTCTAATCCAAATTATTCAGCTCTGGTCAAAAGCACGATTCAATATATGAATACTCACTTCTTTGAAAAAATTACTTTGAACGAAGTAGCAACAAAACTAGAAAAAAACCCTTCTTATATATCGGATAAAGTGAATAAAGAAACCGGGCAGTCGTTCAATGCAAATCTAAATCAAATACGGATCAAGGAGAGCAAGCAATTATTGACTCAGACACAAAAATCCGTTCATGATATCGCGATTGCAGTAGGGTTTGAATATCAGAATTATTTTGCTAAAGTGTTTAAGAAAATAGTCGGGGTCACGCCTGTCCAATATCGTAATAAAAGGTCGATAGGCGTAGAGGTTCCGGAGGCTTCATCAATGAAAAGCAAGTAACTAATATGTTTGAAATAATGAAATGTCTTTCGCAATCAAACCAACAACTTCTGGGTTAAATATGAATACGTACAAACTTGCGTCGAAACCGATTGGCCTACGAACATGCGCTGAACATATTCCATCACCACACCCTACAAGATAGACGAGTACATGTGGCTTTTATCGTTTGAAATTCAAGCAAGAAGGAATATGGGCAATTAAGCTCAAATTCGCGAAATCTTTATTGGATTGTCAGATTTAAAGCGCAGTGCAGCGAAAAATGCGCTCAGGCCGTCTAATAGGTGGAGGTGATGATTCAGTGATGCCGGCCGGCTCGAATAACAAGGAAAATTTCCCGAAAGATCCCACTCAAGCTCTAGAGCAGTTGATGGAAAGCTTTGGCTCGACGATCATGCGCACCGCTTATTTTTATACCGGGGATCGGCATTTTGCCGAGGATATCAGTCAGGAGGTATTTCTTCGCGCTTATCGCAACTGGAACTCATTTCGTGGAGATAGCGCGGTTAAAACCTGGTTGACGACGATCGCAATCAACGTTTGCCGGGACAAGATGGGTGTGCGGATGTTTACGGAACAGCCGACCGATCCCAGCCTGATGGAGCGGGGACGGATATTCAACGTAGAAGAAGAAGCGCTTAAAAGATTGCAGAAAAGCGAGATTTTGCGGCATATGCTGCGTCTGCCTCTGCCGTATCAGGAGGCTTTGTATTTATACTATTATCTGGACTTGGACACACGGGAAATTGCGAAAGCGACGTCGTCGCCCGAGGGTACCGTGAGAAACAGACTGCACCGGGCGCGCGAGGCGTTGGCTCGGGAAATGCGCAAGGAGGAGACAACCGATGACGGACATGGAGCGTAATTTACGTCAACAATTGCAAAAGGAGTCTGATGATATGTTGTTTTCTAAAATGGAATTGAGCGATAGCGTTAAACAGAAAATCAGGAAACAAGCCGCCGCGGAAGCGAGAGGCCGCCGCCGATTCGTTCTTCCGAAAGCCTGGCTTGCAGGAGCGGCAGCACTGGTCGCGGCAGTCGTCATAGTGGCGGGATTGCCGATGCTGCAAGAGCCCTCCGCAGTCCCGACGCCAACGGATAATTCGTCGGAAATCGTGCCGCCCGGAAACGGAGGAGCCACAGGCTCGGAGTTGTCCCAATTGATTACAACTCCATTAGGAACGGCGGAGGCAGCCAAAGCAGCTTTCGGTTCCGGTGTGCTTGTTCCTCAAGTCGCCCCGGAAGGCTTCAAGTTGGCTGAGATCGTCGGCGTGGGAATGAAGGACCAACCGCTCAGAGATTTAAACTTCACATACGGCTCGGGTGAAAAGACGGTGACGTTCAGCGCGAGCCGCATGCCGGCGGCGTTCCCGACGGACCTGTTCACCCAGACCAAAGTGGGCGGAGCGGACGGCTTAATTTTCGAGCAAGCCGAGTTCACGGAACTGTTCTGGGTGGTTGACGGCATTCATTATGGCGTGTCCGGTCCGATTTCGGGCGACGAGGCCATGAAGGTAGCCGAATCGGTAGAGCCTTAATGAGTTGATGCATGTATATCGTGAATGAATTGAATGCCCCACCCGTCGAATGCTAGATAAATTGGGGTAGTGTAATAGCCCCACACGGGAGAGCATATCACTGGCAGATATGAGGTCAGGGGTGAGGGTCCCGCTAAGGTCCACCAAAACACTGAATGCGCGCAGTTCTTCGAAACTGCGTTTTTTGTTTTGTATGGACATATGCTGATCGAACGAGGAAGGTGCGTTTCGCAAGAACATTCGATAAAATTCGATAATAATTTACTGAACACGAACGGATAATGTTATATAATAGCAAATAACTGGATGAGAATTTTTTGCTATATAAGTTGAACTCATAGTTTCTACAAAGTGATGTACCTCGCCAATCCAGATAAAGAAAAAGAAAGACAACCGAAGGGCGGTATAGACATTAACAACACAAAATAAAATTCAAGAAATAACCGAAGCGATGAAACAAACGGATAATACACGCTTGTATGAGCGTTTCTTGGCGGTTCGTCTTCATTTAGGCCGATCCTATTCTTTGTAGATATTTTTAGAAGAACCTATCAATCTATTAGCACCTATTGGAAGAGCTATTAGGAGGATGGCATGCCCGCAATCAATCTTGGTCATGCTCCCGGTGGCCCTTGAAAACTGACGGATGAACAATTGTGAGAAATCGCCAAGACGATTGTCAGCAAGATACCGTTCGATCTGGGTTTCGAAGCTCGGCATACCTGGACACTAGCTTTCTTGACCGCTTGGATCGAGTGTCAGTTCGGCCAGTCGTTTACGGAAAAAGGTATATCTAAGTTACTTACACAGCTTGGATTTAGCTGCACCAAAGTTACATATATACTCGCCCGCGCAAACGTGGGCTGAGCAAAGAGCATTTCGAGAGATCACGCTCTCAGCACTGAAAGAGCAGGTCATGCAAGGAATAATGGATCACTTACTATATAAAAACGAGTCGATGATTCGTTCATATCTGGCGCTGCAATACAACTTGTTTCTCAAGGGGCAACAACGAAATATCCCTACATACGGCCGCCATGAAGGGGCGAAGTTGCTTGCTGTTGTTAACTACGAAACGGGACGTACAACACATCAGGAGGTCGAAGAGTGTGACACCACTGCGTTTCAACGGTTTCTCGAACGTGTGCTAGAAGAGTACCCGATAGGTAAAATCGTCATGGTACTCAATTACGCTCGTATCCATCACGCAAAGCAGTTACAACCTTTTCTCCAAAAGCAGGAACGATTAAAGCTCGTTTTTCAGCAAATTCTATCCAATCCAAAAAAATGTCACCGTTTCATAAAACAAATCAATTCATCGTCGACCAGAGTCATTGGCTTCTAACTTGAATATTAAAATATTCAGTTCATTACATAGTTTGACGGGTTGAGCCTTTTTTTTCGTGTGAAATTTGTTCGGAACGGTTTATTCTGGTTGAAATATCGCGGTGAATCCTAACTTAGAGAGTGGGTAACAGGGTATGTACAGAACAAGAACAATAAAAAAATTATTTATTGGTGTAATCATTTTAAGTTTGCTGCCATTGTACTTATTTGACAAGGCATTTGCCGCCACTCCAACAGCCGCTATCGTAGTAGCTGACGATCTTCTGACTTCCGGAGAAACTTCACTGGTGACAATTACCTTTACAGAAGCGGTGACTGGATTTGACCTTGCTGATTTGACAATAGGTAGTGGGACCCTAAGTGGATTAACAACCTTTGACAATATCACCTATACCGCCACCCTCACGCCGCCTTTAAGTAATCTTAGCGGACCCTTTCAAATTTCGCTCAATCATTCAGGTGTAATTACCGCAGGCGGTGTGGGGAGCGGAACCACCGTATCTAACAATTACTATGTCGACACAGTTAGGCCTTTAGTTACAAATGTAGCTGTTCCTGCCGATGGCACTTATGATGCAGGTGAGAACTTGATTTTTATAGTGAACATGGACGATATCGTGGTCGTAACGGGCAGTCCAACAATCACATTAATTGTAGGAACAACGACTGTGTATGCTACCTATGCAAGCGGTTCGGGATCAAGCGCGTTGCAATTTAGATATACCGTCCAAACCGGACGATCTGATAGTAACGGGATTACCATTGGAGCCTTGTCACTGAATGGCGGATCAATTAAGGATGAAGCAGGCAACGCTGCAGTATTAAGGCTTAATAGCGTGGGGAGTACGGTGAACGTACTAGTAGATGCAATCGCCCCAACGATATTAAGCGTATCACCGACATCGGGTCCGACATCCGGAGGCACGACCGTCACGTTGACCGGTACGAAGTTCTCTAGGGCAACCGCGGTGATGTTTGGTGCAACACCGGCAACGTCCTTTACTGTAAATTCGGAAACGTCAATCACGGCAACTGCTCCTTCGGGTAGTTCGGGAACAGTAGACGTAACGGTAATGAGACGGAGTGCCACATCAACGACATCGGCGGCGGATCAGTATACGTATATAGCCGCACCAACTATCACAAGCGTGTCTCCAAAGTCGGGAACAACGTTCGGAGGCACGAGAGTCACGTTGACCGGTACGAATTTGTCCGGAGTAGCTGCGGTGAAGTTTGGTGCAACGGAGGCGACGTCCTATACGGTGATCTCGGCGACACAAATCACGGCCATCGCCCCGGCGGGTAGTGCAGGAACGGTAGACGTAACGGTAACGGCGCCGGGCGGTACATCGGCGACATCGGAAGCGGATCAATATACGTATATATCCGCGCCAACGATTACAAGCGTGTCGCCAACATCGGGTCCAACGTCCGGAGGCACGTCCGTCACGTTGACCGGAACGAATCTGACCGGTGCAACGGCGGTGAAGTTCGGTGCAACGGAGGCGACGTCCTATACGGTGATCTCGGCGACACAAATCACGGCCATCGCCCCGGCGGGTAGTGCAGGAACGGTAGACGTAACGGTAACGACGCCGGGCGGTACAACGGCGACATCGGCAGCGGATCAATATACGTATATATCCGCGCCAACGATTACAAGCGTGTCGCCGACATCGGGTCCAACGTCCGGAGGCACGTCCGTCACGTTGACCGGTACGAATTTGTCCGGAGTAGCTGCGGTGAAGTTTGGTACAACGGAGGCGACGTCCTATACRGTSAWCTCGGCGACACAAATCACGGCCATCGCCCCGGCGGGTAGTGCAGGAACGGTAGAYGTAACGGTAAYGRCGCCGGGCGGTACAACGGCGACATCGGCAGCGGACCAATATAAGTACCATGCTGAACCGACGATTACGAGCATGTCGCCRACATCGGGTCCAACGTCCGGAGGCACGTCMGTCACGTTGACCGGAACGAATCTGWCCGGTGCAACGGCGGTGAAGTTCGGTGCAACGGAGGCGACGTCCTATACGGTGATCTCGGCGACACAAATCACGGCCATCGCCCCGGCGGGTAGTGCAGGAACGGTAGATGTAACGGTAATGACGCCGGGCGGTACAACGGCGACATCAGCAGCGGACCAATATAAGTACCATGCCAAACCGACGATTACGAGCATGTCGCCGACATCGGGTCCAACGTCCGGAGGCACGTCCGTCACGTTGACCGGAACGAATCTGACCGGTGCAACGGCGGTGAGGTTTGGTACAACGGAGGCGACGTCCTATACAGTCAACTCGGCGACACAAATCACGGCCATCGCCCCGGCGGGTAATGCAGGAACGGTAGATGTAACGGTAACGACGCCGGGCGGTACATCGGCGACATCGGCAGCGGACCAATATACGAGGTTTGTTGTTACATACGCGATTAGCAAGTTGTCGGATGAGGAGCTAAATGTGCTGACTGTGGGCTATGCATCGGGGACGCAGGAAACGAAAACGGTCACAGTGACACGAACGGGAACTGGCGACTTGGCGAGCTTGGCGACAGCGCTCGGCGGTACGAACGCCGGTAGCTTTACGATTACGCAGCCGACGGTGACAACGCTCAGTGGTGAGATGCCTTCGACGACCTTTACGTTAAAAGCGAATGACGGACTCGCCGCAGGGACATATAGGGCTACGGTAACAGTGTCGGCCGGAGGCATGACGCCGGTAACATTTACTGTATCGCAGGTTGTTAATAGCAGCAGTAGTGGTGGAACTACTCCTGTTGCTTCAACCCATTTGTATATTGACCAAAACGGCATTATGATTGACTCGGCAAAAATCGACAGCAGTAAGCCGTCCGTCACTCTTGAAGTTACACCAAAAGACGGCGTTGCCTATGTCAGAATACCAGCAAGTATTTTGACGAGCATTGAGGGCAAGAATGCTACCTTCTTCATCGAGATTAAGACCCTTTACGGTAGCTATCAAGTGCCGGTTAATCTGGCATCGCTCATTCCGGGTCTGAAAGACTTGCTAGCTAAGAATAACGTGAATAACGATGACATTAGCTTTAAAATCACGCTAACCGACAAGTCCGGCGACAAGGACATCCAAGCAGTATTTGCAAACAGCCTGCCGAATGGGCAAGCGATGGGTGCGATTGTAGATTTTCATATCGAAATCATAAACACCAAGACGGGACAAGCGATCGGAACGGCAGATAAGTTCAGCAAGGCGCTTACAAGAGTGATTCCGATGCCCAAGAGCGTGACAGGCATGCCTGCGCAATGGGGTGCATTCCGCTATAACGTAACGACAAGGAAATTGGAGTTTGTGGCAGCTGAGAAGAAACAGATTGAGGGCGTATGGGTTGTGAAGATCAGCTCCTATTCAAATAGTATCTACGTTGTGGCACAAAACACGGCAAGCTTTGCCGATGTACAGCAGCATTGGAGCAAATCTGATGTTGATATTGCTGCCGCGAAAGGTCTAGTCGAAGGTGTAGGCGGCGGATTGTATGATCCCAACAAAGCGGTAACCAGAGCAGAGTTTACTGCTATGTTAGTCCGGGCGCTTGGACGCGGCACATCTGATACGGACATGGCGCCTTATGACGATGTCAAACCAGGTACGTGGTATTCCGGCGAGGTAGCCACAGCGAAGGAGCTCGGACTGCTCGCCTTTGTGAAGGGAAACAACTTTACTCCTAATCAGCCGCTTACACGAGAGGAAATGGCTAATATGCTGGCAGCAGTGGCGAGACTTGAACAGTTGCCGATATCCAAAGAGCCGGTGAGCCTTAATGGCTTCAAGGATATCGGAAACGCGGATACAGCCTATCTTGAGGACGTTCGCCTGATGGTCAAGCTTCATATCATGACAGGCACGGGCGCAAATACGTTCGATCCGAAGGGGGAGACGACACGCGCGCAAGCGGCGGTTGTATTCATCAGGATGCTACAGACGCTGGGTTCAATCGATAGATAAGATTCATGGAAAAACCCGCTTGAGCAGATATCAAACTGTTTAGGCGGGTTTTCTATGTCTATGGTAATTAAACCGATTCCTGCGGCAGTCTACTTAGGGTAAAACACACCTATAAGAAAGAAATATCGAGTTTTTATATCCAGGCCTTTAGCTCAGCAGGGTGAGGATCCCCCTAGGCACCTCCAAACTATTAACTCAAACCACTTCATCTGAAGTGGTTTTTTTGGTGAAGCCTATTTGCTTTAGAAGATTACAGGAGGAATTGAAATTTAGGATTGAAATCAAGATTGAATTCAATCTAGGGCTGAGCTAGTTCATTGGAACGAGGAGGCAGGGGTTGACGAACTGGTAGATTTGAAAATTACAAGTTGAATTGTGATTGGGGACGATACCTCGTCCTATTCCTCGTACTCGATATATATTAAATGTAAGTATAGCGAGACGGCGCTCTGTTTTCATTAAATTAATATTGCCCCCGTAAAGGATAAGACTGCCTCATTGGAACTTTATTGCAACACTCGTATGATAAGATAAGTCCCCAATATACAAATCGTGTTCCGGGAACTTATTACAGGGTTAAAAGAAGTAGTGAGATTACGTTATTTGCACGTACGCTTATCGCTCTTTGAATCTTGTTATTTTTTTGAGCTCGTGAAAACGCTAACATCGGGTCAATTGTGGACGGGTGCGCATTTACAAGACTGGACATATGGAATAGTAGAGGTGATGCGGCAGCTAGCATAAAAGCGGGAAAGTGTTGTCAGGCCACACATGAGGGGTTCATATTGGGTGTAAAGGATCACTTTTTTTGTGCACTACATAAAATCATAGAAAGTTTTGAATTTAGTATTTAAGTGAAGAAGTTTTAAAGAGTTATGGGATCTCTTCAAAACCTAAAAATAGGATATATGGAGGAAATTTGAGAATGAAAAAAAGACGATTATTAGCATCTTTACTTGTGACAGCGATGCTATTTACTTTGTTTTCTCCGCTTATGGCAGTCAGCGCGGCATGGGGAGATGACGTATCTCTTTTGACCGTAAATGCAGGGGCAGATGGTAATACGGCGACAAACGCCGATGCGCCGGACGGACAGAAAGCGTGGAGTTTAAACACCGGAACCTCAAAGGGCGGGGGGCCTTGGGATAACCTCTTTACGCCGAGCGTAGCGCCTCTAAAAGATGTATCCGCTTACAAGAACGGATACTTCGTTTTCGAGATGTATATTCCAAATGCGAGCTTTAAAAATATGCTAGGCAATAACTGGCTCGTCATCGTAAGCGACAGTAATCCCGCTGCGGATAAGTTCAACGCCGATTCTCGTCTCCAGCTTGATTTGAGCGGAGTCACAAATGCTGCAGTGGGCACATGGGCGACGGTCTATACGAAGTTATCTTCGTCAAGTGCCGTAGCCGGGAATTTCAATGACGCCTGGTTAGACAAAGTAACCAGACTAGCCATGCATCTGCAATGGGATACGAGTGTACCTAGCACTGACGTTTTCATAAAAAACCCGCGTTTCCAGAAAAGTACGCTAGGCGTTCCGGTTTCACCGTCAACGGCTCCCGCACTTGATGTAGCAACAAAAACAGTAACTGCGAACGCACCGGCTAGCGGGCAAGCTGTGGAATTCGCAATAAGCGAAGATGGGATCGCTCCCGCAGCCGGCTGGGTGGATGGAAGTAAAAACGATAATGTTTATTCTCATCAATTTGCCACATTGCCTTCAGCGCAGACTTATTATGTATTCGCGCGGGCGAAAGCAGACAACAGCTACAACTTCATCGGCGCATCTTCAAGAATTACGGTAACGTCTATTGACGAACAAACATTGGTAAATGAGGCGGCGGCGTCTCTGACATGGGATGCGATTAAAGGCAGTAATACTTCGAATAACGATGTGAAATCACAACTTAGCCTTCCGACAGCAATAGGAACAACTAACGTAGCATGGGCTTCGGACAATGCGGCAATAAGCAGTACCGGAGGCGTAAATCGTTTATTGAATAGGGAAGTAGACAAAACCGTAGTACTCACGGCGACAATAACCAAGGGTAATGCAAGTGCTACACAAACGTTTACCTTGACGGTGAAAGCCGTGCCGGCGGAGGTCAACGCCCGGGCTGCGACGTATTTTCCTAATATAGAAGAGGGAACGAGCAGCGCTAATGCGCCGGACGGAAATAACGCGGTTAAGTTGGGTGCTGGAAAAATAGGCGCCGGCGTTGAACGGCTTTGGGATGCCCGCTTTGTTAGCAGCAGCGGCAATCAGGATTTATCAGCTTATGCGAATCAATATTTTGTTTTTGATATGTATGTTACACATTCGGACCTTTTAAAGCTCAGCGGCAATAACTGGATCGCCATGGCAAGTGGCGGTAACAATCTAGACACCAATTCGCGTCTTAACCTTAATGTTAACGAAATCAAAAATGGAAAGGTTAATGAATGGATTACGGTTTATGCGCAATTATCAGCAGCCAATTCTCCGAATGGTTTCAATCCCGTTCATTTGGATACGGTACAGGCGGGGAGATTGCAAATGCAATGGTCTTCCGTGCCCCAAGGCGACATCTATATCAAGAACCCGCGTTTTCAGAATACCTTTGATTCGCCGAAACCTATTCCTACAGCTGTTGAGGCAACGGGCAACGTTACGTTATCTTCAGCAGCGCCAACAAACGGTCAGGCTGTGCAGTTTGCAATCAACACCACTGGTAACGCTCCTGCGATCGGCGATTGGACGACAGGTACTCTGGGTACAGGCGTTTATACTGCGACATTTACAAAACCAACAGGAAACATCTATTATACATTCGCACGCACGGCTCAAAATACGCAATATCCTTTCGCAGGAACGCATACAAGAGTTAAAGTGGAGCATCTTGACGACAATCAAGCAATATCGGACGCAGCAAATAAGCTGACATGGGACACGATTAGGAATTCGAATGTTATTCAATCCGAAGTAAGAACGGGGTTGACTCTTAAGACAACGGGTGCGAACGAAACGGCTATAGAATGGTCGGCTGAACCTGCAGGTATCATAAATACCGCTACTGGCAGTGTAACTCGCGACCCTGACGTAGGAAAATCCGTAACCCTTACGGCGAAAATAACCAAAGGCAATGCAGCACCTGTTCATAAAACTTTCAATTTGACAGTAGCCAGTACGACTAACGAACTTGCTGAAGTGTTCATTGACTTCAACGAGCCTGAATCATTTGATGCAGTCGATACCATTGGAAGCGGTTTCGGCGACGGTGGAGATCCGGCCGGACCGTACAAAGGACTACAAGGCAAAGGCATAGGCATCAGCCTTATGGGAGACGGCGGTACCGCAGTGGATGTAGTCACTCAAAGCGGCGTAAACGCTGTGAAGATCGGCAACTTTATGTACGTCATTGTAGACGACCTTAAGCTTAAGCAAGCAAACAAGGTCGAATTAGCGGTCACCTACTGGAGACCGAGCGCCGCGGGCGGTATTTCGTTGCAGTATAACACTATATATCCCGGCAGCTTCTCTGGATTTGAAGCGTATAGATCAGCGAGCCTTCCGGCGACAGGAAGCGGAAACGCTTGGGTGACTTCAAAGGGTGTGCTTAACGGAGCTAATTTTGCGATAGGAGCACAAAATCAAGGAGCGCACTTCCGGATCGGTGCAGCCGGAGCAATCATACAGAGCATACGCATAACCGAAATTCCTCCAACGGATGAAGAAGCGGTAAAACTTGTTTCGGACGCGCTGACTTGGGACGCGATCAAGGGTACGAATACCAGACAGGATCTGGTTGAAACCAATTTGAATCTTGCTAAGGCGGGTTCATCGAATACGAACATTGTGTGGGCATCAACCAATAACACGGTGATCAACAGCAACACCGGCGCAGTAGTTCGTCAAGGAGTGAACACATCCGTAACACTCACGGCGACAGTAAGCAAAGGAACGGCAACACCCGTTGTTAAAACATTTAATATCGTCGTTCGCGGAACAGGGACCGGAACCGACGAGGAAGCGGTAAACGATATGTTGAATAAACTGACATGGAATTTAATCAAAGGCGTGAATGCTTCGGAGACTAATGTGACAACGAACTTAGTTCTTCCGTCCATGGGTGAAAATATGACGGATATTACATGGACGACCTCCGCTGCTGCCCTTATAACCACTGCAGGCGTGATACCGACAAACCGTCCGGACGGCGGAGGCGAGGTGACGCTTACGGCGACGGTAAAAAGAGGTCCTGTAGCCGCTCCTGTAACCAAGACTAAAACTTTTGTGCTCACAGTTCCGGATCGATATGATTACGCAAAACACATGAGAACGGCAATCGTTCAGGAACACGACGCGAAAGATTGGGCGATATCGGACTTTAACGTACTCGCTTTCGGTGCGAAAACAGCAGAGATGGCAGAAGCGGAAGGCTTAGTTGATTTCGATAACAGAGAGGCTTTCCAGGCGGCGATTGATGCGGCTTATAATGACGGCGGCGGCGTAGTCTATATTCCGGCGGGAACCTTTGCGTTCTACACGGAAACTACCGGCACAATAAGCGTTCAAAGCACGACAGGCAGTACAACCTACGAATATAAACAGGTTTTAAATTTGCGGGCAGGCGTACAGCTCCGTGGCGAATGGGATAATCCGGATGCGGACGATTACGATGGTAAAATCGACGGAACTATTCTCGCAGTCTATGCCGGACATAATTCCGCCAATTATGACACGTATGTTGACTCTGACGAGAGAGAAAATCAGACTGGCGGCAAAAAAGTAGCTAACGTGTCCGATAGATTCATAGACATGGAACAAGGCACAGGTGTAACGAACCTTTCCGTATGGTATCCGAATCAAGATATTAATGCTACTACCACTGTTGAAAAGAGGAACGCAGATGGTCAGAAGACAGGGGAATTTGAGGATATAAAAGGAATTCCGTATCCGTGGACGTTCTATCAGAGAACCGGAAACAGCGTGACGCTTGATAACGTTACTCTTGTAAACGCTTGGGGAGGATTCATTTCCCTGCCGAGCGAAATGCATTATGTTGTGAACAGCAATATGACGGCTCTCTACAAGGGCATCGTGGTTCACACCTGTACAGACATCGGACGTATTGAGAACGTTGACATTGACCCGAAATACTGGGCGAATTCAGGTCTTGACGGCGCACCGTCTCTTGCGGATGCGAGAGCGTACACAAGAGCGAACGCTACTGGATTCATGATGCACCGATCAGATTGGGAATATGTCTCGGGATTGAATATTTCCGGGTATAAGACGGGGATGTGGATCGGAAGAGAACCTGGGGGCGACGAAGCACCGAACGCGCAATTCTATGGATTGAAAATCGAAGACAGCCAAACGGGTATATACATTGACAACGTTAACGGTTTCGGTCTGCTGCTCTCGAACTCGGAATTCGGAGGCGACACAGCAGTATATTTCAACGAACGTTTCGACACTTCTGTTCAATTCAACGGAGTTGCATTTAAAGGTCCGATTGTAAGCAACGCCAGAGGCGGAGTTATATCCTTTGAGGATAGCACGTTTGATGAATATGACAATTATGCGCTGAACTTCCTGGGCCGAGGAAGCGCATTAGTCAGTCAGAGCAATTTCAAACAGGCAGACAAACATGCACATTTTGGAGCAAACTTCGGAACATTCAAATCGGTAAATTCAGGTTATAACCTTAACATCGAGAGCGCTGACCTTGCCGCTCACATCGATAACCTTAAACTTGACGTTAAGGCTGACGGTAAAAACACGACTGTACAAATCGTTAATGATGTTGATTATCTATTTGAACCTATTCCGAAGGACGTAAAAACAGATATTGACGAACATCCTAGACCGACATCAAGCGCAGTGCTTAGACTTGACTTCCCGCGCTCGTTAACCGGCAACGCACCGACCGTAGATATATCTGCAAAGCTGCAGGAAGCTCTTGACTATATTAAAGCTAATCACGGCGGCGGTACGATCTATTTACCTGGTGGAAGATATAGACTGAATAGTCCTGTCATCGTTCCCGAGGGTGTTGAACTTAGAGGAACATGGGACGTACAGCACCATACACAAGGCGGCGGCACGGCGATCTTTACAGCGTACACCGGCGGGGCTGAGGGAGAAAACGGAAATTCTCTTATTCAGCTTAAGGCAAACGCAGGGCTCAGAGGACTTAACATTGCGCAAACGAATATAACGAGCGTCAATCTCGACAACCCTAACCTAACGCTAAAAACTCCGTTTTTGGTACAGGGACAAGGCGCAGGCGTATATGCAATCAATTTAACGATCCCAATTGGGGATAAAGGAATAGATCTGGCTTCCTATAAAACAGATGGTCACTATGTAGACTATTTAGGCGGCACGCTCCTCAGAGCAGGCATCTGGGTCGGAGGAGGCGCGGAAGGCGGATTTATTAGAAATATGCAATTCAATCCGCACTACGCTTTGAGACTTCCGGGAGGCCAAGGATATTCGGCACCTACCGGTGATTTGTACGGATTCGTACAAAGATACATGAGTGCGCTTAAATTCGCCGATGTGGAAGACCAAACGATTTTCAACAATTTCGTTTTCGGTTCGGTATACGGCATACACTTCCTGAAAAGAGACCTGGGGAACGGCGAATTCGCATACCCAGGAAAAATGACGATGATTGGTCACGGTTCGGATGGAACCACCTATGCTCTCTATGTGGAAGACGCTGACGAACACACCAAAATAATCGCGATCAACTCGGAATTGGTTAATACGAACATCACGACGGAGCCGAATAGAGCGTATGTCAGAATGGGAGATGCAGCTAATACCGCGAAAATCCACCAAGACGCTGAACTAGTCCTGTACAACAGCGCGTTCTGGGGAAGCCCGACCGTAGCGGGAGCAATCGTAAATAACGGTATCGTTCGCTTACAGCAAGCAAACTTCACTCAGCTGCCCGGCAACAACCCGGGTATTGATGTCCACGGCGGTAAGGCGCATGTATACACTTCTTACTTCCAGCCGTCCAAGAACGGCCAGAATAATAATGTGTATGCCATGCTGCGCGAGAGCGGCACATCGGTTGAGCTTAGCAACAATTATTACGCATCCGGCTTGAGAAACAGCAATCCAGCGGACAATCCGTATGGCATTTACGGCTCGGATTTATTGGCGGAACCGTTTGTATTCAACCTAACCAAAAACGGAGATAAACAACAATTCATCGTTAAGTATAATGTCGGAGGAAGAGCCTCTGCACCCGGAACATTAACAATTGTATCCCCGGCTGCTTATGCTAAAGATTTCACTCCCATTACATTTAACGCGCTTGCGGCTGGCGAATCCGTAACCGTAGATTTACCGTATTATGCTGCAGGTCTGATCACATTCAAGCTTCAACTCGATGACGGAAAAGCATATACCTATACGGCAAAATTTGACGCAGCATACGCCGAAAAGGTAAGTCCTGCAGGTGCAGAAAATCCGGCAAAGAGTGCTGCAACTCCGGCATTTGTAATGGACACCAAAGATTATGTCACTTCGGGAACGTGGGATGGTCCGCAAGACCTCAGCGTAGGATCGCGTTTCGCATGGGACGACAGCAATTTATACGCGTACATTGTCGTTACTGACGACGTGCACTTCAATAGCCAGACCGGAGGCAATATATGGAGAGAGGATAATTTGCAGTTAGGCATTGATTTACGCAATCCCGCAACCAACAGTACTACGCGGAATGAATTGGGGTTCGCGCTCACCAATGACAACAAAGAAGTAATATGGGCTTGGACTCGTCCGACAGGCGTCAATGCACCGACTGCTCCGATTACTGATATCGCAGCAAAGATTACGAGAGATGAAGATACGAAAACGACGATTTACGATTTAAAGATTCCGTTTAATACCGTTCATAATAATCCTGCATCGGAGCTCACGAACGGAAGAATCGGAATATCAATCATGCTCAATGAATCTGACAGCTCGCGTGAATCAGACAGCACCAGATCCACCTTTGAGGTTGAAAGTGGACAATTAAAAAATTCAAGTTCATTTACCGACCTATATCTGTTAGGCGCAGGCAAATACAATGAAATGCTTGAAGCATCGGCAAGCGCTGCCGTTTCAAAGGCTCTCGCGTCTGGATCAGCTGCCGATAACGCTATAGCTCGCAACTTTGTCACTATTATGGCAGACGGCGAAGTTAAGACCGATCTTCTTAACAAAATCAAACCTATCGTTCAAGATAGCGAAATCAGCAAAGCTGCTGCTGAATTTGATCTAAACCCTAGCAAGCAGCAAGAAATTGCAATAAAGCTGGAGCTTAAAGGGAATACACTGACAGCCATTAAGAACGGCAGTACACAGCTGCAGGCTGGAACTGATTATGTTGTGAATAGTGATCAGATCACGTTTACGACGGCTTACTTGGCGAAATTACAAAAAGGTATTGCGAAGCTAACGTTTGAGTTTAGCGCAGGACAGCCGCAGGTGTTGACGATTACAGTAGGTGATACAACACCTGACAACAACAACGGCGGTAACAATGGCGGCAACAACGGTGGCAACACCGGCGGAAATCAAGAGAACCAGGTTGAATTGAAGGATATTGCCGGACACTGGGCGGAAGCTGCGATTCGTAAAGCAGTGACTAAAGGCTATGTGGTTGGCTACAAGGATCAAACCTTCAAGCCAAATGCGGCAGTAACCCGTGCGGAATTTGCAGTGATGTTATTCCGTGCATTGACTGTACAAAGTGATGGAAAGCAGCATGCCTTTAATGATGAAGCTGACATTGCTCCATGGGCAAAAGAAGCGCTTGAGCAGGCTGTATCAGCGGGGATTTTAAGCGGCTATGCAGATGGAACGCTGCGACCAAATAGCGGTTTGACGCGCGCTGAGCTTGCGGTTATGATTGCTCGCTCGTTGAAGCTGGAAGACCAAAAGGACAAAGCAGCAAACTTTACTGACCATGCTAAACTGCCAGAGTGGGCAAAGGGCGCGATTGGCGCAGTAGCTGCAAAAGGGATTATGCAGGGCAAGGAAGGCGGCAAGTTTGACTTCAATGCCGTGGCTACAAGAGCGGAAGTCATTACAATTCTGCTCCGTATTTTGGAGCTGGATGAGAATTAAGAAGACCAGTCAGCAGAATTGTTGCCAGCGGATCGTAGAGTCTTAATCAGTGAGGATGTCAGCGGCGATTAGCCAAGGCTGGCATCCTTTTTATTTGCAGATTAGGATGAATGAAGAAACCATTTAATTATGATTAAATGGAACAAAAGAAATGAAGTTTAAGCACAGCGACCAAAATGTATGAATAGCGCGTAACCTTGGATTTGTCATACGTTTAAAAAAAGAGAAAATTCGACTAACTCCGAATATATTTACATTTACATAACCAAATTCCTCTTATACGATGAAAGGAATTCGTATAAAATCAATCACTCTATTTAAATTCAATCTACAGCTAAGAGAATGCTTCATAGACCACATGCCCGGTTTCAAGTATTTTGACCCAAACAATATGATTGCGCTTTCAATTCCTGTTAACATCATGGATCGTTGTTGTAAACATGCAAAGTACCTTAGATAACAAGGCGGGGATCTTATGTACAAGTTGTTGATTGTCGACGATGAGGCGCTGGTTCGAGAAGCGATAGAAGATCAAATGGATTGGGAGAGGCTAGGTTTCGAATGCATAGGCAGCTGCGAGGACGGCAAGGAAGCGCTAGATTTCATTAACCGTCATACGCCGGATGTCGTGTTGACCGATATTGGAATGCCGTTCATGAACGGCATTGAGCTGACGCGCGAGCTTTCTGCTAATTTCCCGAAAGTGAAGGTCATTATTTTTACAGGCTACGATGATTTCGATTTTGCCCAGCAGGCTTTGAAATTGCAAGCTGTTGACTATATTTTAAAACCGGTTACGGCAGCGGAACTTGAGCAGGTCATTTGTAAGCTTCGTTCTGAGCTTGACAGCGAAAGAAATCAAATGCAAGATTTCGAGCAGTTGAAGCGTCAATTGAGGGAGAGCCAGCCTTTGTTGAAAGAGCGTTTTTTGGAACGATTTGCGACTTCGCCAATGACAGAAAAACAAAAGAATGAGAACTTTAGCTATTTTGATATTGAGTGGGACGGCTCCTTCGTGATTGAGCTGGCCATAGAAGTAGACGAGTTCGTATGGAGCCAGCCTAAGACGTTGTCCGACGAGGAACTTATTCGTTTTGCTGTTTATAACATTGCCCAGGAAATTATAGCTGACCGTTCCGGGACACTTATTTTTAGAGATCGGGAAAATCGTGTGCATGTCATCATTTCTGGTCATCAGAGGGATGAACTGCATGATCTATCGACGCAGGTGGCTGAAGAAATTCACAGTACGATAACCGATTACCTGCCTGTTAAACTTTCTATAGGCATCGGACATGTATGCAGCTTAACGGACAAAGTGCAGCGTTTAAATCAATCTGCTTTGTCAGCGCTTGATTATCGTTTTGTCATCGGTACCAATCAAATTATATGCATATGGGATATGGAGCAGCGAAAGCGGCCGGAGTTGTTGTCGCTCATTGATTGGGAAAGTGAACTGGTCACGAAACTGAAAACCGGATCAACGGAAGAGATGGATGAATGGATTGGGCAAATCTTCATCATGTTCCGCGAACATGCTTTTCCATTCGATATTTGCCACATGTATCTGCAACGGATTGTATTGACGATTATGCACACGCTCTATGTCATGGGCATTGACAGTGCACAAGTGTTCGGAGCAAACCAAGCTCCAATGAATGAAATGACTAAGTTTGCGTCGATGGGTGAAGTTGAAGTGTGGCTGAAGGAACAATGCGCGAAAGTAGTCGGATCAATCAAAAGCATGCGGGAGCATCAATGTGTGTTCCAAGTCGCAAAGGCGATAGAGTACATCAAGCTGCATTATATGGACCCGAAGCTATCATTAAAGTCGGTGTGTTATCACGTATCGATGAGCTCAAGTTACTTCAGCACCATATTCAAGCAAACCAACGGTAAAACGTTCGTAGAGTTCGTAACACATCTGCGTATGGAGAAAGCGAAGGAATTATTAATTGTGTCAGCTTTAAAGAGCTATGAGATCGCATATGCCGTTGGATACAGCGATCCTCATTATTTTAGCGGCGCATTTAAGAAGTATACGGGAGAAACCCCAACGGATTATCGTCATAAAAAAATAAAAGGGTTAGTGTGATACGAGTGAGAATGTTTTCGCGATTGCCGAGTATTCAGACGAATATGGTGCTTGCCTCGGTCGCGCTCATCATTATGACAAGCATTATGATGAGCGTTACTTCCTTTTACTTAACTAAGGATTCCGTTAATTCCACAGCGCAGACGTATACTACGGAGCTGGTGAAACAGGTAAACAACAATATTAAATCCTACATTAACGGCATGAAGTATATGTCTGATCTTGTAGCTGGCAATTATGCGGTTCAAGCTTATTTATCCTCAGCTTCCTTTAATAGTTTAAAGGAAGAGAAGGATTACAAGGAAGCGATCTCCGAAATGTTAGGAGGGATGCTGGTATCCCGAACGGATATTAGCTCAGCGAACATTTTCGGTTATGGCGGACAGTTCGTGTCAGGCCGCAAAGAGCTCGAGCTAAATCCAAACGTCGATATTACAAGTATGAATTGGTATAGGAACGCTAAAAGCATGGGTGGGCAAAGCGTTATTTCCTCTTCGCACGTGCAGCCTATTTTTAAAGACATGTATCCTTGGGTCGTATCCTTGAGCCGGGAACTGGTCAGTAAGGACGGAAACAAGAAGCTGGGCGTTTTTTTGGTCGATTTGAATTTCAGCGTTATGAATGACATGTTCAAGGATATTCGACTAGGCCAAAGAGGATATTTATTCATCATCGATTCGAATGGAAAAATCGTCTATCATCCCCAGCAGCAATTGATTTATAGTAATTTGAAAACAGAGATGATCGATAAAGTGCTGGAAGTCAGAAACGGAACGTTCATAAGCAATCAAGGCAGCGAAAGCCGAATGTACACGGTTCAGGATTCTGAGTTTGGCTGGAAAATTGTCGGTGTCTCCTACGTAAGCGAATTAGCTGAAAATCAGAGTAATGTGCTGCTGTCTATTATTGTTTTGGGAATCATCTGTATTATTATCGGAATTATTATTTCATTATTTTTATCTCAACGCGTGAGCCAACCGATCAAACGCTTGCAGGGCTATATGAAGGAAGTGGAAAAGGGGAATTTCGATATCCATGTCCCCGGTCACAAAACGGTAGAAATCCAGAGGCTTGCAAGAGCGTTTAATATGATGGTCGGTAAAATTAAAGAGCTGATGCAGCAAACGGTACTCGATCAGGAACAAAAACGCAAGAGTGAGATCAGCGCCCTTCAAGCCCAAATCAACCCTCATTTTCTTTATAACACGCTTGATTCCATAGTATGGATGGCCGAGAGCAATAAGTCTAGGGAAGTTGTGTTAATGACTTCAGCGCTTGCCAAGCTTTTCCGCTCATCGATCAGCAAGGGTGAGGAACTGGTTTCGATTAAAACTGAAATTGAGCATATTACAAACTATTTAATGATTCAGAAAATGCGGTATAAAAATAAGCTGGATTATCATATCGAAATATCCGAATCGATTCAGGAATATCGGGTCATCAAAATCATTATGCAGCCGCTTATTGAAAATGCGATCTATCATGGCATTAAGATGAAGCAGGGACCTGGTTTCATCCGGGTTGCTTGCGAAGAAACGGACACGGACATTATTCTGATTGTTGAAGATAACGGGAATGGGATGGAGGAGGAGAAATTAAAGTCGCTTCATCTTCCAGCTTCCGTTACGGAGGGCGGAAGAGGAGTCGGCGTGCAAAATGTTCAGGAACGGCTTAAGCTTTATTACGGGGCGCAATACGGATTAACCTACCAGAGCGTGCTAGGAGAGGGAACAACCGTCTATATCCGTATTCCCAAATTACGCCAAGTTTTGGAGGACGAGAGACATGGCAGGAAGTCATAAGTGGGTAACAACCGCCGTTGCACTCCTTCTCATCGCTGTGGCCGTTTTTGTATATGGGCATAACGGATTATCTGCGAAAAAGAAGATAGAGGTTACGGTAATCCTTAAAACAATCGATACATCAGTAGAATTTTGGCAGGTATTAATTGACGGCGTGCATGAAGCTGCCCAAGAGTTTAATGTAAACGTTCAGGTATGGGGGACAAAGTCGGAAACGGACGTTGATGAACAAATTGCCCTTGTGGAGAAAGCGATATTAAATAAGCCAGATGCAATCGTATTGGCTGCGACCGATTACGAGAGACTCGTACCCGTCGCAGATAAAATAAAAAGGAGCGGAATTAAGCTTATTATCGTCGATTCGGGAATCAAGTCTGATGCAGCCGATAGCATCGTAACGACGGACAACGTCAGCGCTGGCAGAGAAGCGGGCGAAGCGATGAAAAGCTTGATCAAAAATAAGGCTAAAATAGCTATTATAAGCTATGTCAAAAGCGCTGCTTCTCATATCGACAGGGAAAAGGGCGTTCATGAAGTTTTAGAAAATTATCCCGGAATCGAAATGCTAGGTACGTACAATGGCGAGGGCTCCGAGCAAAATTCCTATTTATTGGCTATGGAAATGCTGCAGCAGCATAATGATGTGTTCGGCATTATCGGTCTCAACGAGCCGACTACGGTTGGAGCGGGAAGAGCCATTCAGGAACTGGGATTAAAGGGGAAAGTGCAGCTGATTGGATTCGATAGTTCTTTCAACGAGATTAAGCTTTTGGATGAAGGCGTCATGAATGCTACGGTGCTTCAAAGGCCTTTTCAAATGGGTTATCTCAGCATTAAAACGGCCATGGAGGTTGTTAAGGGCAAGAAGGCTGCGAAGCTTATCGATACGGGCTCACTGCTTATAACGAAACAAAATATGTATGAAGAGGAGAATCAGAAGCTGTTGTTTCCGTTTGTTGGAAATGAATAGATGAACGAAGCTCAGAATAATGGAAGATTGGCAGAGTAGGCGTAAGCCTGCTCTGCTTTTTTGTTGTTAACGACTAAATAGGTTGAACTAGTAGTTTAAGCGAAGCGAGAAGATCGTTCTGGAGATACGAAGTGTTCGCCTTTGCGGCCGGATTCTACCCTTTAAATGTCTTATCAAATCCAAGAATCTGGCTGCAACAGCGATCGTAAGAATGATCTGCTCGCGTAGCGTCCAAAATGAAAAGTTTAATTGAAATTATTTAGTTGGTCTCTAACGGATTGAATCCCCAAAATTATTCGACTCTTACAAGAAGAAATCACATGTAAGTGGCGGAATGAACCGTGTAAAGTTATCGGTAACAACATGAATAAGGAGAGGGGAGATGAAGCGATGAGTGAGAGTCTAGTGCAAATGGAAGGAATCGTGAAAAGTTTTGCCGGGGTTCATGCCTTAAAGGATTGTAAGTTCGACCTGCGGCCTGGCGAAGTACACGCACTTGTGGGGGAGAACGGCGCCGGGAAATCGACCATGATGAAGGTGTTGACTGGCGTGTATCAGATGGACGAGGGACGCATTCTCTATCAGGGAGAGGAAGTACGGATTCCGGATACACGAGCCGCTCAAAAAAAGGGAATCAGCATGATTCATCAGGAGATGAATCTCGCAGCCGATCTTACCGTCGCGCAAAACATTTTTATCGGCAAAGAGCCGCGGAAAGCGATAAAACTGTTTCTGGACGAGAAAGAGATGAATCGACAAACCACCATTTTGCTCAGACAAATGAATCTGGATATCGACCCTACCACGCTTGTATCGAAGCTGACGGTCGCCAAGCAGCAAATGGTTGAAATCATTAAAGCCATTTCCTACGACTCTCAAGTGTTAATTATGGACGAACCGACAGCCGCGCTTAGTGATGCGGAAATTGAGGAATTGTTTAAGATTATCGTCCAGCTGCGAGCTAAAGGGGTAGGCATTGTATACATCTCCCACCGTATGGCGGAGCTGAAACGAATTACCGATCGCATCACGGTTATGCGAGACGGAAGCTACATTGATACGGTTGCGACCGCCGATACAAGCATCGATAAAATTATTTCGATGATGGTAGGCCGAGAGCTCTATCAATTGGATAAGACGAACCGGTTAAAGGACGAATCGAGCGAAAGCATGCTTGAGGTACGTAATCTAAACCGTAGAAATGTTCTTTACAACGTAAGCTTCACGCTGCGCAAGGGCGAAATACTTGGCGTAGCCGGATTAGTCGGCGCAGGAAGAACGGAGGTTGCCCGGGCAATCTTCGGTGCTGATCCGCTCGATTCCGGTGAGATCCACGTGCATGGCCGCAAGGTACGGATTAACGGGCCCCATCAGGCCGTGAAGCATGGCATTGGGTATTTGAGCGAGGATAGGAAGCACTTTGGGTGCCTGCTGGAAATGGATGTTTCAACGAATGCCACGTTGGCAACGGCTGGTCGTTTCACAAGGGCTGGTTTTTGGATGAACGAAAAACGCATGAATGAGATTTCGACTCAAATCGTGGAGGAGCTTAAGGTAAAAACGCCAAGCATAAAACAGAAGCTGAAATTTCTATCCGGCGGGAACCAGCAGAAGGTCATCATTGGAAAGTGGTTAACGAGGGACTGCGACATCCTAATCTTCGATGAGCCGACTCGGGGGATCGATATCGGAGCCAAAAGCGAGATTTATAAGCTTCTTGAGAACTTGGCGGCTGCAGGCAAATCGATCATTATGATTAGCTCGGAACTGCCGGAAATTTTAAGGCTAAGTCATCGTATCATCGTGATGTGCGAAGGAAGAATTACCGGGGAGCTTATGAATGATCATCTCGCGACCCAGGAGCAGATTATGACTTATGCAACAGATCGAATCGGATAAGGTCGGGAGGGAAAGGAAGAGAAGCATGAACAAAACAACAGTGGTTGAGCAGAAATCGCATTTTGCGATTAAGTCAGGGCTGCAGCAGCTCTTAGTATTTGGAAGTTTGATTTTGCTCGTTATCTTTTTTTCTATCGCATCGGATAATTTCTTTCATTTTTCCAATCTCATTGGCATTTTGCTCTCCACCGCGGTTATTGGCGTACTGGCGTTAGGATCGACGTTCGTCATTATTACGGGCGGCATTGATCTTTCGGTTGGCACGGTCATGACGCTGTCCGCAGTCATGACTGGCGTCTTCATTACGATCTGGGGTCTGCCTATTCCAATTGGTATTATCGGCGGTTTGCTAACCGGGGCGTTATGCGGATTTTTATCAGGCTTTACGATTGCTAGACTGGGAATTCCGCCATTTATCGCCACGCTCGCGATGATGATGATTGCCAAAGGGTTAGCATTAGTTATATCTGGAGCCAAGCCGATCTATTTTACCGACAATGAAGTTTTTATGGAAATATCATTAGGGTCGGTATTAGGTGACCTTATTCCAGGCTTCGATATTCCGAACGCTGTCCTTATTTTTTTCATCGTAGCCATCCTCGGGAGCATCTTATTGTCCCGAACGATTGTTGGCCGTTACAACTTCGCAATCGGCAGCAATGAAGAGGCGACGCGTCTATCCGGCATTAACGTGCGAAATTGGAAAATCGTGATTTATACGATTACAGGCGTGTTTACGGGAATTGCCGGCATTCTGATGGCATCAAGGCTGAACACGGCGCATCCTTCACTCGGCGCGGGTTACGAGCTGGAAGCGATAGCAGCGGTAATTATCGGCGGCACCTCATTAAGCGGCGGCAAGGGAACGATCTTGGGAACCGTAATCGGCGCACTCATTATGAGCGTATTGACGAACGGTTTACGCATCATGTCGGTTCCTCAAGAGTGGCAGACGGTCGTGGTTGGTTTTGTTATTTTACTCGCGGTATATGCGGATATTTTGCGTCGTCGCAAGGCTTAACAGCGATATAGTCTCCTCCGGAGGTTATATATAAATGCAAATATAATTCATTATGAAGGGGATATGAACATGAGAAAAGTATGGATGATGGCGGCTTTGGTACTCGTAGTATTCATTAGCGCTTGCAGCTCGAACGGAGGCAGCAATTCACCTACAAATGCGCCAGAGTCAACTAAAAAACCGAGCTCTGAAGCGCCTGCGAACACGGAGAAAATGTATGTTCCGGTTATTTCCAAGGGATTTCAGCATCAATTCTGGCAAGCGGTTAAGATCGGTGCAGAGAAGGCAGCAGCAGAGCTGAACGTGGATATCACTTTCGAAGGCCCAGAGTCTGAATCCCAAGTCGACAAACAGCTTGAAATGCTGCAAGTTGCATTGGATAAAAAGCCTAGCGCAATTGGTTTCGCTGCACTGGACAGCCAAGCTTCGATCCCGCTGCTCAAGAAGGCTAAAGACGCCGGCATTCCTGTTATTGCATTCGACTCCGGCGTTGACAGTGACATTCCGCTTAGTACAGTAGCAACGGATAATGCGGTTGCCGCTGGTGTTGCAGCAGATAAAATGGCGGAATTAATCGGCGGTGAAGGCGAGATTGCGATTATTGCCCATGACCAAACGAGCCGCACGGGCATCGATCGTCGCGATGGCTTCAAGAAGCGTATCGAGGAAAAATACCCAAATATTAAAATTGTAGATATTCAGTACGGCGGGGGAGATCATCTCAAATCGACCGATGCGGCAAAGGCGATTATGCAAGCGTACCCGAAACTCAAGGGCTTCTTCGGTACCAATGAAGGTTCCGCCATTGGAGTAATTAATGCAGTAATGGAAGCAAAAGCGGTCGGTAAAGTGACGGTTATCGGTTATGATTCCGGTAAAGCACAGATCGATGCGATCAAGAATGGCACGATGGCTGGCGCTATCTCCCAAAATCCGGTTGGCATCGGCTATGAAACGGTAAAAGCCGCAGTTGCGGCTGCCAAAGGCGAAACGGTTGAACCCGCTATCGACAGCGGTTTCGTATGGTACGACAAAACCAACATCGATAACGAAGAGGTTAAAGCCGTTCTTTACGAATAAATAGATAATCCAATCATTTCAAAGCCATATTGGGGCTGTACGTAAAGGAGCTCATCCTTCAGCGACAGTCCCGATCATTTTATTCTATTAAAATAACGGAAATTGAGGAGGAAGCTCTATGCGAAAAAGGCTTGTTAGCTCTACTCTTGCCATCGTATTGACCGTGACAAGCTTCACTTACTTGCCTGTTTCTTCTTACGCGGACCCAGCTAGCCCGGTGGCGAATCCAATCACTGATCCGGTGCCGCTTAAGTCTTGGTATACCAAAGCGGCAACGAACTGGGAATCCGAAGCGCTTCCGCTCGGGAATGGTTATATGGGAGCGATGGTTTTTGGAGGCGTCGATAAGGATCAAATTATAATTAATGAAAAGACCCTTTGGTCTGGCGGCCCAGGCGCCAACCCCGATTATAACGGCGGGCATAAAGACACTGCGGAACAGAAGCATGCTCTTCTGCAGCAAGCGAGAACCGAACTACAGGATTTGATGACACAGTTTTCATCAGGAACCCCTGCTTATAAGGATGAGAATGGCAAAGTGATTGCCCGTGACTATAGCAACAGTGATTCGATTAAAAAATTAATCAATGGAGTCGAATCTACAGAGACGGGCGGACTGATCGGGACGAAGAAAAATTTTGGATCCTATCAGGAATTGGGCTCCATATGGCTGCAGGATGTGAAATCCTTAAGACCGGCCATTACAAAGGTTTTTACTGCACAAGACAACACAAAAAACGCTGGTGAGAAGGTAGATAAATTATTCGATAATAATACGGATACCAAATATTTTGCCGATGGTCACCAAGGAGCCAAGGAGTATGTGATTGAATGGGAATATGATAAGAACATGACGACGAAGTCCTATTCCATTACAACGGGCAACGATTCTCAGCCGAGAGATCCGAAAAGCTGGACAATCTCAGCCTCCAATGATGGAGTGAGTTATTCGATAATCGATACTGTAAGCGATTTTGATCTGGCAGGACGGAAACAAACTAAGCAATTTGAATTAGACGTGCCCGGCTCGTACAAATTTTTTAAGCTGAACATCACTTCTTTGTATGGAACCAATCAAGCTCTGCAAATGTCGGAATTAAAAATCATTTTCGACGAAAGCACTCTTCCGCAGGATAATCATCCTACCAATTATAAGCGTGAGCTCGATTTTAACAACGCTGTTGCAAGTGTGTCCTACAATCAGGGCGGTGCAGGAATAAAAAGAGAATACCTTGTCAATTATCCCGATAATGTGATGGCGATTCGTCTCAGCTCTACGGACAAAGGTAAATTCAATCAGTTCGTCAGCGTGACATCGGCACAGACAAGCAAGACGATCTCTTCACTAGGAGACACGATTACGATGACGGGCTGGCCAGCCGACCATAATAAGGCCAATGCGGCTAATGACTTTGACAACACGCTGCATTTTGCTATGCAAATGAAGGTAATTCCTTCCGGCGGAACTATGGTTGCAGAAAATAATGGAATCTTGGTACAAGACGCGGATTCGATCTTAATTCTGATGACCTCTGGCACCAACTATCAGCAATCCATGGACGATTCATTTGATTATTTTACAGGAGTGGATCCGCTCAGCGCAATTAGTGATAGACTGCAAGCAGCTGCACAGAAAGGCTATGACCAGCTATATGAGAGGCATGTTAACGATTACAAAAATTTATTTGACCGTGTTGATCTCAACTTGATGAATGCACCTTTCCCTAACAAGCCAACGGATGAGCTGCTAGCAGGATATGCAAGAACCAATCAGCCTTTGGAAGACCGATATTTGGAGCAGCTATACTATCAGTTTGGCAGATATCTATTAATTTCATCTTCAAGAGAAGGCTCTTTGCCTGCCAATTTGCAGGGTGTATGGGCTGCTGGAACCAATCCGCCGTGGAGTGCAGACTATCACGTCAATATTAACTTGCAAATGAATTACTGGCTTGCGGAGCAAACGAATCTATCGGAAACCCATGTTCCTCTGATCGAATATATTCAGAGCTTAGTGCCTAGAGGAAGAATTAGCGCTCAGCATGGCTATGTCACACCCGCAGGCGATCCGGTAAGAGGATGGACGACGCATCACGAGAACAATATTTGGGGCAATACCGCACCTGCGGTAAGCGGAGCATTTTTCTCACCTGAAGATGGAGCGTGGCTTGCCCAGAATATATGGGAGCGCTATCAATTTACGATGGACGAAGCTTTTCTTCGCGATAATTACAGTATTATGCTGGAAGCTGCTTTGTTTTGGGTAGACAACCTGTGGGAGGACACGCGCGATGGTACATTAGTTGCGAACCCCTCTTACTCTCCAGAGCACGGTCCTTATTCATTGGGTGCGACTGAGGTCCAAGCGGTCGTTTGGGGAATATTTGAGGAAGTCATTAAAGCTAGTGAAGTCTTGAACAAGGATAGCAAGGAATTGGATGAAATTATGAAGGCACAGTCCAAACTTGCAGGTCCTAAAATTGGTCTTGGCGGGCAGTTCATGGAGTGGAAGGACGAAGTGAACATGGACCTTACAGGAGACAACGGCCACCGTCATACGAACCACCTGTATGGGCTTCACCCAGGTTCGCAAATTGTAGCAGGACGAAGCGAAGAGGAAGACAAATATGTTGATGCGATGAAAGTTACCTTGAATACTCGGGGAGATGGAGGTACGGGTTGGAGCAAAGCATGGAAGATTAACTTCTGGTCGCGTCTGCGTGATGGCGATCGCGCACAGAAGCTGGTTAAGGAGATATTATACGAATCCACGCTTAGCAACTTATTCGATACTCATCCGCCGTTTCAGATTGACGGCAACTTCGGCGCAACAGCTGGGATGACCGAGATGTTACTGCAAAGCCAAGGTGGAGCGATCGAGCTATTGCCGGCGCTTCCTTCGAAATGGAGTACGGGCAGCGTGTCGGGTTTGAAAGCTAGAGGTAATGTAGAAGTTGACATGACATGGGATCAGGCAAGCCTCTCATCAGCGGTTCTGAAGACGGGTACAACAGGGTCCATCACAATCAAAGGAGCCAACATCAGTACGGCTACCGTCATGAATGGCAATACTCACGTCGATTTTAGCATTGTAGATGACAACACGATTGTTATCTCAGCTCAGCAGGGTGATGCATATGTGATTAGTGACATTCAAGATGCTGCAGCTTCGCATAATCCTTACGTCATCATGAATGCGGTCGATGCAGATATCCTTTACGGCAGAATAAACAAGAGCTCTATAGCGCTGCAAGAGGCAGCAGCCGGAGATTATGCCATGTTTAAAAATGTTCAATTCGGCAATGAAGGAGCAAACAAGGTTCACCTTCAGGTCAGCTCGAACAAGAAGGTCCCTGAGGATTTGGGCAACATTGAACTGAGGCTGGACAGCCCTACCTCCCCGGTCATTGCGAGCATACTTGCAGACAACACCGGTGACATGGGGATATACAAAACGTTATCCGCCAGCTTGCCTTTTACCGTAAGCGGTACGCATGATCTGTATCTTTCTTTTACACGTCCTAGCAATCTGAAGTCTTTGCAATTTTTCACAAGCAAGGATAACGCCGCAATTGCGGGGATAAACATTTTGGGAAGTACATTGGTTGGCCTGCCAGCAACAGGAAGAACGGATGTGAGCTATACCGCATCGATTTCCTATAGCGACGGCTCGACCGAAACGGGCAGCAACAACGTGAAATGGAGCTTAGGCGGGAACTATTCGGGAGTGAAGATCAGCAGCGATGGCAAACTGTCGGTTAAAGAAGGTGCAAGTACGCAGGATATCGTAGTTAGTGCCACATCTACTAAAGAGCCGCAATGGACGAAGCATCTTCAAGTTCGACTAGTCTCTGGCGTCATTCAGCCCCTCAAGCTCAGAGGGATTGATCGAAATGCGGAATCCGGCGGAAGCGGCTCTAACGGAAAGATGACTTTCAATAACGATTGGGTTCAATTCCTTGGTTCCAACGGCTGGTTGAAGTTCAACAAAGTAGATTTAAAGGATGGCATTCAAAATGTCATGATCGGATATGCTTCACCGTCTACCGCCACGAGAGAAATCCAAGTTCGCATCGCTGAACCGGATGTAGGGACTGTGAATGAAGCTGTGAAGGTCGCGACACTGAATATTAGTGGAACGACAGACGGTTGGGAGCAGCTTAAAGAGGTGTTTACCTCGGAAATTGCGGAGACTAACGGGGTAAAAGACGTTTATTTGTTCTGGCCGCAAACCGGCTTTAACTTATCCTATGCAACTTTAAATGTATTGCAGGCGAATGACGACTCTACGGTTTACCGTGACATTTCGTTCGATGTCTTGCCCGCTGACGCTGTCATTACGGTGGAGGATTCCGAAGGATACTTGTACAGCTCGGCAGGCGATGGCAAAGCCTTCCGATTGCCGGAAGGAGGAGCGTATACGTATACAGTGAGCAAGGTTGGCTTCATTTCGCAAAGCTCTGGCTTTACCGTGGATACTGACCTAGTGCTACCTATTGAATTGGAGGCTAATCCAGTACAAGTGCAGCCAAGCTGGCCTGTGGGAAGTACGCTTACTGCATCCCATGTAGGCAGTACCGAGCTGATACTGACGTGGACGCCGGCAGCTGGCTATAACGAAGTAGCCGGTTATCGAGTATATAATGGAACAAACCTCGTGAGTACGGTAACAGGAAGCGTATATAGCTATTCCTTAAACGGGCTGTCACCGAGCACGACCTATACGTTTAAGGTCGAAGCAGGCGATGCAGACAATAACTGGAGCATAGATGGACCGGTCGCCGTAGTCACAACGATACCAGACGACACGACGCCTAGCGATACAACAGCACCAGTATGGCCAGCAGGCAGCTCGCTCAAGGCAACAAACGTAGGCTCCAAAGAGGTCACACTAAACTGGACTAATGCAGAAGACAATGTTGCAGTGACAAGTTACAAAGTGTATAACGGAACGGAACTTTTGGCTACGTTGCAAGGAAATATTAATAGTTATGACGTGGCTGGATTATCTGCGAGCACGACCTATACGTTCAAGGTTGAAGCGGGCGATGCAGTGAATAACTGGAGTACGGATGGACCGTTAACATCAGTTACCACTACCTCGGGTTCAGGAAGCGGTGGTGATAGTGGAAGCGGCGATGGAGGATCGGTGCCACCTCCAGTCACAACTAAACCGAATCATATCAAGGCTCCTGTACCTTCGATAGATTCATCGGGCACGGCAACGACCGTCATTGATTCGGAGACATTCCGTAAAGCAAGGGATGCTTCCAAGCAATTGTATATTGAGATCCCGAGCGTTAACGGCGCTAATGCCTATAATGTTACGGTTCCGATAGCAGCCTTTAAAGCAGGAGATTCGACTAGCACAGTCGAGATTACGACTCCAATCGGAACTGTCACGGTATCTGCAGCTATGCTCGGCACGATTGAAACGACTGGAGCGCATAACGTTTCGATTGTGATTACGAAAAAGGATGCAAGTGAACTGGATGCTGCTGATCAGGCCAATCTATCTACAAGACCAGTAATCGGAATTGACCTCAAGCTGGATGGTGTTACAAAGTCTTGGAGCAATCCAAGTGCACCGGTAACGGTATCGATTCCTTATACGCCTTCGTCAGCTGAATTGTCTGATCACGAACATATTGTTGTATGGGGTATTGATGAGACAGGCAAGGTCACCCCTGTACCAACAGGAAAGTACGACCCTGTCAAAGGTACTGTCACGTTTACCACAACGCTTTTCGGAGATTTTGCAATAGCTTACGTTAAGAAAAGCTTCACCGATATTGCCAACTTTGGATGGGCTAAGCAAGCGATTGAAGTCTTGGCATCTAAAGGGGTCATCAACGGTACATCGACTGACACATATACACCTGACGCACCAATTAAAAGAGCGGATTTCATTCTTCTTTTGGTCAATGCCTTAGGCTTAAGCGCTACAACAGAAGGGAACTTCTCTGATGTGAATCCAGTAGCTTATTATGCGGAAGCTGTAGCCGTAGCCAAGAAGATCGGCATAGCTACCGGCATGGGCGATGGAAAGTTTAATCCGGATGCGACGATTACAAGGCAGGATATGATGGTTCTTATCGAAAGGGCGATGGCATTCGCCAACAAGCCTTTGCTTGCAGGCACTTCTGCTGATGTGAATGCGTACTCCGATAAAGACAATATTGCAGATTATGCAGGACAAAGCATTGCTACCCTAGTCAAGAACGGAATCGTCAACGGAAGCGGCAATAACATCAATCCACTTGGATATGCATCAAGAGCCGAGACGGCGGTGCTGCTCTACAGAATTTACAACAAATAATGTTCGCGCTTCACCATGCACAAATAAAAAAACACGCCAATAGAGGGCGTGTTCAGGCTGTCGAGACTTTCTCGACAGCCTGAGACTTCTGCTATGCAGAAGTCTTTTTATATGATAATAGTGATCTGCTTGGGTTTCGGGTTGTGCAATACCTCTATAGTTTCGACCGCTCGGAAGTAGTGGAAGGTGGATGATCGACAGAAGGTTGTCATTATGGTAACCTGCAATCATGACAAACTCGACTGAAAAGCCGGATGATTCGCTTGTCCGATTCTCATATTGATTATTTCTAACCAATATGGTTTCTATGAACTGCTCATTTAAGGAGAAGGGACGGCAATGAATGAAAAGTATTTTTGATCGAAACCATACGAACGAGATTTTAGCACGTATCGATAAGTTAGAGGGTCATTCAGAACCACATTGGGGGCAGATGAATGCTGCTCAAATGCTGGCTCACTGCTCCGCATTCCAGGACATTGCCTCGGGCGTTTCTTTTCCAAAGAGAGGATGGCTTGGGGTCGTGATTGGAGGCTTCGTGAAACCAATAATGTATAATGACAAAACATTGCCCCGCAATATGTCAACGATCCCGACCATTAAATTTACAGATGAAAGAGAATTCGAGAAAGAAAAAGAATTATTGAAACAAAAAACCGACTTATTTCAGCGCAATGGACCGGAGAGGTGCACGACTCATCCCCACCCCTTTTTTGGCAAGCTTACCTCCGAGCAGTGGGGCATCGGTATTTTTAAGCACTTGGACCATCATTTAAAGCAGTTTGGCGTTTAGTTTTCTCTGTGTGATGTTTGGGCTAGGGCATATTTCAAGAGGTCAACGGCTTGATCCCGCTATTCTCCATTAAACCATAAATTCAAACCACTTCTGCTGAAGTGGTTTATTTATTTGTGACAATCGTTTTCTATTTATATATTTTTTTCATACAATTTCCCATAATTTTGTGGTAATTTGGCGATAATCATTTGTTAGACTAAGCACAGAAACATGAAGGAGATCACGTTATGTACACGATTTATCTTGTTGAGGATGATATGAACCGGATGGAATTGGTTGTTTTTTATAACTACATTGCTGGGGCAACTAGAAGCATGATAGTATTTCAAGTAATGGAATGTTGCTAAATGGTTATTAGAAGAAATTTAAGCAATCCATAAATTAATCCGAATACAACTAGAGGTGAACAGGATGCTGAAAATTAACCGTGAGGACAAGCGTCCAATATGGCAACAACTGCTTGATCAAGCAATCCATAACATCACAACCGGCAAATGGCAGCCGGGCGAGTTGCTGCTGCCTTCTCGTGAACTTGCACTATTAGTGGGTGTCTCTCGTTCAACGATACAGATTGTTTATGAGGAGTTATTTAGTCGCGGCTACACGGTTACTTCAAGGCGCGGCGGAACAAGGGTGAGCGACTGGACCAGCAGAACAAGTTTTACAGAGGATGTGAAACCCCAAGGGCCTATCACCCCAGAGTTACCTTTATTAAACGAGGCAGTCAGTCATTTGCAGAGCTGGTTTAGAGGGAAAGAATATCAAAATGTTGAGATCGATTTCAGCCCGCATGAGCCGTATTTGGATCAACATTTTCAGAAAAACTGGAGACAATCATTTTTGCAAGCCTCGAAAGAAACGGACCTGGACAGTTGGACATATGGCAACGCTTATGGTTTCGTTCCACTACGCGAGCAGATTGGGCGTTATCTGTCACTCGAGCGAGGGGTTCATGTGCATATCGATCAAATTATTTTAACTTCGGGCGCACAACATAGCCTTGATTTGATCGCTCAAGCACTATTAAATGAAGGAGAAACGGTTTCCGTAGAAGATCCCGGGTTCCCCGCCGCATGGATGGCAATGAAATATCGGCGGATGAATGTTGTTCCTGTCCCTGTTGATGATTACGGATTACAGGCAGACCACATTCATCCACAATCAAAGCTTGTTTATGTTACGCCTTCACATCAGTGTGCAGTTGGGGTGATCATGTCGGAGCTCCGAAGGCAACAATTGCTACATATGGCTGCTCAGCAGCAATTTTGGATTGTGGAAGACGACTATGACAGCGAATTTCGGTATCGTGGAGACCCGTTGCCTACGTTGTTTAGCCAGCAATCTCAGAACACATTGTATATGATGAGTTTTTCAAAAATGATTGCTCCTGGTATACGAATATCCGCAATCATTGGACCCCAAAAAGCCATTCGCCAGCTAGCACAAGTCCAAGAGCTAACCTATCGTCACCTTCCGATTATGGAGCAATTAACGCTTACACACTTTATTGAACATGGGTATTTCATGCGTCACATGAGAAGGGTCAGAAACGTATATCGGCGCAGACATGAAGCGATGTCGAAAGCCATTAGCTCATCTGGGTTAGGAGAACGTTTCAAGCTAAGCGGCGTAGAAACGGGATTACACATGTTTTTAGAAGCGGAAGACTCGTTTAACGAACAAGCCTTTACGAACCAAGCGTTAGAAAAGGGAGTACGCGTTTATCCACTGAGCCATTATTGTTTGGAGAGTAATCGAAAAGGGTGGGTGCTTGGTTTTGCTAAAGTAGATGAGTCAGCAATAAAAAAAGGGATTTATCGTCTTGCGGAGATGCTGCTATAATTCGAACATCTCCGTCTCTTGGGTGAGTCGATCTGTCTCTGTATTTATGATCATGTTTCCTACTATTTCTGCTGAGCTTGTTTTATTCTACTCATTCTGGATGATTTTTGGCGGAAATGTCCATGTATCAAAACATGCGCGGCCAAACCTGCAACGAGACCCCAAAATGCACCGCCAACACCAAGTAATGTAACATTTGCAGCCGTTGCTAAAAAAGTAATCAGAGCTGTCTCACGTCCCTTGGGATCAATTAAAGCGCCTGCAAGGCTGCTGCCAATTGTTCCAAGCAAGGCTAGTCCCGCTAACGTCGCGATGAAGGTGGCAGGAAGAATCAGAAACAAAGCAGCCAACGTCACACCAAATAGGCCGACGATAATGTAAAAAACACCACAAGCAATTCCTGCTATATAACGTTTATTTGAATCTTCATGCGAGTCTTTACCTGTACAAATCGCTGCAGTAATAGCTGCTACATTAAAAGCATGCGACCCGAATGGTGCTGCAAGTAGTGAGCCTAAACCGGTTACTGTCAAAATCGGATTCGCACTCGTTTTAAATCCATCATTTCGCAATACTAGCATTCCAGGCATATATTGCCCCGTCAAAGTAATAACAAATAGAGGTAATGCTACGCTGAGTAAAGTATCAAATGAAAGCTCGGGAACAACAAATATCGGTGTTGCGATTGCCCATTTGATATTGCTGAAATCAACATTTTTTACACTAATCAGGTAGATAAGTCCAATTATTAAAATACCGATGATAGCGTAACGGGATGTAAACCTTTTTAATATTACATAAGCAGCAAATAGGACAACGACAAGTAACGGGTCAAATTCCGCTCCACCGAAGGCTGAAATACCAAACTTCAATAGAATGCCAGCCAGCAAACCAGAAGCAATGCCTGAGGGAATAAGCCGTACGAAACGCTCGAACATTCCCGATAATCCCAAAGCAATAAACCCTAAAGCAGAGATGATGTAAGCGCCAATCACTTCAGAATATGGGGTTACTGCTAATGCCGAAACGAGAAAAGCTGCACCTGGTGTGGACCAAGCCGTAATAATCGGTTCACGGTATCGATAACTTAGCCAAATACCAGTAATCCCCACACCAACGGAGATGGACATTACCCATGAAGCAGTCATTTCAGCGCTCAGACCAGCTGCTTTGGCTGCTTGAAATACGAGAACAAAGGTCCCGCCATAGTTGACAATGACAGATATTAAAGCAGCTATGGTAGGAGATATAAAATCACGGCTGCGCAGTGAAGATGATATTGTATCCATATTCTCTCTCCTAATCATTCTGTTGTGCGGTTTCATCCCAGTAATACTCATCCGGTAAATATCGCTTGCCAAATACGCTTGTCCCTACTCTTATAATGGTTGCCCCTTCTTCAATAGCAACCTTGAAATCCCCAGACATGCCCATCGAGAGAATATCCATTGTTACCCTAGGCAGCTCCTTCTCTATAATCTGTGATTGAATTTGTTTTAATAAGCGGAAGCAACGCCTTGTCTCGTCATTTGTAGCATTCAGTTTTCCAATAGTCATCAAGCCTTTAACATTTAAGGTTTCAAAATGAGACAATTGTTGAACCAACTCCAGTGCAGATTCCGGTAAAACACCGAATTTGCTTTCTTCAAATGATGTATTGACTTGTACCAAGATATCCAAAGTTTTGTTTTCTTTAAGGAGCTGTTGATGCAAGGCTTTTCCGAGCTTCAAACGATCCACAGAATGAATAAGGGTGACATACTGAACAACATCCTTCACTTTATTCGTTTGCAGATGTCCGATAAAATGCCATTCTACTTGGTTGTACTGCTGCATTAGCGGGAATTTCTCGCGAAGTTCTTGAGCTTTATTTTCGCCAAATAATACTTCACCCGCTTGTATGGCAATGCGCAACTTTTCAAGCTGAACCGTTTTTGTCGCTAACAAAAGCTTCACTTCATCTTTCTTGCGTCCTGAGTGCTGGCAAGCAAATTCCATCTGATCCCTTACGGATCTAAGATTTTGTTCAACGAAATGGACCATGTCCGTTCAGCCTTCTTTCTGGAAACGCACAGACTATGCGCAATGTTTTTTCAGTATAGTCATCCATTAGACTTATTTACTTGTACATTTTTTCTGCCTCAATCGGATTTTCTTTTGCTGTTATTTGATGGGGATCAATTCGGTACACCTGAACAGATGTATTGAAAACAGCAGACCTGTATTTATCTACATGCTGTTTGGACAATGGGCGGTTATAATAACCAGGCACATATTTGTTGAGCATTTCCTGCAACATATATGTAGCTTCGTCCAGATCAACGATGAGCTCGGCCTTGCCGAAAATCATGACGCTCATATAGGCTGTGTCTGTCTTAGCCGGTACTGGATCAGTAATGGTTCCATATTCTTCACAAACCGTAAAACAAACCTCAGGGTTTACACTCATGACCTGATTGCGTCTCCCGCCTGCGGCACCATGAAAATAAAGCTTCTCATTTGCCCAAACAAAGTTGAGCGGAACAACATAGGGCAGCTGACCATCAACCATGCCTAGATGGCCAATTCGCGCTTTGCTTAGGAAAGCTTCAATTTTGTTGCTATCGAGCACCTCTCTAACCTTGTAACGAACCATATCCATTCTCAACCACTCCTTCAATACTGATTTATTTTCGCTAGCATATCAGTCATTGGAGTGAGTTAGTAGATCCAAAAATACTCTTATCGAGCAATCCATATTTATTTGGTGGTTCGGAAATTTCTATGGCATTGCCACTCAAAGGAAAATGGTGTCTGAATTTATCGCAATAACTTTTCGCCGAGTTGGCTTCATCAGCGATTAAAACCAGATTCAATGAGCCTGTTGACATTTCTGAAAGTTAACGATGTACTAACTATAAACATCTGGGATCTACTAAAATAAATGAGGATTTGGAGAAAAGGATGACCACCGACAATAAAAGCAAACTGATGCAGGCAGCAATTGATTTAATGGCTGAGAAAGGCTACAAAGGCGTATCAACGAAGGAGATAGCTGCAGCTTTACTGGACAAAGCAGTCGATCATTATCATTATTCGATTGAAATGACTAAAATTTTTCATGAAAAAGTAATTTGGGATTTGAGAGCGGACTTGCTCATGATAAGCCAAATGTATCATGAGATCATGGATCGAAACCGTAAACTGTTTCTCATTGTCTTGAGTGACAACGAGCTCGCCGAGATTCGTGAGAAGGCGCAGAAGCATCCGCGGAAACTATTGGAGCTATTGACGAATTATTTTGCAGACATGCAGGAAAAGAACAAACTGATTGCAACCGATGCGGAAACACAGGCGATTACCTTCATGTGGATGAATTATGGAGCTTTCATAACACAGCTATTTGGTGCGTCATTCATCACTAAGGTGACCCAGCAAAATTTTATGCAATCGAGCATTGAATTGTTTGTTAGAGCTCTGACTCCGTAGTTTTTCAAGCATTAGTTAGTGAGTACCATCAACCATTTGGGAGGTGTTGTAATGAGCAATAAACAATATGCCGTATCAGGAAAAATAGTTGGTCAAACGGCATCGGTGGGTTATCAAGTTGGTGTTCGGAAAACGTTTCCGATATCGCGAGAAGAGGCGTGGGCGTTTCTTACCTCCACCGAAGGGCTGAAATTATGGCTCGGCAGTCTATCGTTCCTAAAATTTCACAAAGGAGAGACGTTTACGACTCCTGAAGGCATTTCGGGTGAATTCAGGGTTGTAAAACCTCTCGAACAGCTTCGCTTAAAGTGGGAGAAGAACGAATGGGAGAAACCATCGACGCTGCAAATCCGGCTGCTATCCGATAAACCTGACAAAACAACGATCAGTTTCCATCAAGAGAATCTGGATCATCCGAATACGCGTGAACAAATGAAGCTTTATTGGGAAGATGTATTGATGGCCATTAGACTTAAGACAAGTGACTCCGTAAATGATGAAAAATAAATAAATACGAATAAGTCGATTCATATCAATCTTCGAGTAAACCATTTGGAAAGCTTACTGCGCGATGAGGTCAGAGGTTAGGCTCCAAATAAACTTCACAAACAACAAATAAACTACTTCATCAGAAGTGGTTTATTTGTTGTTTGGCGGGGTCTTGCAAGGGGATCCAATGATCGAGCAAGCCCAATTAGGCGATTTTTTAGGATCATGTCATACATTTTTTAACCTTGACCAATTCAAAGGATCTCATTATTTTGCTCAAATCCATTAATGGACTTAAGCATTTCGATAAATGTATCAAGTTGTTGATTATCCCATTGGGATATGCGTTCATAAAAAACGTTTTCCTTTTCCCGCAGAGCATCAAATGTTTTTTTGCGTCCAAGTTCTGTGAGAGTAAAAAGTATCGCTCGGCGATCATCCGGAGAACCTTCCCTTTTTACATAACCCAAAATCTCTAGTTGTTTGACGAGACGGCTGACCGAGCTTCGGTCCATAGCAGTTGAATCTGCCAAAATAGAGGCACTTGTTGGACCATGGGAGTACAGCCATCTCACAATATGGAAAGCCGCAGGTTGTATTGAGGAATCGAAATAAGCAGAAGTTCTGACATTCAGCGCATGCGAGGCGCTGATGAGGGCGTTAATTTGTTCGCCGAGCTTCAGCTCTAATTGTCCTCTCTGCGTGTCTTTACGTTCTTCATTCATTATTGGTACCACCTAACCTGGATTTTTCAAAGATAGCACATTCTATATTTAATTGACATATATCAATCACTTATATATAGTTGATATATATCAATTATATATTTTCAGCAATAGGATGTCAAAATGACCGTGAAAAACATGCAATCCATAAAGGAGAATGAAGATGACAGCAAATCCGATAATCGTAATTACTGGCGCTACAAGTGGCTTGGGGCAGCTTGTTGCAATCGAAATGGCTAAGCGAGGCGCTCATCTTGTTCTAACCGCTAGGAGTAAGAGCCGTGCAGAAGCAACTGAAAAAATGATCAAGGAGCGGACACCAACAGCTGAAATTAACTTTTTCTATGGTGATTTGTCATCAATGAAGGATGTCCATCGTTTGGGTCAAGAAATATCAGACGCAGTTCCCAAGATTGACGTGTTATTAAATAACGCTGGCCTTCATGCATTTGAACAGAGGATTACGTCAGACGGATTAGCAGAAATGATGGCTGTGAATTATTTTGCGCCATGGTTATTGACCCATCTCTTGCATCATTCCTTGAAAAAAGCAGGAAGTGCAACTGTTGTTAATGTTGCTTCTGAGGCTTCTCGCCGTCATGGGGAGCTTAAGATACCGGCGGATTTACTCGATACAGCTCCTTTTACTTCTAGAGGCTCATCCGCGGTATACGGGAAAACCAAACTTTTAAATATTATGTTTACTGCTGAACTTGCACGTCAATGGGATGGAACAGGAATCAGCATTCATGCACTGAATCCGGGATTTAATGTTACGGGTCTCGGAAGAGAACTATGGTTTGCCCCGATGCTGGAGCGTTTACTCCATTTCTTTCGTATTGGGAATCCGCGAAGAGGAGCCGATATCATTATTCGTCTAATGACTGATCCTAACTATCAGGGAAAATCAGGAGGATATTATAATGTTGGAACCGGCGATCCCATAGTACCCGTGCATCCTGGGGGAATGAAGGAGATTCAAAGTAAATTATGGAATGATACATGTGATATTCTAAGGCAGAAAGGCTTCTTTGGAAGTTGATCGGAGCAGTGGAAACTAACCATAGGAGGAGAGCGTTAAGCTGGTAGTAATGAGGGACCCTCTAGGCCCCACCATAATAAACAAATTAACCACGTCCATCGGACGTGGTTTTTTGCTCATTAGCCTATGGGGAGATGCACCATTAAAATATTGCCAAAATAAAAGCGTCATGTTTTATGATGAGCTGGCATGCGGAGTATTAAGAATCCAAACCGTTAAATGGATAAAATTTTCATAAATTACATCGTAATAAATGCTTTACAAGACATATGTGGGTGTACTATTATGAAATAGGACACCAAATGGTGTCTTATTAGAGAATAGAAAGGATGAGTATTTTAAATGCATATACTAGCCATTGTTCTTCAAAGCTGGCTGCTTTTTTCCATGGCTTTTTTTGGAGGAAGCAAGATTGCAGGAGCAAAGCATCAGGTTGAACTGTTTGATTCGATTAAACTTCCTCAATGGTTTCGCGTCATTACGGGCTACATTCAAATTGTTGCCTGCATAGGACTCATTGTCGGCTATTGGTATGCGGAGATTGCGGCATGGACCGCATTATTGGTAGGCGTCATGATGCTATTGGCGTGCCTCACGCATTTTAGAGTTAAACATCCAATCGGAAAAATATTCCCTGCCATATTAAATCTTTTGATAGCTGCTGCAGTAGTGCTTTTATATGCAGATGAACTGTCCAATCTATTTGGGTAAGGATAGTGGGATTCACCAATAAAACAAATCAACCACGCCCATAGGACGTGGTTGATTTGTTTTAAACCTATTCAATAAATTTCCTTCAAAAGCTCGAAAACTTCCTCTAAAGTAAGGCCGAAGGTTTTGTAATAGGAAGTATCTAGAACCATTTGCTTCATAATCATTTCGTTTCGTTTTTGCAGCATCTCATCAGGGGAGAGCTCGGCTACAAAACAGCCTTTGCCGGTTACGGTATAAATCAAGCCAAGCCGTTCAAGTTCTTCCCACGCTTTTTTTACGGTAATGATACTAACACGAAGCTCTGTGGCGGCTTGTCGTATGGGAGGTAAGCTGTAACCATTTTCTAGTTCACCTTTTAGAATTTGTGCGCTAATTTGTTCAAAAAGCTGCTGATAGATCGGTTTATCAGATGAGTTCGAAATAGCTATGTTCATTAAATTTCCACTTTCTGAAAACGTTTGATTGCAATATGATAAGCGATTATCGTAAATATCGCAAATATGACGATGCCCGAGAACAAGATGGATAGATGAATTCCCAAATGATCAGTACCATTTCCTTTGAAAAGATCATACACAAATGAATTCTGTATTCCAAGCCATTCTGCGCCTCCTGCAAACAGTATCGCAGCTGTAATGGACACAATCGTTGCTGCGCCGTATTTATAGGCTGTTTTATAATACATCGATATAAGGATAATGTTGAAGATCGCAATCATAACGAAGCATAGTCCCCAAAAACCAAAGGATGGTTTGAAGAAAAAATAGGTCAGATTTGGATATAAGCGAATAGTAATCAAACCATATATCATGGCAACAATGATGTGCATTAATTCCAGAATAACAATAACGTATACCTTTGCTTTTACAATGTCTTTTTTGGTTACAGGCAGCATGTTGGTAAATATCAAATCATTCTGAGATTTATACCCTGCAAACATATTCGGAATCGTGAGGAAACAGAAGTAGAGGATGACAAGGAAATATAACCATGATGGAATTAGCATTAAAGCACCCGTCAAAAAAGGCATGATATAAAAGAATGGGCTTACGCCTAGCTTTAATTCTTTCATTAGTAAATTATACATGCATAATCTCCTTTTTCGCGAAATAGATCATAATCTCCTCAAGACTAGGCAAAGTTGATTTAATATTCCAAGAGGGATCAAAGTCTTTAGTATGAATCAAGGCTGTAAAGCCGAATGAATTCTTTTTGTAGGCGATTAACTGGTCTTTTATCAAATCCAATTGTTCTTCTTTCCCATTCACCAAGCGGTAGGTATCAATAAATTCTTCTTTCTCAGAGCTGTTGATAATATGACCGTTATCGATAAAAGTAATATAATCGGCACATTTTTCCAAATCAGTTGTGATATGAGTGGAAAACAGGATGCTGATTTCACCATCTTCTACTAGTTCCTGAAAAATATCCAATAAATTGTCCCTTGCCACCGGATCAAGTCCGCTTGTTGGTTCATCAAGAATAAGCAGCTTTGCGCCGTGTGATAAAGCGATGGCTAAGCTGTATTTCACTTTCATCCCGGTTGATAATTCAGCTATTTTTTTGTTTTCATTTAAATTAAATCTCTTGAGATAATTGTAATAGGCTTCATCATTCCAATTATGATAGAACTTTTTGATTACATTAGTTAATGTTTTGACTTTGTTTCGAGTATAGAAATTGATGTCACCAAAGGCAGAGCCAATTTCTTGTTTTAATTCGAGCTCGTGTTTGGTCATCTCCTTGCCCAAAATACTAATCTCGCCGCTATCCTTATGAATCAAATTCAAAATGGCTTTTATTGTCGTTGTTTTTCCTGCGCCGTTGGCTCCGATAAATCCCATAATATAACCCTTTTCCAGTTGAAAAGATACGTCTTTTAAATGAAAATGCTCATATTTTTTATTTAAATTTTTAATTTCTAACGCAAGCATATAATCAACTCCTTTGCAGATTGTGTATGTTGTGCATGCACAATATATCATTGAAGCCATTCGCATGTCAATAACAAGAAATTTATGGATGAGTTTGTTTATTTCTTGTTTATCGTAGTTTGGCATACTTTTGTCGATTAAAGGCTAATCGCGTCGAATTGGCATAAAATTCATTTTAGAACATTGGCCCATGCCCTATACGAATGTCTTTCATACGATATACAGTGCCTTATGTTAGATGACAGAGTAAGCAATTGCTCAATGAGTAATGTGATTATTAAAAGTAAAAACGGAGCTTACCGGGTGAGTTGTTTTTAAAGTGTGCGGAGTGTAACAGCACATGGCTCAAGCAATCCGAAGCTGCTTAAAATAACACCAGCCTAATTTACTTGTTTATTTGGCGTGGATTAGTCAGTGAAGATTCAAAACATCGATAAGTTAATCAAATCTTTTATTCTCAAATGGGCGAGACAAGCCAGCGGCGCTGACTCGTCTTTATTAATAAATAGTGTAGAAGTGAAACCAGTTCTAGAGGGAAAATGGTCGTAGTCAGGGATGGGACCAAGGTTCAGTCTAATATGATATTGCCTTGGTTATCGCTGTTTAGGAAGGCTTTGTATAATGGCGTTCTAACATTATTTTGATTCATATGGTGCAGCTAAGGAGATGAGATCACTGAAGAAGATAACAGTAAAAAAACGTTTTGCTCGTTACAATCACAGGCATTTTCAATTTAGAAAAAAACGATGCCATAAGTGTAAGGAAAGGAATTGTAAGTGTGGTATTAGACAGGAAGTTATAGTAAATGTCAAAGAAAAGCATAGAGCAGCGATTGTTAAAGGTGCAACAGGAGCAACAGGAGCAACAGGAGCAACAGGAGTCACAGGGGCTACAGGAGCAACAGGAGTCACAGGGGCTACAGGAGCAACAGGAGCAATTGGGGTTACAGGAGCAACAGGAGCGTCAGGAATGATAGGTCCAATTGGAACAACAGGAGCAACAGGTGATCCAGGTGTGACAGGATCAATAGGGGCAACTGGGGTTACAGGAGTAACTGGCCCAACAGGAAATCCAGGAGGAGCGACAGGTGAAACAGGATCAACAGGGTCAACAGGAACAACGGGAGCGACAGGTGAAACAGGAGCAACGGGCGCATCAGGAGCAACAGGAGTAACAGGAGCAACAGGTGAAACAGGAGCAACAGGAGTCATAGGAGCGACAGGAATAACGGGAGCGACAGGTGAAACAGGAGTAACGGGAGCAACAGGTGAAACAGGAGTCATAGGAGCGACAGGAGTAACGGGAGCAACAGGGGCAACGGGGTCAACAGGAGTGACAGGTGAAACAGGAGTCATAGGAGCGACAGGAGTAACGGGAGCAACAGGGGCAACGGGGTCAACAGGAGTGACAGGTGAAACAGGAGTCACAGGAGCAACAGGAGTAACGGGGTCAACAGGAGCGACAGGTGAGACAGGAGCAACGGGGTCAACAGGAGTGACAGGTGAGACAGGTGAGACAGGAGCAACGGGGTCAACAGGAGTGACAGGAGTAACGGGAGCGACAGGTGAAACAGGAGCAACAGGAGTAACGGGTGCAACAGGAGCGACAGGTGAAACGGGAGTCACAGGATCAACAGGAGCAACAGGTGAAGGGTTGTCAGCTTATGGTTATGTATTCAATACAGGTAGCCAGTCAGTGGCCGTAGAAACGGATATTATTTTCGATAGCAATGGTAATCTATATAACATCACCCATACACCGAATACTTCACAAATTATGATAAATAACTCTGGAGACTATGCCGTTTATTATATTGTAACTGCGGTAGAAAGCAATCAATTTACCTTGTATCAGAATGGTGCCCCTGTTGGCGGAAGTGTATATGGTTCGGGTGCTGGTACTCAACCTAATCCAGGCATGATTATTATTACTGCTGTCGCTAGTGATGTACTGACTTTAAGAAATCATTCCAGCGCGTCTAGCGTTACTTTACAAACCAATGCTGGGGGATCTCAAATAAATTCAAATGCTTCAATTCTAATTATGAAAATAAGTTCTTAGGATTTCTTTCAAAATTGTGAAAGGATGAGCTCAACTTTGTTTTCCTGAACTATTTAGTTGGTAATGTAAGTAATTCAATGCGGTGAAACGGGTTATAAAAAAACCTCAAGGTGAGAGCAAACTACAGCGATGAGGCCAGTGGTGATCTCCCCTTAGACCGCAACAAAAAAAATCAATCACGTCCATTGGGCGTGATTGATTTTTTATATGTTGGAATAACCACAGGATCAATCCGTGTGGATGGAATAAAGTGAGAAGGTTGCATCGAGGAGGGAGGTCATCGTCTGAATCCAATACGATCAAATTTAAGAACTATTTTGAATACCGATTCGAACAAAAGTCCAACATTCATCGAACAAAACTCCCCCGTCGTGATAAACAAAGCCTCTAACGAAACAAATTTCCCACCCATCAGAAACAACTGTCCGTTTTTTCCGAGGACTCCTTTCGATACAATGAAAGCGTATACTATTCCGTAAAGGAGATTAGATATGAACTTTGACTTAAGTATAGTACCTTTCAGTCGAAGAGAATCGTTCCTAGCGATCTCCATTTTGCCTGAAGCCAAAGATAGAATACAAGGCCTATATATGCGCACCGTGCGCGGTGGCGATGATAAATTCGGCGAAGCTTTCCATATCGATATGCTCGATGAAAGCGGCCAATCTGTATCTTTCCTGTCCAAAGCTTCCCCGGAGCGGATTCAGTTGACATCGGAACGCGGCTTAACGGCAGAAATTTGTATATCTGACAGCCGGACATTCCGTGTTCGCGCGAACGGCTGCGGAATTCGCTTTACCTTCCGTACGGCCGCTTATGATTATGCCTATCAAGCGTCACCTAGCAGCTGGGAAGTAAACAGCTTCACCCATGAATGCAGGTTCATGCTTACTGCGCTTGTTGGCGAGCTGCGGATGGAAGTCCCATGGGACAAAATCAAAAGCTCATATGTTATCGCAAGTTTCTTGCCGGACAATAAAACGGGTAAATTAGAATTTGCTATTGAAGAGTTTAGGACCATTTTGGAGCCGCGAATGGCTTGGGAACCTTTTGATGATGTCGTTAAGCAAGTGAAGGAAGAGTTTAATTTGTGGTTGGATAATAGCTTAACGCTGCCACAACGCTGGGAAGAAAGCCGAGTACTTGCCGCTTATATTACGTGGTCCTGCCTCGTTCCGGCAGAAGGCTGTCTCACTAGGCCAGCGATGTATATGTCAAAGAACTGGATGACGAACATTTGGAGCTGGGATCACTGCTTTAATGCGATGGCGCTTGTTCGCCATGATCCGAAGCTCGCATGGGATCAGTTTATGATTTTCTTTGACCGGCAGGATGAGAGCGGGCTTATCCCGGATTTCATCAACGATAAATATGAATTGTGGAATTGCAACAAACCGCCCATTCATGGATGGACACTTGCTTGGATGATGGCACGAACGGACTTTATCAAGGAGGCGCAGCTTCAAGAGGTTTATGGGCCTTTGTCCAAATGGACAAAATGGTGGTTCAACTACCGCGATGGCGATAGCGATGGCATTCCGCAATACAATCATGGTAACGACTCCGGCTGGGACAACAGTACGGCGTTTAACAATGGCATTCCGGTAGAGAGCCCAGATTTAGCAGCTTTTCTTATTCTTCAAGCAGAGCTTTTAGCTGAAATTGCTGAAATGTTCGGTCACGTGGAAGAAGCAGTCGAATGGAGACAGCTTGCTGAGGGAACAATGAAAAAAATGATCAGCCATTTTTGGAAAAAAGGTCAATTTACAGCCTGCCGATCAGGTACGCATGAGCTATCCGAAGGAGACAGCCTATTATTGTTCGTTCCAATTATATTGGGCAAACGTCTACCTGAGTATATCCGTACTGCACTGCTAGAAGGGCTGCGTGATGAGAACAGATTCTTAACTGCTAATGGCTGGGCGACGGAGAGTGTGAATAGTCCTTTCTATAGCGCTGACGGCTATTGGCGTGGTCCAATCTGGGCGCCCTCGACTATGATACTGGTTGAAGGTGCTGCCGCAGCAGGAGATCTTGAGCTTGCTGAAATGGTCTCACGCCGGTTTTGCGCCATGCTGGACCGAAGCGGAATGGCCGAAAATTTCGATGCGATGACGGGTCAAGGTTTACGTGATCGAGCGTTTACATGGACGTCGAGCGTGTTCCTCATTTTGGGGAATGAGTATACAACCGAATGAATCACTGCACTTCCAATAAGCCAATAATAGGCTGACGGGAGGTGCTTTTGACGTTTAGGGGAATAAGATCTCAATTGTGATTGGTGGGTTGTTGTCTATAGCATATTTGCTGGAATTGCTTCTCATTGTTCGGTAAAAGAGGTCCATGATACACTTCAAGTATTATGGAGTGGAGTAGGAAGGATGTAATTATGATGAATCATGTACTTAAGAAACTTAAACTTCCTCTTTTGTCTGGCTCTTACCGGAGCATACGAACCAAGCTGCTCTTCTGTTTTCTGATTGTGACCATTATTCCGCTGCTCTCGCTTGGAGCCTTGTCTTATTACCAATCCGCGAAGGTCATTAATTCTCAGTTTGGCAAATATGGAGATAATGCAGTTGCTCAATTGGAACAGCAGATGAGCTCTTATTTGAATCGAATGAATCAGACAACGGAAACTATTTATTCCTATTTGCTTGATCCTGCGCGCGTTGATCTAAGTGATCACGTGCCGACTACGTATAAAGATATCATGGATAAAAATGATTTCGAAGCACTTTTGAAAGCGCTTAAATCCGATCGAACGATTGGAATCTATATTATTACCAGTTCCGGCTATTATTATGGGGAAAATAATCTTGATGTATCCAAGCTCAGCCTTATTCCCGCATGGCAAGCTATGAACAATTCTTTTGGCGGCAAGTATTGGTTAGGATTTTACTCTCAGAACCATGCTATGGGCGAAACGATGGAGAACGGGATCTCATTGCTTGGCTTGGCAGTACCGGTAAATAGTCCATACGGAGCGCTGCGAGGCAGTAAAATATTAATCGAAGAAAATGCCGAGGATCTGCTTCATATGTTCAAGCTGTTCGAGAATGATACGAAGGCACATCTCAAAATTGATGATCCACAAGGAAGGATTATCTATGAGACGGCAACCGACTTCGAGCCCAAAGAGAGTGACATCTTATGGACTAAAACTATTGCTGTTAATGGGTGGAGCATTGAGGCACGATTGCCTGCTGCATCCTTTTATCGCACTTCCGACATTATACGGTCGAATACCGTCATCGTCGCTTTTGGCTCCTGTCTGCTGGCCTTTGGACTTGCATACTTGTTCTCTTCCCGGTTTACCGCGCGGATTCGCCGCCTTAAGGATGCAATGCAGAAGGTAAGCTTCGGAAAGCTGCATACGAGGACTCAGGTTGAATCCCATGACGAGCTAGGCATCCTGGATACAAGCTTTAATAATATGGTTAGCGGGATACAATCGTTAATTGGCGAAGTTGAACGGAGCGAGCGACTGAAGAAGGAGGCGGAGCTGAAGGCTTTCCATTATCAAATTAATCCCCATTTACTGTTTAACACGCTTAATTCGATTCAATGGAAAGCGAGACTGCAAGGAGCAGAAGATATCCGTCAGATGTTGTATCACCTTACGATGGTGCTTGAGGGTAATTTGGATATCTCACAGGAATTGATTTCTATGGAACGTGAGCTTCGGATGATTGATCATTTTTTGAAAATTCAAGAAGTTCGCTACGGTTCCACGTTCGAGTATGAGCTGGAATGCGATGAGCATTTGAAACGCTATCTGATTCCTCGAATGACGCTGCAGCCATTGTTCGAAAATATTTTTTTCCATGGCTTCGAGGATGGCAAGGGTGTGATCCATTTGACCGTAAAGGAAAAAGGCAATCATTTATTGCTTAGTTTATCTGATAACGGAGCTGGCATTTCACCAGATAAGCTAAAGCTTCTACTATTGCCCAATATGACGAATCGCAAGGGCCGAGGAGGACTTGGTGTGCAAAATGCCGATCAGAAATTTAAACTGCATTTTGGCTTGCAATATGGGTTAACCGTACAATCGATTCAGGGTGAAGGGACTACGATCATCATTGAATGGCCCAAAAAGGAGGAAAACCTGCATGAAAGCAACCAAGATGATTAAGGTGTTAATCGCAGATGACGAAAGTATTGTCCGCAAGGGACTTCGCTCAACCGTTCCTTGGGATAAATATGGAATGGAAGTGGTCGCTGACGCTTCAAACGGCCGCAAAGCCTGGGATGCTTTTCTTGAACATCAGCCTGAAGTTCTCATAACAGATATTGTCATGCCCGAGATGGATGGCATCGAATTATCACGGAAAGTAAAGGAGAAGGCTCCTAATACAAAAATAATTTTACTCAGCTGCCACCGGGATTTTGAATACGCGCAGCAGGGCATGAAGCTGGGCGCATCAGGTTATCTGCTCAAAACCGCCTTCGAGGACGAAGAGCTGGAAGGAATGCTGGCGAAGTTCCAGAGTGAACTGGGGGCGGCTTCGGAATCCGCGGTGCTTGAAGAAAATGGCATTGATCAAGGTGAACGCTTGAGTACCCTGTTGTACGCTTGGTTGAATGGACATAACAATAAATTTATTGGCGAGATGGAGAAACGTACTCGCGAGGAGTGGTCTTTCCATGGCGAGCCTGTCTATATCTATTTGGTCAAGACTTCAGGCTGCGAGTCATCCTGGCTTGATCTATTGAAGAAAGTGACATACGAGGATCAAAAAATTTGTGAAGGGACGATTATTCCTTATGGGGAGGAACGCTGCTACTGTATCGTCCCGCAATCTAAATTAAATGTCTTGGACATGCTGCTAGTGGAGCAAAAGAGCAAGAATACGAAGCTGCAGTGGGCCAAAAGAGGGCCGCTCATGCATGCGGATGAACGACTTCAAGCATGGTCAGCGCTTCATAAAGAAGCAGAACTGGAGAAAGCCCACAGCGTATCCGCAGTGGATTGGCCAGAGGCAATTTGGCGAGCAGTTAACTTGCTGCATGATAACCCAGCGGCAGATTGGTCAGTCAGCGACGTGGCCAAACAGGTCGGCCTCAGCCGCAGCCATTTCTCGATCCTGTTCAAAAAAGCAGTAGGGGACAGCTTTGTCGCCTATCAGTATAAACGCAAGCTGAAACTTTCCTATGTGTTATTGAAAGAAACGACGCTTACTATGCAGGACATAGCCGAGCGTACAGGGCTTGGCGATAGCAAATATTTCAGTAAATGGTTCAAGCGCTGCACGGGGCAAACGCCCAGCTGCTACCGTACCCAACAAAAAGGCAGTACGCTCCAAACAGATGTGCACCTTCCCAAGTAAATCGAACAAAACCACACCAACATTCGAATGTTTAACGGTTTTGTAGCGCTTTCATTTTTATTAAGATGAAAGCAGTTCAATTACGAAGTACTACACGGATAGGGGAGCTACCAGAATGAAGAACAAAATTTCTCTTATTATTGTTACGACGGTTATGACTGTGACCATGCTTACTGCATGTTCAGGCAATAACGAAAGTACAAATGGCACGACAGCGAAGCCTGATAATGAAAAAGGTTCTACAGCTTTGAAAACGCTTCGATTCGCTACATGGGATACTGGGGATGCGCTCAAGATTGAGCAGGATATCGCTAAGAAGTTCGAAGCCAATCATCCTGGCACGAAGGTTCAGGTAGAGGCTTACGCAGATGGATTTGACCAAAAGCTGGCTGCAGGCTTCGGGGCTACAAATCCTCCCGATGTCATGTACATGTGGGATTTTCCAACCTATCACCAGTCGCTTGAGCCGCTTAACAGCTATGCAGACAGTGATGCGGACCTGAAAAAGGATGACTTCTACAGCGGCCTATTTAATTACGCGACAATTGACAACAACCTTTATGGCATTCCTGCAGGTTTCACGACACGTGTTGTGTACTACAACAAGAAAATGTTTGATGATGCGAAGGTTCCTTATCCGAAGGATGGCTGGACATGGGATGAGTTTCAAGAAATTTCCAAGCAGCTGACGGACAAAACAAAGAAGCAATATGGCTTCGGAGTTCGGGCTGAGAATGACACTTATGATCTGCAAGGGTTTGTATGGAGCAATGGCAGCTCCTATATATCGGATGACGGTAAAACAATAGACGGTTACATGAACAGCAGCGAAACAGCAGGTGTGATTCAAATGTTTGGCGACATGTTAAAGGACGGCTCTGCCGTGCTTGCAGGTGGTAAAGGTCAACAAAGCGGCGAGGATATTTTTAAAGCTGGCAAAATCGCCATGTGGGAGAGCGGAATTTGGCCGCTCGAATCTTTCAAGCAAGCTGGCATTGATGTAGGCACCGTGGAGATGCCAGCATTTCCAGGCAAGCAGGTTAAAGGCGTTGTCGCAGAATCTGCGCTGTCCATTGCCAAGGATTCCAAGCAAAAGGATTTGGCTTGGGAATTTATCAAATATTATGTATCGAATGAAGCAATCAAGATGCGCGTAGCTGATTTGCCAGTAAGATTAAGCGTCGTGGAAGAGCTCAAAAAAGATCAAGATCCTCTGTACAAGCCGTACTACACGATGCTTGAACGTTCTGATAATACACCGGCTTTCCTGCTTAACGCAAAGTGGAATGAAGTGAATAGACAGCTTTCCGCGGCAGTAGAAGCAGTTATGCATGGCAGCAATGCGCAGGAAGCATTGAATCAGGCGGTAAAAGATAGCGAGCGTTACTTGAAATAACATTATAGCTGCAGAAAGAAGGTTAGGAGATGGCTCAGACCTACCCACAGACAGCAGGAAAACATTCAGCCAGCCTGAAACGCAGATGGGGTGGGGCTGTGCCCTACCTCTTCATTTTTCCATGGATCTTTGGATTCCTCGTTTTCACTTTGGGACCGTTGTTGTTTTCACTTATTATTTCTTTTTTTGATTGGCCGATCGTGGGCAAGGTGCAATTTATTGGATTTGGCAACTATGTAGAAATGTTTACAGATGATCCGTTGTTTTGGAAATCATTCGGCGTCACGATTAAGTTTGCAGCGCTATTTGTTCCGCTCAATATTGCAGTTGGGCTCGGACTTGCGATTCTTCTTAACCAGAAGACACGGGGCAGTGCGATTTTTCGAACAGCATTTTATTTGCCTTCTGTCATCTCAGGTGTAGCTTTAGCAATGATCTGGTCTTGGGTGTACAGCGGTGATTATGGCATATTGAATTATTTTCTGTCACTCGTCGGTGTACAAGGCCCGGACTGGCTGAATGAAACACAGTGGTCTCTTGTTGCTATGGTTGTCGCAAGCCTATGGGGACAAGGCGCAATGATGCTCGTCTTTCTCGCTGGGCTCAAGGGAATTCCAAAGGATCTTTATGAATCCGCATCAATTGATGGGGCAGGTATGATCAGGCAGTTCATCAGTGTAACGATTCCGCTGCTAACGCCGACGATTTTGTTCAACCTAATTACTTCAATTATAGCGGCGTTTCAACAGCTCACTCTCGCGTTATTGCTCACGGGCGGAGGCCCTATGAAATCTACGTACTTCTATGCGATGTACATGTATGAGAATGCGTTCAAGTTTTTCAAAATGGGCTACTCTGCTGCAAACGCATGGTTTATGTTTCTCATTGTGCTCACATTGACTTTTTTTGTATTCAAGTCGTCAGAGGCTTGGGTGTTCTATGAAGGCGAAATGAAACGTTTGCCGGAGAAGAAATCAAAGTCCAGTGGAAAGGGGAGATCCGTATGAGGCGGATCATCGTTTATTCGCTGCTGATTTTCTGCTCGCTGATGTTCGCAGCCCCGTTATTTTGGGCGTTAACGACCGCTCTTAAGTCGCAATCGGAGCTGTATCTTTTTCCGCCAAAATGGATTCCTTCGGTTTGGAAATTCAGCAACTTTGCGGAAGCATGGACGACGCAGCCTTTTAACTTATTTCTGAAAAATACGCTTATCGTAACTTCGTTGTCTACGATTGGCCAGTTAATATCCTGTACTCTAGTAGCTTACGGGTTCGCGAGATTTGATTTTAAGGGTCGCAATCTGCTTTTCCTAGTTGTACTAGCGACGATGATGGTTCCTTGGGAAGTGACAATGATTCCGCAGTATATGGAGTTCAACTATTTGGGATGGATTAATACGCTCAAACCGCTTATCGTACCTTCTTGGTTCGGTTCAGCTTACTTCATATTTTTGCTGAGGCAGTTTATTCTTACGATTCCGCGTGAGCTTGATGAGKCGGCAACTATAGATGGGGCGAGCAAAATTGGAATTCTTGTGCGGATTATAGTGCCGCTCATGGGACCATCGCTTATTTTAGTCGCTGTGTTTCAAATGATGAGCTGCTGGAATGATTATCTGGGGCCGCTTATTTTCCTTAATGATCAGTCGAAGTACACACTGACGCTTGGATTAGCGCAGTTCAAGGGCATGTTCGGCGACGATATGCAGTCGATTATGGCGATTACTTGCCTCATCTCGATTCCTCCGCTCGCTGTATTTTTTTTCGCACAGCGTTATATTGTCGGTGGAATAGCAGGTACGGGGATTAAGGGATAGGCAGCATGAATAGATAGAGTGATAGAGATAGGTTTAGGAGAGGAGCGGCATCGATGCGAAACGAGAAAATAGAACGCGATTGGGATAACCTTGCCATACTTGCACGTGGCCGTGCGAAAAGTCGATCATATTTCATCCCGTATTCCGATCGTGCTGGAGCTTTGAGCTATGACCGAGGGAGCTCCCCTTGGTTCCGCTCATTAAATGGCAGTTGGAAGTTTCATTATGCGAAGGGGCCTGAGTGGGCACCGGATGGATTTTATGAAGACCATTATGATACATCCAGCTGGGATGATATTCAGGTTCCAAGTCATTGGCAGCTGAAAGGTTATGGAAATCCGCATTATACAGACTTGTATTATCCATTCCCTGTTGATCCGCCTTATGTACCGAATGATAATCCAACAGGCAGCTATATACGAGAATTCGAGCTGCCTGCACATTGGAATGGAAGAAAGCTTGCCGTCAAGTTCGATGGCGTTGATAGTGCCTTTCATTTGTGGGTTAACGGGACATTCGTGGGATACAGCCAAGGAAGCCGATTGACATCAGAGTTTGATTTGACGCCTTATGCGAAACCGGGTATCAACCGTCTAGCTGTTCGTGTATACCAGTGGTCGGACGGAAGTTACTTGGAAGATCAGGATATGTGGTATATGAGCGGTATTTTTCGAGATGTATATTTGATTTCGGAGCCATCAGCGGTTCGTATTGTGGACTACCGAGTCGTTACCGATTTGGATAGTGAATATTACGATGGGATGTTATCGGTACAGGTGGAACTGAGTGGAGAGGATCTTCAAGGCGAAGTTCGGCTGGAGCTGCTTGGCCCTGAAGGTGCTTTTGTTTCCTCAGCAGTGAAGCAAATCTCATCTGCTGATGGTCAGACTTTCGTAGCAAGTTTCGCCATTCCAATTGTGAAGCCAGCCCTTTGGAGTGCGGAAGCTCCTGCTTTGTATCATCTGACAATAAGTATTGTGGATCAGAGTGCACAAATGATCGAGACCGTTGCTCAGCGGGTGGGCTTCAGGAAGATAGAAGTAAAGAACGGCCAATTTCTGGTGAATGGCAAAGCCATTTTGCTCAAAGGTGTAAATCGTCATGACCATCACCCTGATACGGGACGAACAGTCACCCTATCGACGATGATCCAAGATGTGAAAATGATGAAACAGCATAACATTAATGCGGTTAGAACGGCACATTATCCGAATGATCCGAGATTTTATGATATTTGTGATGAATACGGTTTGTATGTCATGGAAGAAACGGACTTAGAGACACATGGCTTCGAGCTTTTGGGCAATATTGCTAAGCTAAGCGATGACCCAGCATGGCAGGAAGCGTATGTGGAGCGGATGAGGCGTATGGTGGAGAGGGATAAGAATCATCCTTCCATTCTGTTCTGGTCGCTCGGCAACGAATCTGGCTTTGGCTGCAACTTCCGGGCAATGTCGGAATGGTGCAAACAAAACGATCCGACCCGTCTTATTCACTATGAAGAGGATCGTGAAGCGGAAGTGTGCGACATCGTGAGCACAATGTACTCCTCCGTAGAGAAGATGGAAGGTTTTGGACAGCTGGTTGATCATCCTAAGCCGCATATCCTATGTGAATTCGCTCATGCGATGGGGAATGGTCCCGGCGGTCTCAAACCCTATTTTGATACCTTTGATGCTTATCGAAGATTGCAGGGCGGCTTCGTATGGGAATGGATCGATCACGGCATTCGCAGGAAAACAGCCGATGGCAAAGTTGATTATGCTTATGGTGGAGACTATGGCGATGTTCCTAACAACAGCAATTTTGTTATTGATGGCCTTGTTCGTCCAGATCGAACGCCATCTCCCGGGCTCATTGAATATAAGAAGATTATCGAGCCTGTCAGAGCCTTGTATATAAATAATGATCGTGTACGAATTACGAATCGGTATGACTTCCTAACGCTGGATCATCTATATGCAGATTGGAATGTGACAGTAGAAGGACGGATTGTCCAAAGTGGTGTACTTTCGCTGCCTAGGATAGCACCCGGTGAAAGTGCAGAGCTTCGTATTCCTATGCGAAATGATTCGCAGTTGTCCTTATCCGTGGAGGGGGCGGAGCGCTGGCTGAATATCGGCTTCTCGCTTGCAGCATCTTGCATGTGGGGAGAGAGAGGGCACGAGATCGCATGGGCGCAGTTTGCCATTGAACCTGCGCGGAGCTGCTCAACAATCCGTGCTGACGGGGATTATGCCAATGAAGGATTGACTTTAGCAGCAGCCGCAAGTCTACCTATTCCTAGCTTATCGTGCAAGGAGGATGGACGACAGATTAGCATGGGGAACGATTATTTCAATTTGGTATTCGATTCACGGCAATCAGGGATCAGCTCACTCCGAATAAACGGACAAGAGTTAATAAATAAAGGGCCGCGTCTCAACTTCTGGCGAGCCCCGATTGATAACGATATGTATGTCCTGCCCGATTGGCGCAAGGCGCATCTCGATAAATTGACGGAACGAATCGATGATTGCCATTGGGAGCGATTAAATGAAGGGACGATTCGGATCAGCTGGTCCTCCCGAATTGCTCCGCCTGTCTATGATTGGGGCTTCCGCTGTGAAACGACTTACACTGTAACAGGCACAGGCTTAATCATGATTGATGTGCATGGCGTACCTGAAGGCAAGCCGCCTGCTATGCTTCCTAAGATTGGATTTCAATTGGAAATGCCGTCAGAAATGGATAATGTCAAATGGTATGGCCGTGGTCCGGGAGAAAATTATTCCGACAGCAAGGAAGCAGGAAGATTTGGTGTGTATACAAAGTCAGTTGATGAACTATTTACCCCATATATCTATCCACAAGAGAACGGGAATCGTATGGATGTTCGCTTTGTATCTATTACAGACGGCAGTGGAATTGGGCTGCTGGCGGCAGGTGTAGAGGCGCTTGAGTTCAGTGCTCGACGTTATACGGATGGCGACTTAGAAGCAGCGCAGCATGCAAGTGATCTTGTTCCGCGGGATTTTATTACACTTAATTTGGATTATCGCCAGAATGGTCTTGGCAGCAATAGCTGTGGACCTTCTCAATCACTGGAAAACAAAGTTGCGGCAGAGGAATTCCGTTTCAGACTGCTGCTGAAGCCTTATCTTTCTGAAGATACGGCTCCCGAGAGGCTCAGCCATCACATGAGACAGGAAGCGAATCTACTACAACAGGAGGAGAAATAATGATGCTTCATACACAAGACATGCTTAATCTATCGGGAAAAGTAGCCGTAATCACCGGAGGCGCCTCTGGAATTGGACTTGCGACAGCTGAACTTCTTGCCAGCTTCGGTGCAGCAGCTATCCTTATTGATATTAATGAAGCGATGGGCGAGCAGGCGGTTAAAGGAATAAGGGAAAAGGGAGGCCAAGCGAGCTTTCAGCGCTGTGATGTAACCTCTTCAGCAGATTGCCAGCGTGCAGCAGCAGAAATTGATTCTGCTCATGGCCGAGTAGATATCTTGTTCAACAATGCCGGCGTTATTCGCCGCAAGACTGTCGTGGAGCTGGAAGAACGCGACTGGGATCTCGTTTTGGATGTTTCCTTGAAGGGTGTCTATCTGCTCTCCAAATATATCATTCCTATCATGGAACGCAGCGGTGGAGGAAGTATCATTAATTCGGGTTCGGGCTGGGGTCTAAAAGGCGGAGATCGGGCTGCAGCTTATTGCGCAGCCAAGGCTGGTGTCGTGAATTTAACGAGGGCGATGGCTATCGATCACGGAATCGCCAATATTCGTGTGAACTGCGTCTCACCTGGCGATACGGATACACCGCTCCTGCGCGATGAAGCAAAGCAGCTGCAGCAGGACGAGGCAGCATTCCTTGTCGCCTCTGCCAGCGGTCGTCCGCTTGAAAGGCTTGGAACGCCGCGTGATATTGCGAATGCGGTTCTGTTCCTAGCAAGCGATATGTCTTCTTGGGTAACAGGAAGCGTGCTCGTTGTGGATGGCGGCGGTATTGCTTAAGAACGGCTACAGGATACAACTAATTCTGACAACGATGAATGGAGGCGTTTATTTTGCCTAAGAACAGAACGTATGCCCATCCTTATATACCGAATACGGTACCTGAAGTTCGCGAAGCGATGCTGAAGGAAATTGGACTCACCTCGATGGACCAGCTTCACGAAGGCATACCAGAGAGCTTAAAGCTGAATCATGAGATGAACCTTCCTCCAGCGATGACGGAATATGAGCTGCGCCGTCATATCGATGGCCTGCTTGCAAAAAATAAGCATGGTGCAGCTTATCTGAATTTTTTAGGAGCGGGCTGCTGGCAGCATTTTATTCCAGCTGTCTGTGATGAGATCAATCAGCGTTCCGAATTTGTAACGGCTTATGCAGGTGAACCCTATGAAGATCATGGACGCTTCCAAACGTTGTTTGAGTATCAAAGTTTGATGGCTGAGCTAGTTGATATGGATGTCGTAAACGTCCCTACTTTTGACTGGGCGCAAGCTGCGTCAACTTCGATTCGGATGGCAGGGCGCATGACAGGGCGCAAAGTTGCCTTGCTTCCAAGGTCGGTTGATCCTGACAAAGTGATGATCATCAACAATTATTGCACGCCTGTGATGGAGCTTCGATTCGTTGAAATCGACGAGGCAACGGGCAAAATGAGCTTAGATGATTTGCGCAGCAAGCTATCGAGCGATATCGCTGCGGTTTACTTCGAGAATCCTGGTTATCTAGGTATTATCGAAGATCAAGGGCATGAAATATCAGAGCTTGCGCATTCAGTAGATGCGATTTCGATCGTTGGTGTTGATCCCATCTCCCTTGGCGTTCTTCAGCCGCCTAGCCAGTACGGCGCTGATATCGTATGCGGAGATTTGCAGCCTCTTGGAATGCACATGAATTATGGCGGGGGGCAAGCCGGTTTTATTGCGACCCGTGATGAAGAGAAGTATGTCATGGAGTATCCATCAAGATTGTTCGGCATTGTGCCTACTGAGGTAGAAGGCGAGTATGGCTTTGGCGATGTGGCATATGAGCGAACTTCCTTTGCGCTGCGTGAGAAAGGGAAGGAATCTGTTGGCACCCAAACTGCATTATGGGGAATAACAGCTGGCGTCTACTTGTCCTTGCTTGGACCGACCGGCATGCAAGAGGTCGGAGAGACGATCATGCAGAAGTCGCAATATGCAGCGAAGAAGCTCTCTGCTATTCCAGGCGTTTCTCTTCGATTCGGAGAAGCAGCCTTCTTTAAAGAGTTTATTGTTGACTTTAATCATACTGGCTTAACGGTCGCTCAGATAAACGCTCAGCTCTTGGAAGCAGGAATTTTTGGAGGAAAAGATTTGTCGGCTGCCTTCCCGCAGTGGGGACAAACTGCACTGTACTGCGTGACGGAAATTCATTCGCAGCTTGATCTAGATCGCCTGGCAGACACGATTCAAACGATCGTTCGCAAATGAGGATTGACTTATACAGAGGAAGGACGAAAGCGCCATGAAACGAATTCGCAGGGACCATAAAGTCCGAAATTTCCATCAAGCCAAATGGGATGAGCCGATCATATTTGAACTTCATCGTCAGGGCGAGCGAGGTGTCATTCCGCCTGGAACTGAGGCTGGGATTGTTGCCGAGGTAGGAGATGGTACCCGGCGCATACCTGCATCCATGCGTCGCAGCAATGCGCCGGGGCTTCCCGAGATTGGTCAAGCAAAAGTGCTTCGCCATTATTTGCGCCTCTCGCAAGAGACACTGGGCTCCGATTTGAACGTTGAGATCGGTCAAGGTACTTGTACGATGAAATATATTCCGCGTATTAACGAAATGCTGATCCGCACACCGCATATGACGGAGCTCCATCCGTTGCAGGATGCAGGTTCTGTTCAAGGCATATTAGAAATTTTCTATAAAATGGATCTGGCCATGCGTGAAATTAGCGGAATGGATGCCTTCTCGTTTCAGCCAAGCAGCGGGACGCAGGCTTTGCTCGCGATGGCTTCCATCGTTCGTGCATACCATGATTCGCGGGGCGAAGGAGATCAGCGGGATGAAATCATTACAACGATTTTCTCCCATCCTTCTCAAGCTGCAACAGCTGCAGTTAAAGGCTACAAAATCATTACGCTTCATCCGGACGAAGACGGATTCCCTGATTTGGAGAAGCTGAGAAATGCGATATCGGAGAGGACCGCTGGATTTGTCGTAGCAAATCCGGAAGATACCGGTATTTTCAATCACCGTATTCGCGAGTTCACCGATTTGGTTCATGAAGCGGGCGGCATCTGCTTCTATGATCAAGCTAATGCTAATGGTTTGCTCGGTATTACCCGGGCGAAGGAAGCTGGCTTCGATATGTGTTTCTTCAACTTGCATAAAACCTTTGCTGCTCCTCATATGTGCGGCGGTCCAGCTACAGGTGCGCTAGGCGTGAGCGAAGCGCTTAAACCTTTTTTGCCGGGGCCGCTCGTTGTTTATGTTGATGGCCAGTATGTATTAGCGGATCAGTCAGAAAGCAGTATTGGCAAAGTGCGCAGCTTCCATGGTGTTGCTCAAACGGTGCTTCGTTCCTATGCTTGGATAATGAGTTTAGGTCCAGATGGACTAAAGGATGTTGCACAGACTGCAGTTCTTAACAATAACTATCTGTATCACAAAATACTTCAAATTCGCGGTGCAAGTGCACCCTACATTAAAGGTCGCCGCCTAGAGCAGGTTCGTTACAGCTGGAAGCAGCTTACCGAGGAAACGGGTGTCACAACCGAGGATATTACTCGTCGCATGTGCGATTTTGGCCTTCATTATTGGACTTCCCATCATCCGTATATCGTGAAGCAGCCATTCACCTTAGAGCCAACAGAGTCCTATTCCAAAGAAGATTTGGACGAATATATTCATGCGCTGGAGCATATCTCGAACGAAGCTTATACGCAGCCGGAAATTGTGAAATCAGCTCCGCATAACAGCACCGTACACCGAAATGATGAATCATCCCTCGATGATCCAAAGCAATGGTGCATTACGTGGCGGGCTTATTTAAAAAAGACGCAACCCGAATAAATATTGCTAATTAATGATAACTATTATTTTGCAAAAAAATCCGATGTCTTTCAAAAAGACGTCGGATTTCTTTTTTTATAATGCGTATTGTGAAGAAGGAAGATGCGTTAGATGTTCAATAGCGTTCCATACATTATTTTGCCAAGCTGCCAGCTAATTGTTTTTCTTTCCACATCATCGTAATGACAAGGCCAATCAACATGATGACAGCAGCAAAGAGATACGGATAGTTGATGTTTACATCAAATAATATTCCGCCAAGCGCAGGTCCGACGATATTGCCTAGGCTAGTATAGGTGGAGTTCATTCCAGCAATAAAGCCTTGTTCTTTCTCGGCTGTTTTGGATAAATAGGTCGTTAATGCTGGCCGCAGCAGGTCAAATGCGAGAAAGATAAAGGACGTGACTAGCAACACAGCTAAAAATCCGGAGATCATGGTGGATACTACTGCAAAAAACACGCCAGCAATCAAGCATATTTGGATAAGTTTTTTCTCACCGAGTTTATCTACCATTTTACCAAACATAAAGACCTGAACGACAACACCGAAGATTGCACTAATTGTAATAACGGCTGCAATATCTTGAGGAGTGAAACCAAATTTATGATCAGAAAAAAGACTGAATACTGTTTCATACGCTGATAAACCAAAGGCCAGTACAAACACAATGATAAAGGCGATAATGTATTGTGGTTGAAGCGATCGTTTCAAATCAGATACAAAGTTGGTCCCTTTTTTGAGTTGACTAATTTCCAGAAGCTCCTGTTTGGATAGCGGTTCTTTTAAAATAAATAGGGATGAAATACAGGTAATTAATGCGAAGCCAGCTGCAAAGTAGAATGGGGCACGCACGCCCAGCTCAGCAATAAAACCTCCGATGCCAGGACCAATAATAAAACCGATACTAATCGCGGCAGAAATATAACCCATCGCTTTGGGCCTTTCCTCCACAGAGGTAATATCAGCAACAAAAGCGGTTACGGCGGGCATAATAAATGCACCACTAATACCTCCTAAAATTCTGGAAAAGTAAAGAACGGATACATGTGTGCCAAGTCCAAAGATTACCTCTGATATGCTGAAGAGGAATAAGCCGATAACGATCATTTTCTTCCTGCCGTAAGTGTCAATCCACCGTCCTGCAAGGGGAGACATAAGTAATTGCGCAAACGCGAAGGCCGCCATAAGATAACCCATAGATTGGCCTGATAAATGCATAATATTCATAAAGGATGGCATAACCGGAACGATTAATCCCACGCCTAGAAAAACGATGAATATATTACTAAGTAGGATAAATAGGACGGTTTTTTGTTCTTTCAATGGTTTCTTCATGAAATAATACCTCTCTCTGTAAAATCATAGCTGTGAAATGCCTCTCCAAAATACAGTCCATGAGGCATTTAATTTATCCTGTAGACGTTTTTCATTATTCCCATAAGCAAGCTCTAACATCATGGAATCAACTACACCTAAGAAAGCAAGCGTAGGGATGGAGGCTATATCTTCCCTAATGGCTTTCGCCGCGATCCAATCATGAAATTTGCCTTCGAGTACAGTTTGAATCTTATTTTCCGAATCGAATACTTCCTCATTAATGGCTGGCGCCAAATGGAGAGGCGGAAAAAAAGACATACGCAGCCAAAACTTTAACTGCTCGCTCTGTTGAAACAAATCAATGACTAATTGCAGGTATCCAAATAAATCCTCTTTAGGATTTTGGGTACCCACTTTACTCAAATAGTTTAGCTTCGATGAGACTTCTGCTTCTTTAGCATCTTGTAATACTTGTAGGAACAGATCATCTTTTCCTTTGAAATGAGCATAGAGAGACTGTTTTTTCATTCCGACATTGTCGGCAATTTGAGACAGAGAGGCACCCTCATACCCATGAATTGTGAAAAATTTCAAAGCAATGTCTTTAATTTCTTGGCTTTTCAATAAGATCACCTCACATTAACGAACGTTCGTCAGTTATATTATCAAAAATTTTTTTCTTATGCAAATGAAAATTGCTTTGGCAGGTTAAAAAAACTGGTTTTGAATATAATAAGCTCATCTTCTTCTAAAGGATTGACAATCCGCTTCGTAGTAACTACAATGGTTACAACGGTGGTGATGCTAAGTGAAACAAATTAGTAGCAGATTTTCCATTGCTGTCCACATCCTTTCTCTAATTGCCGTCAGCTCCAATGATTGTACAGGCGATTATATTGCAGGCAGCGTGAATACGAATCCTGTCATTATCCGCAGAATTATGGGGATGCTCAAGAAGGCAGGCTTGGTAGATATTCGACCAGGAGTCGGAGGCGCTTCCTTGCTGAGAGATCGGGATGAGATCACACTTTTGGACGTTTACCGTGCCGTGGAAGTCATTGAGGATGGTCAATTGTTTAATTTTCATGATAATCCGAACCCAAAGTGTCCGGTTGGCCGAAATATTGAAGCAGCTCTTCGCTTGGAAATGAAGGAAGCTCAATCTGCAATGGAACAAAGGCTAGCTCAAGTAAACTTAAGCCAGCTCGCAGCTCATTTTGTGTAACAAAAAAGCTCATTGAGCTTTTTTTATACCCAAGTTGTAACCAATATGGTTATAACGAAGGGGCAATCATAATACATTAAACTAAATGGAGGAATTACGATGAAAATTTTGGTGACAGGTGTAACAGGGAAATTGGGATCATTTGTAGTTGAGACTTTATTGGAGACTATACCGGCAGATAACTTGGCTGTTAGCGTTCGCAATCCGGAGAAAGCTGAACACCTTCGTGCGCGGGGCGTGGATGTGCGTCATGGGGATTTTGACCAGCCACAAACGCTAGACAAAGCGTTCGCGGGTATCGACCGTTTATTGATCGTGTCCACTGACGGCGATAACGAAACGAGAATTCGTCAGCATGCCGATGCAGTAGCAGCCGCTCAGCGCGCTAATGTTGGTTTCATTGCGTATACCAGTGTAGGAAATGCAAGCGAGAGCTCACTTTTTCTTGCGCCAGTACATCGTGCTACGGAAGAAGCTATTAAGAACACTGGAATTCCTTATTCCTTCCTGCGCAATAACTGGTATTTGGAGAACGAGATCAGCAGCATTCAAGCGGTCCTTGGAGGTGCGCCTTGGCTGACATCAGCGGGTTCAGGCAAAGTAGGCTGGGCAACGCGTCGCGATTATGCAGTGGCAGCTGCGGCGGTGCTTGCTGGCGAAGGCCACGAGAATACCGTTTATGAGTTGTCCGGCAAGCTTACGACGCAAGAAGAGCTGGTTTCCATTCTTGCCGCTGTCTTGGGACGGGAAATTCCTGTTCAACAAGTGGATGACACTACTTATGCCAGCATCATGAGCAGTGCAGGCGTACCTGAACCGGTTGTTCCTATTCTGGTTCAGATTCAAAGTGCGATTCGCGATGGAGCATTGGAAGTGGAAAGCAATGATTTTCAGAAGCTGCTTGGTCGTCCAGTCACGCCGCTCGAAGAGGCTCTCCGTCAAATCGTAAACGAAATTCAGTCATAATTAAGCGCGTAAATCAATTCTAGAGGTTGTCCCAGAAAGTCTTAAGTGACCGATGGGACGGCCTCTTTTTTATTATTGCTAGTTTGAATAACAAGTTAATGACAACTATTGCTCCTTACTCCGTTTTCTATGATGCTTAATCACTGTGAGCACTAAAATCAGAAGAACGGGTAAGGTATAGGCAAGATTATTGAGCAGCGGCCATGTCACATTGACGAACTCCTCCAATTGAGATTCCTTCGTATAGGTGGTTAACGACAGCATGAGGCAAATGAATGCTACGGGAAATACGACCAAGCGTTCATTTTTCAAGCCTAGAAGTTCTTTCAACATTTTGATCAGGATGAGCAGGAGAATAGAAGCTTTGAAATAAAAGCCGATGATGAGCGAGAATCCGATGATGGATTCAATTCGCTCGATTACCTCCTGAAACGATATTAGCCGGGCTAGTTGGTACAAAGAGTATTTCAAGTCACCGGACAGTGGTCCCAATACCATAATGCTGCTTATGACCGAGGCAATTAGCGTCAAGGAATTGATAACAAGCGCAAAGTACATATGTTTGCGCAGCTGAGCGTTCTCATCCTTGCGTACAAACGATAAGATGACCGAAAATACGACCATCTCGGAGTAGGGAAACCCATAAACCACATAGGAGGCGTTCAGGATTGGTCCAATTCCATCTGGCATCACAGGGAGCAGATATTGCGGGTTGTACAGGTTTGACACCAGAATCCAGATAAGAACAATACAGCCGAACATCAGAAACATTAATACAGCAGCCATCCGAGCAAGGACCTCAATTCCTGCCATCGCTGTTACTCCGATCATAATGAAAAACAATGTGCTTACAGCATAGGTAGGGGTTTCTTTCATCATCGTATTCTTGAAGAAGATTCCGATTTCAATGACAACGCCCGAAATATTCCAAAGCAATACGCAGCTGAAAGGGATCAATATCAAAAAGGTGAGTCCTTTTCCCAGCACGGAGCGGCTTTGCTCAACCAACGAAAGCTCTGGGGCTAGCCGGTTTAAATAAAGGATAGCAGCCAGCAAAAGCATGCCTATTGCCGAGGCGATGAGAAGAGAAATCCATGCTCCATTGCCTGCAATGTTCGTTAAGGGCGCAGGGACAATGACGATGGAGGAGCCTGTCATGAAAAAAAGGAACAGCATGGACATCTGAATCGAACTGATACGTTCTTTTTGTTTCATGGGGTCTCCTCCAAATTTTATAAAACTTACGTATGCAAGGGATTGAGCCAACGAATGATTAGTTTAGCCGGTTCGGTAAATAAATTGAAAATCATATCGAGGTTAGGCCATGGCTTGGCTATTAAAAAGATAACAGCAAGATAGAGGAGCGGCGCCAACATCGCTATGTACACAAACCGATCTCGTTTGCTTGCGGCTTTCACTTTCGGGATGTCATGGATCAGCATAGCGGATGCTAACAGCAGGACGCAGATGAATTTTCCTAACACAGCTAGTGCTCCTTTTTCCCAAATATCGTACCAGCGTTCATGCCCGTACTTAACACATGAACTTGAACGTGGGTTTGAAATTGCATTTGAGCAAGCTTATCCTCCCAAATGGGTTCCAGCTGCTTCCATAGTTTCGGGTTGTTCCGATAAATTTGATTGCCGATTCCGAGCACATCAACTTTTTTTGCCTTAAAGGTACGGATTGCATGTTGAATCTGTTGTTCGATCTGCTCCTTAATCGTTTGTTCAAAACGCTCCATATCTTGCTTGGTCTTAAGGTCTGAGCATCTCAGTTCTCCGGTTGTACCTTCAATCGTCATATGGATGTCGACGGTTACATTCTCATCTGTCACTTTCGAAACCAATTGACTGTTGAAGTTGATTATTTCAAGCGATTCTTTGTTGTAGATCTGCATCTTTTTTTCATGATTCATGCAAGGGAATTCAAATACCCCATACTTATATTTATCTGTCAGCATCATCAGCGTTTCGGTATCTTTCTCCGTAAGTACCCCTACCATTTTCCCGTCTTGAATCAATGCGACCCCGGAAATTGACGCTTTATAATCCAAGCTATTTTTATGCAGGTAAGGCATAGCAGAGGTTTTGGAGGGACTGCTTAGCTGAATAGCGAGATCATATAGCGGAAGGTTAGACGTTTTCGCGGAATAGAGAGCTCCGGTCGTCTCCATCTTTCTATACTGTTGACCAATGGTCTGCTCGATAAACGGTTTAATATCGAGAAATGCTGCCGCCGATTTCTCAGCTATGATGGGAAGAATCGTGCCCCGTGGCTCATGGTCTCTTGAGAAAAAATCAAGCACTTCACGGATGTTCAACGTTCTGGCTAAATTCTCTTCGATGATAATGACTCGCATATGATCCCATTTGGCTTTACGTCCGAATTTTGCAGGGATCTCTCGCATCGCTTCAAAAAAGGTTTCTCCTGTTGTTCGAATATTAATTCCTTTCGCTGCTGTACTCGTTGCTGGATCAGTTTGCATTTTGCTGGAAGGGTTATAAAAGTGAGTCGTAATATCGACAAAATCACCCTCGCCTCGATCAATCGATATCGCTTGCACATAGCCATACTCGTCCAGTTCATTATTATCCCAGCATCCAGTAATCAAGCAAAGAACAAGAAATGAAGCGAGAGAGGAGAGGAATGGCTTCACTATGATTTCTTCCTTCCTGCAGATTTTTTATGTAGATGTCGACTCCTAGGCGAATGAACCAACAATCGTCTTGGCAGCACGAAAATCGCATCTCGCAGCCTTTTCAAATCCAGTGGAGCAAACGAATCTAGATAGGGCTCACCTAAGGATCGTAGAGTCGCTAGATGAATGTAAATGAGAATTAAGCCTACCATGATGCCCAGCCCTCCAAACGTCGCTGCGAGAAACATTAATGGAAAGCGCAAAATCCGCAGTGCGATGGCCATGTTGTATTGAGGGAGCGCAAAGGAAGCGATGCCCGTCAAGGCCACGACAATGACCATGACCGGAGATGCAATCTGTGATTGAATAGCTGCTTGACCGATAACAAGCGCCCCAACTATGCTGACGGCCGAACCGATCGGCCGAGGCAGACGAATGCCGGCCTCCCGCAGCAGCTCAAAGAAAAACTCCATAATCAACGCCTCAATCATAGCCGGGAAGGGGATACCTTCCCGTGTATCTAAAATGGCTAGCAGGAGAACCGTCGGTATGAGTTCGGAGTGGAAGGTTGATAACGCGATATAAGTGCTGGGCAGCATGAGCGCTATGAGGAACGCAGCCAGTCGAATCAATCGAATTAACGAAGAAAAAATCGCCCTATAGTAATAATCCTCGCTGTTTGTAAAAAACTCAATGAATTTTCCTGGACAGATAAGAACCGAAGGGCTTCCGTCCACTAACGCAATGATTTTTCCATCCAGCAAAGAGGTAACCGTCGTATCCGGGCGCTCCGTATACCGAACTTGCGGAAAAGGGGAGTAGTTGGAATCATTAACCCACTCTTCCAGATAGGAAATATCAATCATTTCTTCTTGATCTATACCCTCAATCTTCTGCTTAAACGCTTCTAATGTCTCCGGCTTTACGACGCCTTCCAAATAGCCGTAGGACACTTTTCTATGAACCTTCTCCCCGGATATAAAATACTCAAATTTAAGTTCGGGCGATTTCAGCAAGCTTCGAATGACACCGATATTGCGATCCAAGCTTTCAATGAAGCTGACATGCGGGCCTTGAACGGTAGGCTCCGTAATGGGCTCTGAGGTTTGACGCTGCTCGACATCAAGGGCAAAATAGGCGATAGCTTTAGGCCATCCGTCAAAAAAAATGACGACTTTGCCGTCCAGAATGCCTCTGACGGCTTGTTCCATTTCGCTCATAAGCTCAACGTTAGGGGAAGCGATGCCATGATTCTCAAAATAATGGATAACATCTTTTATCGTTACCGTCTCGGCAGGACCAAGCTCATGCGGCACTAGATTTTGCAGTGTATCCTTTGCAAAATTCGTAACGGTCGTTTTCGTTAGCGTATCGAAGTAGACGGTAAAGGCTGATTGCTCCAAGCCCTGTCCATAACTCCAACGATGTATTATCAAGTCTTTGCAGTTGGCAAAAAAACCTTCGATCGCGTTCAAGTTTTCTTCCAGATGGGGAGAAATGTTCGGGTAAGAAGGCTTGTCGGATGTAGTGTGATTAGGTGAAAAATTGGGCGATTTCCGCATGCGTGTCTCCTATCCGAAGTGAAGTGTCGAATGATTACATCTTTTCCCTGTTGAGGAAAAGATATTCGGTTGCCATTGGATTGGGAGGAGGGGAGGAGCCAATGTCTATTCTGTTTACCTGTTATATTTTATTGCATGTATGAGATTGACGACTATAATTGGTTTAAAGAAGAGGGGATTGCAGCGAACTTATGGCTAGGATTCATCTTAATGATGCGGCGCAAATGAATCCTGATTCTCCGATATTACCTTTTTTGGCGCCGGATTTAACCGCAAATGTGTATTGCCAACGTCTTTACTTGGCTTTACCGATCGCGAGGGTCAATTAAAGGTGATCATCGGAATGAGTGTACGTGAGATTCAGGGTGCAATGATTTATAATAATCAAGAGATTCCTTTTCATGTGAAAGGCAATGAGTATTTGACCTATGAGAACAGCAAGTTTAGCGTGGAGCGTGCAATTGGCGTCGTAAATCCAACTTACCGTTAATTGCGGGGTTGAAAAGTGATTGTTGAGGTTCGTTGTGCAACAAAGAACAAGCCTTGAACCCGAGTGGGCTCAAGGCTTGTTTTGTTATTGAGGCAGCTGTGACAGACGACGTTCCCTTATCAACACGATAGACATAATCGTTATTGAAATAGAGACTAGCGCAATTGGAATGACGAATATGGATGGATCGTACCCTTCGATGAACAATGGTAACAAATATCCGATTAATGATGCCGTTAGTGAAATGAAAACGTACAAGCTAGCGCCGAATCCGGTTCGGCCTGCGAACATGCGCTGCACATACCCCATCGCTACTCCGTACAAGATGGATACAAAAAAAGAATAAATCGGCTGAATGAGGAAAAAAACGATTAATGGCGAGTGCAAGGCATAAATCGTATAAGTAATAAGCGCCCCAAAGCTGCCGATTAAAATAATTATTTTGCTGCCGTATTTCGCCGCCCAATAACCTGCGATGGTCATGAACAACAGCTCGAATACGGCTTGGGAGCTCCAAATATAAGACATATATTCCGGCTTGCCGAACAACGTTTTTACAACAAGCGGCAAGTACAATCCGCGAATGGCATCTGCGCATGCAAGCAGCAGCAGAGCGATTAACATGATGAGGGAAAAAGGCTCACTCGCTCCCATATTAGCTTGTTTTTTCTCTTCAGAGTGTTCCCGGTAGAACAACAGCAGGATAACGAGCATAGCGTAACCTGCAAAGTTGCCCCATAATACACCTTGAAACGTAGCAATCAAATACAAATTCGCTCCTGCCAGCAAACCGCAAAAAAATCCAACACTGTACCCTGCGCGCAGCCAAATTTGTGCCATCTCCACAATATCTCCAGCAAGTCTAGCAAAATGATTCCGAGATATAGCGAACAATTGTCCCATAATGAGTCCGGACGGAGCGCTCACAACACACATGCCGATCAGTGCCTGGACATAACCTTCCGCATTCATGTAAATTATCAAACCGACGAGACATAACAAAGCAGCGGCAATGACCAGTCTTTTTCTGCTGCGCAGCTTATCACTTAACAGTCCAACTGTAATCGTAGTTCCCATATTGAGCAGCAGCGACACAACGAAGATCGATACGACTTCATTCTTTGAAAGCCCGATGCTCTCACTTAAATAAATTGCATTCATCGGTGCTAGAATGCCCATGCCGATGCCATAACAAAATAAGGTGAAAAGCATCCTGCCTGCACCATCTACCTGCAAAAAACGTTTCATATCTGCGGCAATACGCATCTTCAACCTGCTCCATTCTCCTCATGATCTTGCCAAATTCTAACAAAGTGTAGCTCACTTTTCTCTTGTTGTCTAGAAGAAAACAGTGGTTTTATACAGAGACAAGAGTCAATAGTTGTAGAGATGAGTAACTGAAATCGTAACCCTAGCTGATAAGGGCAGAAAATGAATACTTTTCTGTAACAAAACACCTTTGTTATTGGGGATACGTAATTTGGGACTGACCCCTTAGCGTGAGAAAAATTAAAACACCTTCAAGAAAATGCAACCATGTCGTAAGAGATGGGGACAATCTTGGAGGTGTTTTTACGTTGGCAACAAGAGTAAGTTATCCGGTGGAAACAAAAATGAAAGCGAGTTCCAGTGAAAGAGGTCATGGAGCAGCTGAGCATACGAAATAAGACGCAATTGGAAACCTGGATGCGATGGTACCGCAAGGGCGAATTAAACCGCTTGGAGCAACCTGTAGGCAAACAATACAGCTTTGGTAAAGGGCCTGAGTTACCTCAGAATTGGAACAAATAAAGGCGGAGAATCGGTTCTTAAAGCAATAAATAGATGTGCTAAAAAAGTAGTTTTCTGCAATCGGCAGAGAAATAGGGGCTTTTTTTGGTGACTTGCTTTTAAGTGGGATGTTTAATTTCTGTGAATCTAAGGTAAGGGATAGAATTTTAGCGCTCGATAAGACGTAAGATTTAAACTGCGGATCATTTTTTGTTTAAATTCAGTTTACAAAGGTACGTTACCATCACGTTATCAACAGTTGTATAGGAGGAATTACAATGGTTCATGTAAATAAGAAGAAAATAGAGCCAAACCACGGTGATTGGGCTGTCGAAGCGAACGGACTCGTAAAAACTTTTGGTGAAAATCGGGCTGTGGATGGCGTGAATATGAATGTACGCGCGGGTTCAATTTACGGTGTGCTTGGTCCGAATGGTGCTGGCAAGACCACAACGATTAGTATGCTTGCAACCTTGCTTCGTCCAGACGCAGGTTCGGCGCGAATCTTCGGGCACGATGTTGTAAAGGAGTCTCAGGTTGTCCGTCAATTAATTGGGGTAACCGGTCAGTACGCGTCGGTTGATGAATCACTTAGCGCTACAGAAAATCTGGTTATTTTCTCTAGGCTGCTAGGGCTCGGGCGTGCAGAAGCGAAGCGTAAAGCTAATGATTTGCTTGAGGAGTTTGGTTTGACGGAGGCGGCGAAGCGGCCGTTGAAAAACTTCTCTGGCGGCATGCGCCGCCGCTTGGATTTGGCGGCGAGTCTTATTGCACAACCGCCGCTTATCTTCTTGGATGAGCCGACTACAGGGCTCGACCCGCGTACGCGTGCTCAAATGTGGGATACGATTCGCCGGCTGGTGAAGACGGGGTCGACCGTGCTGTTAACGACACAGTACCTCGATGAGGCGGATCAACTTGCTGATAGAATCGCAGTTATCGATCGCGGTCGGGTAGTGGCAGAGGGCACGGTGGATGAACTGAAAGCTTCAGTAGGAACCTCCTCATTGCAATTGAGAGTAGTAAACCCGCTGGACATCGAAGCGGCTCGTCAAACGGTTGAACATGTGCTGAAAACACAATCCATTGTGTTATATGAAGCTGGAATGATTACGGCCCCCATGGCGGATGCCGATTTGGTTACTGATCTGCTTATCGCACTGCGTGAGAGAGGGATTCATTTGGCAGAAATGAGCGTACAAAAACCGACCCTAGATGAAGTGTTCCTCACAATCACAGGCCATGGTGTTAAAGAGAACGCTGCATCAGCGCCTGGTGTATCAAATAAAGCGGAGGCGGTAAAAGTATGAAAAGCACTTCCATTCAATCAGGATTTGATCGTGAGCTGAAAAACCACACGAGCTTTGGTCAAACCATTCGTAATTCATTAACGATGGCTTATCGCGGCCTGCTTAAAATTCGGCGCACACCTGAACAATTGTTTGATGTTACACTTCAGCCAATCATCTTTACTTTAATGTTTACCTATATTTTTGGCGGTGCCATCTCAGGTGACGTAATCAGTTATTTACCCGTCATCATTCCAGGCATTCTCGTGCAGACTGTAATTACGACCTCAGTTGTTACTGGCGTTCAATTGCGTGAGGACATGGACAAAGGTGTATTTGATCGGTTCAAGTCATTGCCAATCTCACGAATTGCTCCATTAGCTGGAGCTTTGCTTGCAGACACCATTAGGTACACGATTGCTACTGTACTCACTTTAACTATGGGATACATTATGGGCTATCGTCCTGATGGAGGCCTTGATCATGTGGCCATCGCTGCACTACTTGTGATCTTCTGTTCTTGGTCAATCAGCTGGATCTTCGCTTTCTTCGGCGTCATCGCCCGTACTGCCTCAAGCGTACAAGGGATATCGATGATTGTGCTGTTTCCGCTGACGTTTCTTTCCAATGCCTTTGTGCCGGTTGATACCATGCCGAAATGGCTTCAATGGTTTGTCAACATCAATCCGGTCTCCCATCTTGTCAGTGCCGTCCGTGATTTGACCAACTCTGGAACGGTAGGCTGGGATTTGGCTATCTCTCTGATCGGAGCAATTGTGATCGTAGCCATCTTTGCACCGATTACGGTTCGCGCCTATATGCGCCGGACATAATGAACAGCGTGGAGTTCAATTGATGCTAGCGCCAAGCTCCACCAATCGCTCTAATCAAAACGGCAGAAATGCCGTTTTTTTGTTTTATACTTCTATAGCGAGCTCTAGTAAAGTTCACAAATTTCCATAATATGCTATGATTGTTGGTAGAAAAGTATAGATGTTACCATGAATGAAGCAGCCATTTGGAAAGGAAAGATGACATCAATGAAGTATGGGAAATTAATCGGAGAAGGTAATACCGCATCGGTATATGAATGGGAAGAAGGGACAGTGCTTAAGCTTTTCGTTCACGGTTATCCAAAAAGTGATGTAGAAAGAGAGTTTAGAAACGCACAAGCCATTAATGATATGAACTTCGCAAAACCAAAGGCATATGAAATGATTAGTTATGAAGAGCGTATGGGTATTATTTATGACAAAGTGGAGGGCGAATCACTGCTCGATTGGGTTTTAAAAACAGGTGATCTCCATGGATGCGCGGAGCATATGTCCAAGCTTCATAAGTCGATTCTACAGAATAGTGTCAGCACTAGCGATGTGCCGGATTACAAATCATTTTTAAAATACAATATAATAAATGCGTCATCGGCTAATGCAATGGAACAAGAAGGCGTATTGCACAAATGGAGTGAATTGAAGGATGGAGACACACTTTGTCATGGTGATTTTCATCCAGGCAATATATTATTATCCAATGGTCAGACAAAAGTTATCGATTTCATGAATGTGTGTCACGGACATTTTTTATATGATGTTGCAAGAACTGTATTTTTGGTGGAGTATACACCCGTGCCTGAAGGTACAGAGGATATAGAGGTGGTCAGGGGATTAAAGAGAACATTGGCAGATTTGTATCTTAACCAAATGGATGTTACCCGTGAAATGATACAAGATTATTTATCGGTAATCATTGCGGCTAGAGTTGGAGAATGTCCTGACGAACCCCGCTGGAGAGAGCAGCAGTAAATTGTGACTGAAATGGAGAAAGAAAAAGACAGCCTCCAGTTGAATGGAATGCTGTCTTTTTTTGCAGCTATGCACTAGTGATTGAAGGCTTGCTCTTTTTGCTTATTCAAGGCGATGAAAACAGTAAATAACAGAAGGATGATTCCAGTAAAGATGAACCCTTCGATAATGTTGAAAGGAAGCCATCCCAGAACGGATGAGCCTGCAACCACACCTAGAGAGAAGAAGGCATAGAAATATCCATAAGCTTTCCCGCGAAGCTCAGCTGGCGTAGCTCTAATGAGCATCGTATTGATGGATGGGAACAAGAAAGCAAAGCCGATTCCATATAGTCCTAAAACAAAATAAAGTCCTAATGTCGTTGATGATTGGCTAATAAGCAGCTGACTTAATCCCATTAAACCCATGCCTAATGCCATCGTTCTTGATGGGGAAACGCGATCGAATACACGGTTTGTAGGAAGAACAAACATGAGAACGGCAATGATCCCGAAAGTGCTCATTAGCGTACCGCTTAACTTGGAATCATATCCAAGCGTTTGAACATGCAGCGGTAACAAATATGCGATTACGCCTTGAGAGAACATTAAGAAAAAGGCACCGCCATAAGCTTTTACAACACCTGCATTAAAGAATGAGCCGGCTGCTTGTTCGGTCGTTTTTTCTTTTTCTTTCTTCAAAGGTTTGTACTTGCTTAGAAAAATTGCAGACAAAATGGCGAGTGCAAATCCTAATACAGCTACACAAGTAAAAACGAAAGGTACGGAAGTTTTGCTTGCCATAATTCCGCTGAAAGCAGGTCCAATAATGGCGGCTAATCCAACAAAGGTACCCGTGAAGGCAACTTTTTTCCCTTGCTCATTATTTATCGTAGTATTTGCAGAGAAAGTAAACGCAGCTGGAACAATTAATCCGGCCACAAAACCATGAATGATTCGTACGATTATTAATATGACTGGAGAGTCAACGAATTGATATAGCAGCAGTGCGCTGCTTGTCAGAAGCAAACCGATCATTAGTATTTTGAACGGCCCTACCTTATCCGTCATAATACCAGACAATATGTTGCCAAACGTATTGGTTAACGAATAAAGCCCAACAACAATGCCTACAATAAACGAGCTTGCACCAACGGAAGCGGCAAAAGTACTCATAACCGGCAGCTGTGCAAATAAATCAATAAAAGAGAAAAACACGATACTGTACACTAATATGGCATAGTTAAATGGCTTTACGCTATATTTGGCTTGTGCCTTCTTCAGCTTCCAATCGAGCAAAAAGTTGCCTAATGGCACAAAAGCCGCAATTACTGCTGCTGCAGGCCAAAGCAAGCTCCACTTCACTCGAATAGCTGCGTAAAGTATCGCTACAGCATATAAACTGAAAATCCCCCCGTGAATACTTCCCATAAGCGTCACGGCTTGCTCTATTCCCCATATATATTTCAAGGGCATAGCGATACATAATAATAAAAGCAATGAAATACCATCTAAAAAACCTGTGATTCGTAAAATGTGAATTGGATGTCCTCGCACTTTTCATGCTCCTAATATAGATTGAATTGATCTCTCTATTCTAACATTTAATTAGGCGATAAAAACAGAACGAGGCAGATGGAAAGTGAAGGTTCAGCAACAAATATGAGATGAACGATTTATTTTTGGAAGATGTCGTCAAAAATGGTGAAATCGAAATCTGATTATTTGTCTCAATTAAAGCTTGACCTTGAAGTATACTTCAACATTTATGCTCCAGCTAATCAATTACGGCTATCCATAATTGAAGTCTGAGATGAAGTTGGAGGTTATGTATGATGCGAGTATTAGAGGTAGTTGTTATTTTGGTCATTTTTGTATTCACGGCGGGAATCCTTTTTGGCAAAATGGAGCGGCGGCTGAATGCAGTGTTATTTATGTCCTTAGTGTTGGTTGTATTATTGCATGGAATAATCGATCATTTTCGCATACAGATGGTTCCGGCCTATGCCGCTGTGTTGATGCTTATCATTGTATTGCTCCTTAGATTGGCTAAGCTGCAGAGCAAAGACCCTATTCATCGGCTAAAGTTAAATTTCCTGATGGGCGCTCTATTTTTTATGAAGCAACACCTGAGTTTCCATCTTCGGAAGAGCTATACAAGAACAGAGCGATCATTTCGTACGTTGGATGATTGAGTATGTTGGGATAAAGACAATGGAGCTTATAGGGCTTCATTGTCTTTTATATGACAAGTCACAGAAGATGGCAGCTAACCTATAAGTCATTTATACTCCCAGGCGGCGCATCTCTAAGGCCAAATGATACCAAGGGCCCATAGTTCATGATTCGGATCATCATCTTGGCCATTTGCGTCGGGGTTTGGCTTAGTCTAGATTCGATCCAGTGCATGAATATGCCGAAGTTGGCCGATGTCATATAGGCTACAACATATTCTGGCGGCATGACCACTTTATGCTGAGGTATGATTTTGATCTTCTCGTAAATATGAGAAGCGAGCAATGTGCGAAATTGAATGGCCAATGACATGTCACCCTTTGGTCCAAACATGATGCGAAGAAAATCGGCATGACGGGCTAGCTCTTCGAAAATTTTAATGCTTTGAGGATACGGTTCATCTTTGTCGAGATACGTCCTGGCTTCCATTATATCGAATTTCATGACGCATGCTTCTATGGTGGCAAATACTTCGTCTTTCAGCTGTTGAAGCATATCAGGCACATCGCGGTAATGTAAGTAGAAAGTGCCCCGGTTCACATTCGCCCGGTTAGCAACATCAGTCACCGTGACGGTATCAGCCCCTTTTTCTTCGATCAAGCTCATCAGCGCTTCGTATAAAAGCTGCTTGGTGCGAATTTGCCTGCGATCAAGTTTATCATTCAAGGTATTAAATCCCCCTATTTTTCGAGTTAATGAACAGACGTTAAAGGGAATGGTGAGTAATGAACACTGCGGATAGAAGTGATTATTGTACTTTACCCCCATCTCATTATAATTAACAACATGAACACTAATCAACACCTTGTTAATTAATAGAGAGAAGGAGCGGATAGAAATTATGGGGATTTTTAAACAAAAAATAACGTGGATCGGAATGTTGATCGTTCTAGTCGTGCTCGTCGTTTTTGGAGCGGCAATGATGGGATCGGTGCTTGGCACAAAGCCCAAGGATGTACCTGTGGCGCTTGTCACGCTCGACCAATCTGTGAACATCCCAACTGGCGGTTCGCTCGCGGTAGGTGAAATGTTGAAACAAAAGCTGATGGAAAACGATCAGTTGCCCATTTCTTGGACGATTGTTAGTTCGGAAGAAGAAGCACGCGCGGGGATTGATAATAGAGAGTATTATGGAGCAATGATTCTTCCAGTTGATTTGAGCACAGGAATCGCTTCATTAGCTGGACCGTCACCGAAGCCAGCAACTGTGCAGATTATTGTGAGTGAAGGAGCAAGCTCGCAAGCAGCAACGCTAGTCAAACAAAGTCTCGGTCAAGTGATGAAAATGACTGGAGCAGAGTTGTCCAAGTCGATGCTTGTACAAATGGGTGAGAAGACGCAGCAAGTACCGGTCGCTGTTGCCCAAGCCTTGCTCTCTCCAATTAATGTACAGGATGAGACTGTGCATGCGGTCGGTACGAATAATGCTGCTGGTAATGCACCAGGTTTATTGACACAAATTATGTGGATGGGCAGCTTAGTGACAGCGTTGATTCTGTTTATGGCTGGCGGAAATGCGATGAAAGCCGGGGCAAGCCGATTGTCCTCAATCTCGATGCAGCCTGCTGTAGGAGTTGTCATCGTTGGTATCGCATCAGGATTTCTCGTTTGGATGGCTTCTTCTTGGTATGGGATGGAGCTGGCGCAGGCTTGGGATACATGGTTATTCCTGTGGCTTGTGGGTGCGACCTTCTATATGCTGCAGTCCGCACTGCTGAACTGGATGGGCATGCCAGCAATGGGGATTCTCGTTCTGCTTATGTTTTTCTCTATGCCGCTGCTTAATATGGCACCGGAGTTTCTGTCCCAAACATCGCATGATTGGATCTATTCGTGGACGCCGCTTCGATTCGCCGCTGCAGGAATGAGGGAGGTAATGTACTTCGGAGGCTTAGATGCGGTCAGCTCCAATGCGTACATTTTGTGGTACATTGCAGGAGGCTTCCTTCTAATTCTGCTTGCTGCAATTTTTAAGAGAGAAAAAGCGGTTATTGCGCAGCCTTCATTACGAAATAGTTATTAATAAGCTACATTTGTTATTAGGCTACATTAGTTTGATTAGATGCCACTCCTTTGGTAGGAGTGGTTTTTTTTTATAAACGATATTTTGCTGCCAATTCCCCTTTTTTGAGCCGGGGGACGATGACGTGCAGTGCTAACGGACATGAGATCCGTTAAGTTTGAATTTTAGTGGGTTTTGACACTTTAACGGACATCAGATCCGCTATTTGTGCTGAAACACTCAAAAAGACTCATTTTAAAGCAAATAGCGGAACCTATGTCCGTTAAAATCAAAAAAAGAGCTAAATCCACCATATAGCGGAACCTATGTCCTTAACACTACTCGCCACCCAAGCTACAATTGTAATCTGCAGACATTTTTATTAACGGACATCAGTTCCGCTATTTTAGAATCTGAGAGGTTTTTTAAGCATGTTACGGACATAGGTTCCGTTATTATTGTTGAAATCCCCCTAATACTCTGGTTTTCTAGCAAATAACGGAACCTATGTCCGTTAAAATCAAAAAAAGAGCGAAATCCATCAAATAGCGGAACCTATGTCCGTAACACCCGCCAACCAATCTGCTTTTTCTGTCACAGTAAGAATTCAAACACCTCACGCAACTTTGACCCACACCCAAGCAAAATTGAGATTTACCGATAAAAATCCACACCGATGTTACAATGAGTATTACCGAGACATACCTACGTCCAAATTACATCTAGTATTACCAGAACAAACCCACGTCCAAGCAACATTGAGTATTTCCGAAACAAATCCACGCCGATGTTACAATGAGAATAACCGAAACAACCACACGTCCAAGTTACATTTAGTATTACTGACACACGTATACCACCACGTAATTTTGACTATCACCGTCACATTACTCACTCTCATGCTACTAGACGTATACCTTTACAATCGAATTTTAAAAGTACGGCAACGTTGGTGGCCACTTGAAACCTCTAACAGTTGGAGTTCAACGAGTTTGTACAAAATACGCCTTGCATGTCGATCACTTACTCTGAGATGGTCCGCGAGTTCTAAAGGAGTTATTGGTCGGAGCAAACGTCGTGCTAGTCGTAAGGTTTCCGCTTCAGAGCTTATTAACTGTGAAGGCACATCTGAAGAAATGAATTTACCGATAAAAGCAAGAACGAGCTGCTGGCATTGTTGCGGTTCGTCCGTAATAGAAGGGTAAGCAACAGGCAGCAGCATCCAACCGTCAAGAGATAACAAACAATGCCTTCTACACAAATCTTTAAATCGTCTTACATCAAGATCTCGAGCATGGGACGCATATCCTTGAATCTCAATTCCACCTTTTGTACCACCTGGCATATAGGCAAGATCCAGATATCGATAGCCATTATTGAAATCGCGCACTTCCCATTCAGGCAGCAGATGATCAAAATGCCCGACAGCAGGGAACCATACTGATCGTAGAAATTCAACTGTGCCGTGGCCAAGTCCCTTATTAAGCAATTCAAGTCTTCTATGATTACTTTCTGAATCAATATTGGCTTGTAACCATTCCTGATATTTGTGTTCAAATTGAGATGCCATAAATTACACTTCCACTCTGCAAAATAAAAACGCCGCTGTCATACAAACACTCCCAAGCAGGGAATGGTTGTTTGACAGCGGCGTGTTCTTCACGACCTATGTTGTCAGTATATCGTCAGCTGACTATTTCATCAATAGCCGTTATTTCTAATATTCATAAGTGTCTCATAGTTTTTGTAAGATGCACTATTAATTGAAAAAATACGATATATTATTGATATACAGCTTGAGTAACACACCCAAACAATTGACATCTAATCAATTTTTCTCAAGAACCCAACTGATAACGCAGCTTATAAAATCGAAACAATCCTTCGCACCATAATACCTTCATAATAGAGAAGACATAACTGAGTAAAAGCACTAAAAGCATTTGTTCAAGCGCGTAAGAACCAAATCTTAAAGGGTAACCGTAAAATATCCCGTGAAATATTCAATAGGAGGTTCGGCATGAAAGCTAAGATTGTTATTATAACAGGAGCAAATTCAGGGATCGGAAAAGCAGCAACGCTGAAGTTTGCAACCGAAGGATATTATGTTGTCATGGCTTGCCGCAATTTGCAGATTAGTAGACCTGTGCAACAAGAAATCATACTAGCAGCAAACAATGTTAATGTAGATTTGATGGAGCTGGATATTTCATCGTTTGATTCTATTCGTTTATTCTGCGCTGCATTCAAAGCTAAATACTCACGTTTGGACATTTTAATACATAACGCAGCTTACTTAAATCATGGAGAAAAGCAATATAAGCTTAGTCCTGAACATATTGAACTATCTTTTGCTACAAACACATTTGGTCCCTTCTTAATGACTAATTTGCTGACAGACCATCTTCAAAAATCGCAGGACCCGAGAATTCTTAATGCCTGTACGACCAATATTAAAAATTTTTTCGATCCCAAAAGAAAAATCGATTTCGATAATTTACGCGGTGAACTGCAAAACAAGCAGCGTCACAGTGTATATAAAATGTATGGAGACTCCAAAATGGCGTTATTGATTTTAACCTTCAAATTAGCAGATAAATTGAAAAGTAAAGGAATTAAAATCAATGCACTTCAAATCAACCGAGTAAAGTTATCAAAAGAAACGATAAGCAAACTTAGCCCATTTTGGAAAGTGCTTGCTACGGCTCAAAATTTAACGAATCCGCCACCAGCCGGCATGGCAGACAATTATTTTTATATTTGTACCTCAGATGAATTCCGCGATGTAACAGGTCAGCTAATTAACCACAAGCGAGAGATAGTTGCACCATCCAAAAGCGAAAAAGGTGTAGAGCAATTGAAGAACATATTTGGTTCCGGAAGCTATCCTAAATACGCTATCGACATCGAAAATTCGGAGAAACTATGGGGATTAAGCACGGAGCTGACTAGTAATTTTTATGAGTCGTAAGCATAACAGGACTAGCAGAAGTATAAAGAAAATAAAGTTCTAGACTGAAAAATAAAGTGTTAGACTGACGATGCGACGATGCTTCATTAAGCTAACGAGCAGGATAGTTAAATAATTTCACGAATACTCTTCATATGGAATGCTTTACAAAGTTCGTAAAGCAGACGTTATCGTAAAGCAGCTAAATAAATTGGATGGGTGGATTCAATGAAGAAATATAAAGTATTAATTTTAAGTGGTACTGTCGTAATTGCAGCAGTTATTTATTTCTTAATTGATTATCATCAGCCTAGACATATAGAAGCGAATTATAGCAGCACAATCTACTCGAAAGAGTCTAAGTTCGAAAAACAAATGGTGGTACGAATAAGTGGAAATCTTTATAAAAGCCTTTTTGAAAAAGATATGCTATTTGGTCAAATGACCGTAGATAATAGTTTGAAGTATGAAATAAAACTAAAACGTGATGGCAATAAGTATTTTGAAATCTTGACTAAGATCGATAATGAATCACTTATTTCGATCGGATCGATTATGACATCAGTTAATTTAGACAAAGTATGGTTACAATTGAATGATATAAATGACAAATATAATCTAATTGATGGGTATGTATCAGGACCAGCAAAGAACACGGAAGAGGCAAATAATGTTGCTAGAAGCATCATTGAAGGATCTGAATAAGTGTTATGCTTATTTTCTCAAGGAAGTCGCTGACATCCGATAACATCATGTTCACACTGCGGGGCTTATGCCCCTTGGTTCTCCAGCGGCTATTCGAAGAAGCAAATTCAGGCAGACACACCCGCGAACGCGAGTAGGTTACGGGGGTGTGGGGATGAACAGCGAAGTTACAGCGGTTGGATTTTTGGAAATGATTCAATAGGGACAAAGGTCATTCTCAAGACTTTGTGTTGAAGATGGTGTTTTAACTGACGTTGATTTATCAAATCTCAACTTTGAGGAGTACCTATTCTCGATGAATTTTGCTGGTTCGGATTTTCAAAACTCGAGGTTTATCAATTCAAATCTAAAAGCATGTATTTTTACTAATTGTATTTTTGTCATTGCAGTGTTAGTTGGTAACTCACTAGATGGTACAGATTTTTCGGGAGAGAAGGTAGATGGAATGACTTTTAAAGACAACACCATTCATTCCATAGTGCTTACAGAGTCACATCTTGCTGAAATGATACTTTAATTAAGGGAGAAACGAGTGACAATAAACAAAAAGAGTTCCAGAAGAATATCAGTCAGAGATGACAATTACATATGGACTATCTCCTCAGGAAGCGGATATATAATCTTGATAGCTGAACATGAAATCACTAGAGGAATGCGGCTTGAAGTTTACGTTGAATCAGATATCGACAGTGCTTGGGTAAACTTCCCTAATACAGAACATCTAAATATTAAAATCATTAGACCTAGAGATGTTGAATATTTTATTTGTCAGTCGCTTGATCAAGGGTGGACTCCAAAAGTAAAAGGAGCACCTGTTGTTTTTGATTTTGACGGTAAGTTTCTGAAAAGAAGATTAGGCTAACGAGGAACGTTAGTTCAATGAAACAGCGATAGTCTAGGACTTTATTTTTTGTCCTTGGTTGTCGCTGTTTCAATTTCTGAGGTCAGTCTAAAACTTATTTTATGAAGTCTGATGATATTACAATTGAGAATCAGCGTGGAATAGAGACACCCGGTCTAATAACACCCGGTCTAATACTTTATTTTCTACCGACAGCTGAGTTTTGGGAACGAATTGTGTTGCTTGCAGTGAAAAGTGGTAAATTGCTTTTGACCATAAAGGTAAGAAGCCGTTCGAGAGAGGATCGAGTTTAAATGAACCTCAGCGATTTTCAATCGCCCTATCGTAAACTTAATAACGTAGAGCAGTTCTCTTTGCATAGCTGCAATGGCTCCAACTGATCCATTCACGCGGGCTGACTGCGCAGCCCGCACACATCCCCTTTAAATGGTCGCTCAAGAAAGCGAACTTGAAGGGGATATTTTTATGGGCTTTTTATCTCCATTCCGTTTTCGATCACGATACTGCTTAGGTGTGATATCGGCATGTTTTTTAAACGATTTAATAAAGTGTGTCTGGTCATAATAGTTCAAACGAGTAGCGATGGTTGAGACCGACTCACTTGTGAAATCGAGCAGCTTCTTAGCTTCTTCTATTTTCTCCTGATGGATGAAATGACTGATCGTGAGTCCCGTTTCTTTTTTGAAAAGGGTGGATAAATAGGTACCGTTAAGTCCAGTCAGCTCAGCCAGTTCAGAGATAGAAATCGCATCATATAAATGATTAAAAATGTATTCTCGGCATTTCGCGATTGGCTTAGAAACAGTGCCTTTCCGATTTTCGCTAACGCGATCCGTAATATCTAAGAAGGCGTCTATCATCGCGGTTTCAACCGAGCGAACATCCGTTAAATCCTCGATATGCTGTATGTAAGTATCGCTTAAGCGATATGCCAGCTCAGTATACAGTCCACCCTCCATACCCGCTCGAATGGCTACAGCAATTGCGCAGATGGCAATATTTTTGCGGCTTCTCAAATGACTTCGTTTGGATAGTGTGCCTGCCTCCCCAATTACACCCATTACAAATAGATCCTTAAGTGCAGCTTTATCGCCGTTCTTAATATGCCGTAATAATATCTGTTCAAATTCCTGGCTCGTGTGAAGATTAGAAAATTCCTTCATATTAGACATCGATAGCTCGATAGCTTCCTCTGACAAAAACCGTTGGTCCAACCGGAAATTATACTCAAGAACATCCGTCAATGCTAACGCCTCTTGATTGACAATCCAATGTGCCATGATGCCAATGTGAAATAATCTCTGCTTGGAGACAAGAGGGAGACTACGCAAATATTCAACCCAAGCTGGATGGAGTTTTCTGGGAATATTATTGTCATTCATGAGATTTCGAACGGTTTCCTCGGAAGGAACATAATCAATGGAAGGACCTATAATAATGGTTCCTGCTCGCTTCAAATCCGAATAAACGGGCTGCACGATAAAAAATTCCTCAAACTCCGTTGTCTGTATAACGGGAAAAGTTTTATCCCAGGTTCGTTTTATTAATTGCTGGAAGTATTCTGGATTTTGTAAGGCTGAAAATGGGATAGGAGCGTTGGATTCGAAATATTCCTGCCCGCTTGGATCATCCGCACTCAACCAATAAACAGGCAGCTGCAAGCTCTCATGAAGTAATTTAGCTAAAAAAGAAGGATTAAATTCCATCTAATGCCTCCAAATAAATTTACTTTTATTCAAATAATCATACCATATTTCCGATTTTTTGATCATCTATAATGAGTGTGCAGTAAAAAATGAAAACGCTTTACAGTTTGTGGGTTTATTTAAGGGGGATTCAAAATGAATCGTGACCTATCTCATTCTCAACATTATTTATTCAGGAGCGAATGTTCCTTATGGTGTGTTGAACTCATTGATTACACAAGATCCTTATGAGCGATCTTTGCTTAACATATTCCGTATGTTGATGGCTATCTTTGGCGCGGTGCTCGTCTCGACCATGACGGTTCCAATCGTAAATTCATTCGGTGGCGGCAAACAGGGATGGATGATGACGTTTACTATTTATGGTGCGATTGCAGCGGTGTTGTTATTGATTACTTTCCGAACGACGAAAGAGAGAGTCAAGCCAGCAGTAGTCCAAAATACGGTTCCGCTTAGTAGCTCTTTGAAAGCGCTTTTTCGCAATAAGTATTGGGCGCTGCTCGTGGTCTTTATGATTCTAAGCTTTATTATGACGTCGGTTAATACAGCGGTTAACATTTATTACGCGCAGTATATTTTAGGTAATGCTGAAATCGCTTAAATGCTTGATCTAACTTCAAGGCGGGTGAAAGCACGATTCCAAAAAGAGACAAATTTACGAAAGGACTTTGAACCCTAATCTGGTTGGCAAAGATGTGTTTGTTAATGAACTGGAAAGTATAGTACTGTATTGGTATATAAATAGCTTGAGTTACTGGTAAACTCCCGTTGAAAATATTTCTGGCGAAATGTGGTGATGTACTTGTTAAAAATGCTTGTTGTTGATGATGACAAGTTCGAACGGGACGGCGTTAGGTTTCTCGTTGATAAATATGGACTGCATTTGGAGATCTTTGAAGCTGACAGTGGTGAAAGCGCTCTCTTGTATATCGAAAGCCATGATATTGACATCTTGCTCACCGATATCCGGATGAACGGGATGGATGGATTACAGCTAGCAGAGAAGGTTCGTGAACTAGGTAAGCCTATCAAAACGATGTTTATGAGCGCTTATGGTGAGTTCGAGTATGCACAGAAGGCAATCGATCTGAAGGCCATCCATTATATATTAAAACCTGTGCAGGTTAGCGAATTTATTAAAAATATGACCGAGATCATCCAGCTTTGCGAAGAAGCGTTGAAGTTGAAGGTTCAGCAGGAAAGGCTTGAAGCTGCCTATTTGAAGGAAGTCAGATACGAAAAGCAGAAGCAGCTTACTGATATTATACTCAGCAAGGCAGAGGAGACGGATGACAAACGAGATCTGAAGGTGCCTACCGGCAGGTTCGAAAATTATCCGTACATGCGGATGCTGATGCTGGATTCTCGTAAACGCTTTTTCGATCGGCTTGATCTCGATATCGAAGAGCAGTTGGGCAAACTCATTCATCGCAATGTCGATTTTATTCATTTGAATGAGTTTCAAGCGTTGCTGTTTTTGGAAACAGCCCCCGACGAGTCGCTGGAAGCTATAACGGAGCTTGGCCGGCAATTGATCCGGATATTCCAGGATATGTACGATAATGATATCTGTGTTGTGATCAGCGGATTGATGGATGATGTGAGGCAGCTCCACAAACAATTTCACGAAATGGAAACGATACTGGAAAACAAGTTCTTTTTCGATGAGGGTACGGTGATGCTGGCAAACCGCACATCATTTGCACAGGGCGATATGACAGCAGTAGTAAATGATGTGTTAACGCAATTGACGCAAAATATTCAGCACAACCGATATGATATCGCGCAGCTGTATGTCGAGCAACTGTTTGATGCTCTGCAAAACAGTGAGCATTTAACGGTTATCTATGTAAAATATGTGTGCACCGAAATTGTCAAAGCTGCATTCAATGCCTCTATAAAAAAGAATAACGAAAGATTCAAGCATAGTTTGGAGGACATCTATAAAACGGTAAAGTTGAGCGAATTGCGTAAAGTAGTACTGCGTATTCTAAAGGAAAACGAGTCTTTCTGCGAAACGAATTTGGAAGCGACTTCCAAAGCGATCGATGAAGTCGTCCGAATAATCGAGAACGAATATCAGACTGACTTGTCATTGGAATTATTGTCGGAGCGGGTTTATTTATCTCCTAGTTATTTGAGTCATCTATTCAAGAAACAGAAAGGGATAAGTCTTAATAAGTTCATGACCGTGCACCGAATGGAAAAGGCAAAGGAACTGCTTATAACAACCAATCGTAAAATTATCGATATCGGCCAGGATGTTGGTTATAACAACTTCTCCTACTTCAGCTCGTTATTCAAAAATCATTTTGGCCGAACGCCTTCCAAATACAGAGAAGAGGCATAAACGATGAAACGGCTGATCTATGGTTTGTTCAATCGTTTACGGTTTAATCAAAAACTATTTCTTTCTTATTTAATTGTTATTATCATTCCTATTATGGTGCTTGGCATATACGCCTACAATCAATCAAAGGACATGCTCAAATTGCAGGCACTGCAAGGGATTGATAAGAATGTGAATACCGTTACTCAGAGTATTGACAATTCGGTTGAACGCTACAATCATGCGATTCGATCGATCGTATTCACGAAGATGTTTCAGAAGATTGTAGCCAACGATTATATCGACTTAGTCAATCTTTCACGGGATTTGAAAGATTTCTTGGATCCGTATTTTATCATGATGATGAACCTTGACAAGGACATTGAGAAAATTACCTTTTACACGCAAAGCACTGTTCCAGAATTCGGCGATTCAGTAGTCTCATATAAACGGGTTAATGAGAAGCCATGGTACAACGAAGCTATGAAGGGGATAGAACCGCTATGGAAATATGAGGATAACGAACTGTTTGTCATTCATAAATTCCCAAAAACTCTCAAAGAGCCCAATACGAATATGGTCTATATGCGAATTAATGAGAACAGTTTCTTCAAAAACATTACCGATCTCGATCAGGAGTATGCTGTCATTATTTCTGATGGCAATAACCGGATCGTATATGCGAATCAAAGTGCAAAGTTGATTGCCTTTGACTTCAAAGAAATGACGAAAATGAATGAGGGGACGGTACACATCAGACAAACGGAAATGTTTCTTGTCAAGAAGAAGATCGTGCAGGCTAATTGGACGGTCTATTGTTTCGTACCCGCAGCGCTTGTGTCCCATAACGCAGGTTCAATCATTAATGCGACGCTAATCGTGATCCTTGCTTGTATTGTCAGCTTGCTGATCATTATTTCGATCTTTTCCAAAACATTTATCAAACGGATATTCTCACTTAATGCGATAATGAAGCGGGTCGAATGGGGAGAGTTGGATTTACAGGTTCAAAGTGAGGCCAGGGATGAAATCGGCGAACTGACCAATCGGTTCGGCAAGATGCTTAATCGGCTTAATGAACAGATCGATGAAACCTATCGAAGTAAAATCATTCAGAAAGAGGCAGAGCTGAAAGCGCTACAATCGCAAATCAATCCTCACTTCCTATACAATACGCTCTCATTCATCAATTGGAAGGCGCTCAAAAACGATGCGCCGGAAATTAGTCATATCGTTACATCGATGTCGAAATTTTATCGAACGGCTCTTAATCAAGGCAACAATATTATTACTGTGCGTAACGAATTGGAAAATATCAAATCCTATATTGAGATTATTCAGGTTATGGGTGATTATAGCTTCGATGTGGTTTATAAGATCGATGAGGAGGTTAACGATTATTCAACCATAAATTTAATTCTTCAACCGCTCGCAGAAAATGCAATCAAGCATGGGATCAAACAGAAGAATAATGGAAAGGGTCTACTGTATGTTAGTGCCTGGCTTGATAAAGGGACGGTCAATTTCGCGATTGAAGACAACGGTCCAGGTATGGAAAAGGAGACGATCGATACGATACTTACGATGCAATCGACAGGATATGGCCTCAAAAATGTGAACGAACGTCTGCAACTGCGGTTCGGCACTAAATACGGCATCTCCATCCAAAGTCGACTTGGCTATGGTACAGTTATGACCATCGTTATTCCACAAAGTTTGTATAGTTCCGCAGTATAAACAACTTATTCTCCCAAATTCAACTTCGCCCGCCGGCTAGCCGGACGGGTTTTTTTAACTCCGTAATAAACTGCATCATTTCTAAAATATTTGATAATTATTAAATAACTTTCCTATGATATATTCTCTTTAGCACAATGGAACCGCTTACAAAAAGGAGGGAATAAAGCAATGAGCAATACGATTAGGGCAATTAGCACGAAACAGGTGCTGAGGAGGGAGAAGATAAAAAAATATAAACAATACCGTGTACTGCTGATTATGATGATTCCGGCAGTTGTCTATTACATTCTATTTCATTATCTCCCCATGTACGGCGTATTGTTGGCATTCAAAGATTTTAAAATTACACAGGGCATCATCGGAAGTCCATGGGCTGGACTTCATCATTTCGAAAAGATCATGAACGACACATATTTCTACACTGTGTTGAAAAATACACTAATTATCAGTTTAAGCAAGCTGGTGTTTGGTTTCCCGGTACCCATCATTTTTGCATTGTTATTAAGTGAGATTTCTAATATGAAATTCAAGAGGTTAGCTCAGACTGTATCCTATTTACCTCATTTTATATCATGGGTTGTCATGGCTGGGATATTCTTTACGTTGTTTTCCCTGGACGGTCCCATCAATGGCATTGTAAAACTATTAGGCGGCGACCCGATGTTATTCTTGGCGGATGATCGGTACTTCCGTACCATACTTGTGGCGACGAGTATTTTTCAAGGCTTCGGATGGGGTTCAATTATCTATTTCGCAGCCATTTCGAGTATCGATCCACAGTTGTATGAAGCTGCGGTACTCGATGGAGCTGGTCGGTTTAAAAGGATGGTTTATATATCTATCCCGATGCTTGCGCCCGTTATAGCCATTATGCTTATTCTATCAATGTCCGGTATTTTGGATGCGGGCTTTGATCAAATATTCAATATGTATAATGTCAAAGTGTATAACGTTTCAGACATAATCGATACTTATGTGTATCGTAAAGGTTTAATTGAGATGAATTATAGCTATGCGACGGCCGTTGGATTGTTCAAATCCGTGGTTGCTTTGATCCTGATCGTTATCGTAAATAAGATAGTGAAATGGATCGGCGGCAAGGAGCATGCCATATGGTAATTTTCTTAATTAGACGAGGGAGCGAGAACGATGATTAACATAAAAAAATCAACGGCAGACAAAATAGTCGACGTCTTTTTGTATCTCATTCTGGCAGGCATTATCTTTATCACATTGTATCCCTTTTGGACGCAAGTCGTGATTTCTTTAGATGGCGCAGGAGCAGACAGTGCTGCTTATTCATCAGGCTTCATATGGTTCCCGACACAGCTCACGTTCGAGAGCTACAAACTGGCTTTTAAGTTTGATGCGCTATGGAGAGGATACTGGAATACGATTATTCGAACCGCGCTGGGTGTTATATTATCTATATTTTTCACAGCCATAACCGCCTATCCATTAGCAAAAAAAGACCTTCCCTTCAACCGATCGTTTACAAGCATGATTTTGTTCACGATGTTGTTTGCTGGGGGGACGATTCCTTCGTATCTGCTTATTAAGGAACTGAATATGCTTGATACGATTTGGTCGCTTGTTATTCCAGGTATGATTGGTGCGTTTAACGTGTTGATTATGCGAAATTTTTTTCGCTCGATTCCGGAAGAACTGGAAGAATCGGCACGTGTGGATGGTGCAGGTTACTTGCGGATATTTACTCAGATCGTCATACCATTATCGAAGCCAGTGCTGGCTACGATTGCTTTATGGGTAGGTGTGGGCCACTGGAATGCATGGTTTGACAGCATGATCTACATTTCAGATCCTCATAAGCAAGTACTGCAGATTGTTTTACGCAAAATTATTATTCAAAACAACATGGCGGATATTAACAGCGTCATTCAAAATATCGGTAAAACAACAGAGTTTTCGGGTAGACAGCTGCAAGCCACGGTTGTCATGTTCTCGATCATTCCAATGTTGGTCGTTTATCCATTTATCCAGAAGTATTTTGTCAAAGGCGTTATGATTGGCGCTATTAAAGGGTAACCCCCCTAATAGATAATATTTCATAAACAGAGAGGGCTGGTTGAAATGATGAAAAAGCGTATATTGCTAGGAGGGCTATCCACAGTCATGCTGATGTCGATCATGGCGGGATGCGGCAAAAATGATTCCTCGGGTAATCAGACTGATAATGGGAATAAACAATCGGCAGTCAGTGGAGAAGCGACGAATAAAAAAATGAAATTGATGTTTTGGAATTTAGATGAGAATCAAACGACAGACTCTGTCGGATTTAATGCACTGAAAGAGAAGTACAACGTCGATTTGGAAAGTATTGCTTCAACCAGGGAAGCGATGAAAGAGAAACTGAACCTTCTCATATCCTCGGGTGAAATTCCAGATTGGTGGAAAGAGCCTTCGTTCACGGATTATGATAAATTTCTCCAGCAGGATGTTGCCGCTGAAATTCCGCAGCAATTAATTGAACAAAATATGCCGAAATATACGGAGTGGCTTAAACGATACCTTGGGGAGGATCCATTTAAGTATATAAGAAGAGATGGAAAAATCTATGGATTACCGGTCATCTGGGATATTGGTATCGATGGTATTCAGCTAGGTTTTCGCGAAGATTGGTTGAAAAAAGTAGGCATAACAAAGACACCGGAAACGCTAGATGAGATGGAAGCTGCTTTGACGAAATTCCGGAACGAGGATCCTGACGGCAATGGTAAAAAAGATACGTATGGCATCACTGCAGCAGGTGAAAATATCGAATCTATTTTCAGCTCCGTGTTTGGCGCATATGATGCTTATCCTAATATATTCCGCGAGAAAGATGGAGTAATCGTCCGTGGAGAAATTGAACCAGGCGCGAAGCAAGCGCTTGAAGTTCTGAACCGTTGGTATAAAAATGAATTGATTGATCCCGAATTTGTCGTTAATAAAGGTAATAATGTCGAAGACAAAGTGCTTACGGACAAAATAGGAGCGATTGAATATTATTGGTGGGCGTTCTTGCCGGGCAACGCATTCCTTGGTGGAGAACAGTGGTATGACAAGCTGGCTAAGAAGTATCCGGGCTTTAATTTTGCAATTGTAGGCGGAATTAAGGGACCCGATGGGAAATACGGCATATCACAGTACAACCCAGCCTTTGCATCGGGTGTTATGTTCGGCAAGCAATTAGAAAAAGACCAGGACAAAATGATTAAATATATGCAAGTTTTCGAGGCGACTCAATTTGATCCGGAAATTTATGAAAAAATGAACTTTGGAGAGAAAGGTGTCCATTGGAATAAGAGCGACAAAGGAACGGTTGAATTCATCGCCCCATATACAGACGAGAAAGAACGCAAAAAAATAGGGCTTGGCGGTTACTCGTTGGCAGGCTCGTTCAATGACTACGAATTTCAAACGTCATATACATCTGAAGAAAGCCTGCGTCAGCTTGCGAAGGATACACGTGCCAAGGGAACGAGAAATATTGATATTCTAGCACCATTCAACAAGCCCATCTACAATGAAACGCAAGATAAGTTGAAACAGTATACACTGCAAAATTTTATAGATTTTATTACGGGTCGCAAACCGCTGAGCGAATTCGATAGTTTTGTAGCTGAATGGAAAAAGATGGGCGGAGATGATGTGTTAAACGAAGCGCAACAAGTATATGACGACAATTTAAAATGATAATTATTTTGCAAAGTTAGTTATCGATCTAAGGATGCGCTTAAATGAAAAATTATGCAGCAGGGAGATAGGAGAACTATGTATACCATAAACGCTGGAGCCTTAAAATTGCAGTTGAACGAAAAAGGTCAAATCACAGCTATGAACGATAGCAGGGATCATGCGTATGCATCAACTTCGCAAACTACTGTGCTTATTCGCATTGTCATCGATGGTCGAATAGAGGTGCCCTCGAAGGCATCTTTCAATGCGGTACAGGGGCTAATAACATTTGAATTTGCAGATAGCGGTGCTGTGGTCGATGTATTGATAGTAGAAAAATCGCAGCATGCGACATTTGAGATTCAGCGTATTGAAGGCGCCGATGTGGATGGGGCCATATGGGGACCGTATATGACAACGGTTGCCGGTTCGATCGGTGAATCGGTTGGTGTCGTTCATAATGGACAATTCGCGATCGGCCTTCAGGCATTGAATATCAAGACCGTCGGGGGGTGGCCGATCGAGCTCGATCGATTGGAAAATGTGCAGCAAAGTTATTCGGACAACGGGAACGTTAAGCCGGATCCTGACAGTCAGCAAGTATCCGATAGTAAATTCGAGTATGATGTTTGCGCAGCATGGCCGACAAGCGAAGGAAGCCTGCTGCAGGCATTTGCTAGAAATCGGTCGAAAAGCTTTCGTCGTCCGGCATGGAACTTGCCGCTTGTTCAAGTAGCACCCATTAGTGGGGACGACGCATCTATCGTTGGAACAAGTATTGCTTTGTTCGGTTGTGAGTTACAGCATGTGCTTGAGACGATTGAAGCGATTGAGATTGGAGAAGGACTGCCTCATCCTATGATTGAAGGGGTCTGGGGAAAAATATCGCCTATGGCAAACCAATCCTACCTGATTACGGATTTCTCCGAATCTACAATGTCCGAAGCTGTACGTTTTACGAAAATGGCTGGTCTCAAATACGTGTATCATCCCGATCCATTCATCAATTGGGGACATTTCACTCTGAAGCCAAAAAGCTTCCCGAATGGGGATGAGGGTTTAAAGTCTTCTGTGGCAATGGCAGAAGGTGAGGGTGTTCATGTCGGCGTGCATACACTATCCAACTTTACGACATTAAATGATTCCTATGTAACGCCAGTGCCGGATGAAAGGCTGCAAATGGCAGGCATGTCGCGTTTAGTTGCAACGGTTGACTTAGAAGCAGATTGTATCGAGCTTGATGATCCCGCGCCGTTTCAACTACATTTGTTCCGGCATACAGCACAAATCGGAAGTGAACAAATAGAATATGATGGAATTACAGAAAGTGCGCCTTGGAAGCTGACAGGCGTTAAGCGTGGAGCAAATGGAACAACCATCGCGACGCATGAAATCGGTACGATTATAGGTCGACTATGGGATCACCCTTACGATGTATTTTTCCCGAACATTGAGCTGCAGGACGAATATTGCGTCCGTATCAACGAGCTATTTATGAAAACAGGCTTGAAGCAAATATCATTTGATGGTTTGGAAGGCTGCTATGCAACAGGTCATGACGGGTATGGAGTGAATCGTTTTGTGAAAATGTGTTATGACGGCTGGGGAGAAGAAGTTATTAATGATGCTAGCATTGTCGTTCCGAACTATTTGTGGCATGTATTCACAAGGTTCAACTGGGGCGAGCCTTGGGGTGCTGCAACACGTGAAGGGCAGCTTGAATGGCGGCTTACCAACCAGCGGTATTTTGCCCGTAACTTCATTCCGTCAATGCTTGGATGGTTTCTTGTTCGTTCTGCTTCCGATCAGTTCGAAGCGACGTCACCTGATGAAATAGAGTGGGTATTATCGAAAGCGGCAGGTTTCAACGCTGGTTTTGCTTTAGTTGCCGATATGCAGGTGCTTGGGCGAAACGGTAACATCGAGTCGGTATTCACATCCGTGCGCGAGTGGGAGACAGCAAGACAAGCCGGCGCCTTCACATCCGAACAACGGGAACGGTTGAAGGACCCGAAAAGCGACTGGCATTTGGAAGCTTCAGGTGAAGGGAAGTGGAATTTATACCCTGTCCATATCTCAAAACCGCTCGTATGCAACCCGGCGGAGCTGCAGCCAGGTCAGCCAGGGGGAGCAGATTGGACGCATTTCAACCGATATGCGGATCAACCGCTTAAATTTACGCTGCGTGTCATTCCTTCATATGGTAACGATGATGCTTCGATTAAACGTCCAACTTTTTATACGAACGGTGTTTATATGACGTTTGATACGGAAATTTTCGTGAATCAATATCTCGTTTGTGAAGGTGACAGAATCGGTAAAGTTTATGATCTGAACTGGAATCTGCTAAGAACCATTCATGCTTCCTCCGATGCGCCAATCGTTAGAACGGGTGGACAGCCGCTATCATTCAGTTGTAAATTCGAAGGCGATCCGAAGCCGCTAGTTAGCGTCAGAGTGACGACTTGGGGAGAACGGGAAGAAGTAGTAAATTAAGCGACGGCCGTTTTCCTATACATAATAGGGGAACGGTCTTTTTTGGAGGAAGCAAGTTTGCAGGAAACCCACTCTCCATTATGTAAGTCTTCCAGTTAAGACATAAGTCCATCGCTACATACTTGTAGTAGCCAGCTTGTCACGCCGCTGATTTCGAGATGAGATATAATGGACAACCTGGTATGTCACTTCAGCGAAGAGAATTCCTCCAAATACATCAATGAGTGCATGCTGCTTGGTGAAGACAGTGGAAATGATAATAAGCCACAACAAAATGTACATAAAGACTCTAACAGACAGTTTGACAACTAATTCACGTTTCAAAGTTATGAATAGCAAATAACTCGTTAAGCAGTGGACACTAGGAAAACAGTTAAAGGGTGCGTCAGACTCGTAAATAAAATTAACAAGCCTGCTCGCCAAGTCAGCGCCATCAACATCGGGCCGAGGTACAAGGGTAGCAAAAAACCAGAAAACAACATTGCATGCCATGACGGAAATATTATAGATCAATAGAGTACGCCAATAAATACGGCGATGTTTAACAGCTAGATACAAAAAGCTTAGATATAAAACGGGCATCCAGCTTATATAAGGGAAGATAAACCATTTTACAAAAGGAATTAACGTATCTATCCAAAAATAATCCAAAATAATGTCCGGTCCAATATTGCTGGCAATCCCCATATAAATAAACCCCTGAAGAGGAATGGAAAGAATGCCTAAAAGGTGTTTCCATTTTTCTATCCACATTTTCATTTTAGTCCTCACTCGCTTCTCTTGAAGTTTTATTCATTCTAAACTTCATCAGATGCCAGAACAATACACAAATGTAATACATTATTGAATTCGTTATTGGAAAAACATATTTTAACATATGTTATTCTGTATTCTGTAATGGAGTAATGTTGCTCCTGAAGGTGCGGAGGGATCATATATGACAATTTCTCAAAGTAAAAAAGAGTATTTGCGTCGCATTCATAAAGTGCAGGATTATATAGAAGCAAATGTCTGTGATTCTCTTTCACTAGATGAGCTTGCTTCCATTGCCGGGTTTTCAAAGTATCACTTTCATAAAATTTTTAAAGGAATCGTGAATGAATCATTGCTGCAATACGTAAACCGAGTGAAGCTGGAGAAAGCATTAAATTTTCTCATTCATCGGCCAGATATGACAGTTACGGCTATCGCTTATCAATTTGGTTTTACGGATACTGCGATTTTTTCACGGGCGTTTAAAAATTATTATGCTGTAAGCCCGAGCTATTATAGAAATCACTATCGCAAGAATTGCAAAGACTTGATAAAAATATCTCCTTATCATGAAAGTATGCTGAAAATGACAAAAAAGGATGATGAAAATAAGGTAAAAGGAAAGGTAACGATTGAGACGATTGGCGACATGAATGTTGCCTATGTGAGACATCTTGGCACCTATGAAGAGTTAAAGCTTGTTTTTGGAACGCTTATGAAGCAGTTGTTCACGTATTTAAGCAAATGGAATCTCATCGATTCAAGCAGCATAAAAGTGTTGACGATTTATCATGATCATCCGGAAATTACAGAGGATCATCATCGAAGAACCAGCCTGTGTGTGACAATCCCAAGCAGTGCTGCGAAGGTCATCGAAAAAGGGGATAGTGATGTCGGAATCATGATTATTCCTTCCGGCAAATACGCTGTAGGTCATTTTGAAATATACCAAAATGAGTATAGTGAAGCTTGGGACTATTTATGCGGCGAATGGCTGCCCCAAAGCGGTTATCTTCCTCGTGACACCTCAAGTTTTGAAGTATATGTCAGCGAACCAGACCCAAACCCACAAACAAAACATGTCGTAGATATTTATTTGCCGATAGGACCTCTTGCATAGTCAAATCTAGAATAAGGGGCGATGAAATGGAGCATAAAACCATAACGATAAAAGGGGCACGAGTGCATAACCTCAAGAACATCGACATTTCAATTCCAAAAAACAAGCTGGTGGCAGCAACTGGCGTCAGCGGATCAGGCAAATCCAGCCTTGTGTTCGATATTATTTTTGAGGAAGGACGCAAGCAATACTTGCAATCCTTAGGTATTGTTGCTGGGCTTGATCATGAAGACAAATTCGACAGTATAGAAGGTTTAAGCCCAGCCATAGCAGTGCAGCAAAATACGATCCGTCAAAGCAACACGCGCTCAACCGTAGGCTCAAAGACCAATATTATGAATAGGCTGGCACTGCTCTATGCTGGAGAAGGGTCAATCCTTTGCTCCACCTGCGGAACAGCTGTGAGTGACAACCTATTCTGCTTAGAATGCGGGAATAGCGAGGAGCGATTGTCGCCAAGTTATTTTTCCAACCTTTCTCCAAATGGAATGTGTATCAAGTGCTCTGGGCGAGGATCGTATTTTGAAGTTGACATGGAAAAGCTTGCTTCAGATAGCCGTATGACTTTGGAGCAGGTTCTTGATGGAGTCGGCTTAACTCCTGGTTATTTGCGATTATTACAAAGGAAGTTCCATTCCTATTTAGCTATTCCTTTCTTACAGCTGCCAGAAGAAGTAAGGGGAGAAATCATCTATGGGCATTATGCAAACAGCAATTCTGAAAAACGCAGCGCCTGTTTAACGAACATATTTCATACTCGCCTTCATAGAGGAGAACCGTTAAATGGTGTGTATGCTAATATTGTATGTTCCGAGTGCCATGGATTTAGAGTGGGTGAAGAGGCAAGGGCGGTGCTGTTAAATGGCAAGCATATTGGTCAACTTGGGCGGATGACAATCTCAGAAGTGAATGAAGTACTTAAAGATTTGCGCGAGCAAAACACGTTCACGATGATGGGGGAAAACTTGCTGCAAGAAATATTGCTTAAAACGAATAACTTGATTAAAGCCCGCCTCGGCCATCTTTCCCTTTACAGAGAAATGCCTACTTTGAGTGGTGGAGAAATACAGCGATTATTTCTGCATTCACATTTGGATGCAACAATGGATTCGATGATCTATGTTCTCGACGAACCTACAGCAGGGCTGCATGAGTCTGAAAAATCGGATGTTTTAAAATTTATATGCGCACTCAAAGATCTGGGCAATACGGTGATTGTTGTAGAGCACCATAATAATGCAATCAAAATAGCAGAGCACATTATTGACATAGGACCCATGGCGGGTATTGAAGGTGGAGAGGTTATTTATGAGGGCGATTTAGAAGGATTGCTCGAGTGCAAGGAGTCTATCACTGGCCAATATCTTTCAGGCAAAATGACCATGCTGTCCAGAACTAAACATCCGTGTATTGAAACAGTACCTTGTCTAACCATTCGACATGCCAAAACGAACAACCTCAAGGATGTGACAGCAGCTATTCCTTTAGGTGTAATGGTCGGGATTGCAGGTATGTCGGGAAGCGGTAAAAGCTCGCTGATTTCAAATACGCTGCTCCCTCTCCTGAAAAACCATTTTCGTAATAAGCAGGACAGCAACGAAGAAACCGAAATGGGCAATGAGGTAGAAGCCATGATGACTCAAATGGCTGCGGATCGGTTGGAGGGCTTGGAGCATATTTGTGGCTACGCCGAAATATCACAGGCACCTATAGGCAGGAGCTCGAGCTCCAATCCTGCATCTTATATCGGCATTTGGGATAAAATTCGCAGCTTGTTTGCCAAACAGCCGGCAGCCGTGAAGCGGAATTTTATTTCAGCCCACTTCTCATTCAACTCGAAAGGCGCTTGTTCGGAATGCTGCGGCAGTGGACATACGGCAATCTGGCTGGGCAACAATTTAAAAATAGAAAAAACATGTACAGGATGCCTCGGGAAAAGGTTTAACCATGACACGTTATCGATCGAATACAAAGGTAAAAATATTTTTGACATCTTAGAACTGAGCGTCTCGGAAGCGGTTGTTTTCTTAGAAGACAACAAGGTGATTGTGACAGCTTTGAAAGTGATGGATCGAATGGGGCTCGGATACTTAAAGCTGGGTCAGCCCACACCCTCTTTAAGCGGCGGAGAAGCGCAAAGAATAAAACTCGCTAAAGAGATTGGCCGAAGGCGGAAAGGGAATACCCTGTATATACTGGATGAGCCTACCACTGGTCTGAGTCTGTATGATACGGCAAAGCTCATCGAATTGTTAGACGAGCTTGTAGCAAATGGGAATTCTGTAATCGTCATTGAGCATAACCCGGCTGTTCTCGCTTCCTGCGACTGGATGATAGAACTTGGACCGGGCGGCGGCCCAGAAGGAGGTTATATTATTGCAGAAGGTTCACCCGATGTGCTGAAAGGAAATCCAAAGTCCTTAACCGGGAGGTATCTATAATGCAAAGAGATTACTGGCCAACAACAGAGTGGCGGACGAGGGAGCCAGCAGCTCTCGGCATGGACACAGAAAAGTTTTCCGAACTTATCCATTTAATTAAAACTCAATATAACAATCTAAATGGTATTGTTGTTGTGCATAAGGGGTATATCGCTTTTGAAAAATATGAAAACAGCTTTATCGCTAGTGATACCCATCATGTAGCTTCGGTTACGAAAAGTGTGACATCTGCTCTCATCGGCATCGCTATAGACAAAGGATTTATCAAAAGTGTAGACGAAAAGGTACTGGATTTCTTTCCCGAATATGTTTCCGATGCCAGCGACATTCAGAAGCGGGCGGTAACGATCCGGCAGCTACTCACGATGACGGCGCCTTTTCCTTTTACATGGAAACCAGGAGGGGGAGCGCAGGAGCCGCTGGACAGACTGCGCAGGCAAAAGGATTGGACCAAATATACGCTTGACCTACTGGGACAAAAAGGGCGAATGGGCGAGTTTCAGTATTGTACTGCGGGTGCACATCTGCTGTCGGTTATTTTGACACGCACGACAGGTAAAAGCGCTCGTGAGTTTGCAAATGAGCAGTTGTTTGGGCCAATTGGGATGAAAATTATTGCTGAGCGCCAAATGAAATCGTTTGGTCTCGAAGATGTATTTGGGAAAAGCCTAAAAGGATGGATTCATGACCCTAACGGAAATTCGACAGGGGGTTGGGGGCTTTGTCTAACGCTCAGAGACATGGCGCGTTTTGGATTTCTATATTTAAATGACGGTATTTGGGAGGATAAACAGATCGTCTCCAAATCGTGGCATGATGAATCGATCGCAATGAATGCGAACAAATACGGTTATTTGTGGTGGCTGCAGGAAGAGGATGGGAATTTTGCTTATATGGCAATGGGTGATGGAGGCAATGCTATTGTTTGCATTCCGGCCAAAGATTTGATAGTTTCCATAGCTTCCAAAATCGTCAGCAAACCTCGTGATATATGGCCTCTGATTACTAATTGCATCATTCCCTCTGTAGTAATCTGTTGAATATCCTCTATTTGCTATCGTCTAGTGTTTGCTAGTCTGATTGACACATGCCTATAATAATAGATGCAGTATTTGTGGCATTCCATAATTGTATTGAAGACGAGTTACCCTACGAGATAGCTAAATATAGCCTGCTTTACGAGATAATAGTAGGATAGGAGACAGGTGAGACGATGACAACGAATAATGAGACAACTAACGAGGAAGTAAATAATAAGGAAGCTGCGATGTCCGAGGAGAAATGGGCTGAGCTTATAAAGGCTGTTCACCATAATGGCCTTGCAGCTTTAAAAATGCACTTTAACGAGGTTGAAGCACAGGTATCGAATTTCGTAGATTACGGCCCGGTTTTTGTATTTAACGTGAAGGATGAATCGGGCAGTGTTTATTCGTGTGGATTTTTTCTGCGCGAGTTAATTGCTAGATTCCAATCGGATAATGATCCAGCCGTATGGTTGGCTTCTTTTTTCGTCGATCTTATGGAGACAGAAGGCGGCAAGCCTCTCCCGAAACCGGCTACTAATGAAGATGAGGCTAAAGAAGTCATAGACAAAGTACTCGTACCGCAATGTATAAAAGCTGTAACAGAAGAGTTTGCTCCGGAACAGGTACATGCGGGGCTGGCTTGGAAGGAAGACCACGGTCCGATTTTTGAAGTGGGTTTTCCAGCAATTATAGATGGAAATAACGTATGTGCTGTTTCTTTGCATCTATTGTTAACACATTTGCAGTTGAATCGTGATCCAGGGGAGCTGCTAATTCAAGGATTGTATGACATTCGGAATGAGCATGGCTTAGAATAAATAACGAAGATAGGATTTAACGCAGCCTGATTAGGCTGCGTTTTTTTTATATGATAAAATCGATCTAACATCATAAAAAGTGTACAATTTAAGAGAATAAGAATAATAAATGGGTTGACTCTAATGATTCGAAAAATCATATCAAATTGGAGAAGAAAAAATGAATATAAATCTTCATACTGAGGTTTGCCAACTGTTTAATATTCGTTATCCGCTTTTTTTAGCTGGAATGGCTGGCGGGCCATCGACTGCAAAATTGGTAGCAGCAGTATCGAATGCAGGTGGACTAGGAACGCTTGGCGCTGCATATATGGAGCCGGCTGCCATTCGAGAAACGATTAATGAAATCCGCAAGCTGACAAATAACCCTTTTGCAGTTAATCTGTTTGCGATGCAAACTTCGGATCACAATACTCGAATTGGAGAAGTTCAGCGAGAGTTAAACCTTATGCGGAATGTGCTTGGAATTTCTCATGCGAGTGCGGAACATGTGACGACTCCCGATCGTTTTGACCAACAAATGGCTGTTTTGCTCGAAGAGAAGGTTCCTGTCATCAGCACAGCATTCGGTATTGTTCCGGAGCCTTTCTTGCGGCAAGCTAAAGAGGCTAATCTTCTTGTTGTTGCGATGGTAACTACGGTGAACGAAGCGCTTCTGGCGGAGCAAGCAGGCTGCGATGCGATAGTTGCCCAAGGCAGCGAAGCGGGCGGACATCGAGGAACGTTTGACATAACCGAACATCAGCTGGGTGCAAATATAGGAACATTTGCTTTGGTACCGCAAATTGTAGATCGAGTAAGTATTCCAGTCATTGCTGCGGGCGGTATTATGGATGGACGAGGATTAGTAGCGTCACTTATTTTAGGAGCACAGGGTGTCCAAATGGGGACGCGATTTCTTACAGCGATTGAATCTGGTGCGCATGAGGTTTATAAGCAGGCTCTGCTGAAAAGTACAGAGGAGAGCACGGTTATTACGAAAGCTTTCTCGGGTCGACCAGCTAGAGGCATACGTAATTCATTTGTTAAGCAATGGGAAGAGAACGGGATCGAGCCCCTTCCGTTTCCTACTCAAAACACCGTGACTCGTGATATAAGAAACGCTGCAAGCAGCCAAAACAATTCAGAGTATATGTCCCTATGGGCTGGTCAAGGAACGAGGATGCTTACTTCCGGCCAAACTGCGGAGGATATTGTTGCAGAGACAATTCGGCAAGCACTTTCCATTTGTGAGACGGGCACGTCCCAATAACATAAATTTCCGAAAAAAGGAGGGACAACAAAATGTTAACGGAAAAACAAGAAGAATCTCTAAGTAAGTTCATGAGTAAAATTTTAAGACATTCGCCTGATGCTTTTGGCATTACATTAGACCAAGAGGGATTTTGTAAACTGGATGATTTCGTTTCCTCCATTCGGAATGAAGCAAGATGGAGCAGCATTCAAAATAGTGATATTGAGCAGGTCGTTCGCCATTGTAAGAAGCAGCGATATGAAATTGTCGGTGCCTTTATTCGTGCAAACTATGGGCACAGCGTTGAAAGAATAACTTATAAAGAGGCGAAGCCCCCTGCCCTCTTGTTTCATGGTACGAACACTAAGGTTTCGAATATTATTTTAGCTGAAGGTTTAAAGCCAATGGGAAGACAATATGTTCATCTTTCGGAATCGCTTGATTTTGCAACACTTGCAGGAAAAAGGCGAGGAGAACTCGTCATTCTTTATGTTAACACCGAGCTTGCATTATCTCTTGGCGTCAGCTTTTATTTAGCTAATAATGGCGTTTGGCTTTCTGATTTTATACCGCCTTCCTGTATCTTAATGAAGTAAGGGTTTTCATTTTTTTGTCCTTTTGTATCGTTTGTGGTTAATTCTGTGAAAATGTTAATGCTAAAGTCCCAATAAACTGTGATATAATTTTGCCCAGAAGATGAACGTTGGATTTTACACCAACTTAATTAACTGGGAGGTACGCATGATCAGAGATGTCAAGCGGATTAGAGGTCTTATCATCACCATGATATTGGGTTTGTTTCTGCTTTGTATCGGACCTATGTCGAGTGTCCACGCAGGGAATGCAGCTGCTGCGGAAGATTGGACGATTAAATTTAATGGGAAAATAGTGAAGATAACGGATCCGCTTTATGTGTCAGAAGGAAGATTGTTTGTTCCGGCAGCCCGCATTGCTGATATGTTCGGTGCAAAGTCGAGCTGGGATAATGTGAACGAAGAAGTAACCATACATACAGAATTAAAAGATAAAGTCGTGCTGGGAAATGGAGTACCAGTCGTATATTTTAACGAAGCCCGTTATAAATTGGACGCGGTGCCATTTTTAAAGGACAATAGGCTGTATGCTCCTCTGCGCCAATTGTCAGAAATGCTGCATGCTAATGTGGTATTGAATGCAGAATCAAACGTTATTGAGCTTATAAAAGTACAGCCTGCTGTAATAACAGAAGAGTACGGCTTGGATGAGATCAGCAAGGAGTTTGGCAGCACCAAATCAGAGCTGCTCAAATGGAATGGACTCGATAGCAAGGCGAAGATCAAGCCGGGAACAAAGCTCAAGGTCATCATTCCTTCAAATGATCAAATAGCAAAACCATTCACTGATGCGGATTATATGCTGCTTGCTAAGATTACGATGGTTGAAGCAGGCAATGAATCCTATGAAGGACAGCTTGGATTAGCGAATGTTATATTAAACAGAGTGAAGGATGAGCGGTTTCCGGATACGATACGCGACGTCATTTATTCAGGCAAGCAGTTTCCTCCAGCGCATAATGGACTCTTAGATAAAAGTAAGCCAAACGCAAGCTCACTTCGAGCAGCGAAAGATGCGCTCAACGGTAAAAATAATGTGGAGAATGCCGTTTATTTCTTCAATCCCGATATTTCCAAAGGTTCGTTTTGGTCCAGCTTAGATGTTATTGTGACAATCGACAATCATAGCTTTGCAAAATAGTTGTAAGCATGGAATAGGTGAAAAAACCTATCTGGGTCAAACTCCAGTCAAGTAGACAATTGAAAAAAGTTATGCAGCCAGCGTGCACCGATATTCAATCGGTGCGCGTTGTTTTTGTTTGGCTTGAATCTTTGGTGCAGGTACAACTTACTTCTCTGTTTTGAGATGCGAGAAGAATTGGAAGCATTGATCGGAGTGGACGGAATGGGCAAATGTAAAAAAGGCAATTGTCACTCAGAAGGGCTATCATTTATAATGGAGTTTAATCGAGAATTGTTCTCAATCTAATGATGTGCAACCGGACGGGGAGTGGAACGATTGAAATTAAATGATCACATACTAATATGGAATCATGCTTTTATACAGGTAATCGATGTTCGCCATTCAGCCATGGAGCATGGGGAAGCACTGCGAGCTTATCGTTTGCCTGTCAGTGCATTTTTGTATACAATACGTGGAAGTGCCGAGGTATGGCTAGATGGGAACGCCTATGTTGCCAAACAATCGTTTGTTTTTCATGGCGGGAAAGGAATGAATCTGACTATTCTGGCTATAGACGAGCTGGAATATTATATGATTTTGTACAAGCCGACACTAACGTTGCCGAATCGCGAGGAATTTGTGAACAGCATAGGAAAGGATAATCCCTTCCAATATCAATATGCTTTTGCTCCAAGCTATCCTTTAGCTTTATTTGATAAGCTAACACGGTTGGAGAAAGAGTGGAATCAAACTACTGCACTCGGTAAGCTGCATGTGAAGTCGATTTTTTATCAGTTCGTCTATGAGCTGTTAAGGCAGCTGAATCATCAGGATGTTAAACCGATAAGGCGGGACCTGGCTTCACTGGCAGCTCATTACATACATGAGCATTACGCTGAGATGATAACATTAGAATCAATAGCCCAAGCGCTCGATTGCAGTGAGGGACATTTATCCAGGCAGTTCAGGAACACGATGCAAAATAGTCCGATTCATTATTTGAGTCAAGTGCGGATGAATCAAGCTATACAACTGCTTATGCGAACGGAGGCAACATTACAGGAAGTGGCTGAACAGGTGGGATTTCCGGATGCTCACTCCCTTAGTCGCAGCTTCAAGAAATATATCGGGATATCTCCTGCCCGATTTAGGAAGAAGCATGCTCATGATTGGAGAGATCAGGAATTGCCCTTATCGATGGATAGAATTGCCGTTTTGCTAAATAATAATCACCTCTATAATGATAATGAAAATCATTTTCAATATAAGACAGGGAGAGAGTTATTGATGCAAAGAAGAACGAAGATCGCGATCATGGCTTTGGTAATGTGTGTTTCATTATTGGTGAGTGCTTGCGGGAGTACAGCAAATACAAATGTAAATTTAGAAGTGCAAGCGAATAAGTCTGCAGGAACAAATGCTGAACAGACTAATCAGCAAGCTGCGGCTACAGTGAAAACAAGAATAGTATCTACACAGAAGGGTGATATAGAGATACCGGCCGAGCCTAAACGAGTGGCATCCGATCAATATTTAGGTTATCTAGTGAAACTTGGTATAGTACCTATCGGGGTTAGAAGCTACATGCTTAACGAGGCATGGATCAGCAAATCAGGCATATCGAATGATTTGATTGCGGGCATTGAGGATCTAGGCGATTTTCCTATGAATCTGGAGAAATTAACCTATCTAGAGCCGGATTTAATTATAGGTTCAATTGAAGAAAATATTGAGCTTTATGAGAAAATCGGAACGACAGTTTTTTTGCCTTACTGGGAAGGCGAATCGACAGCGGGGCCGTTGGATAAATTCCGTAGAATTAGTGAATTATTCGGTAAGGAACAGGCAGCAGAGCAATGGATAGCAGAATATGAGCAAAAAGTAGATGAAGCTAAAAATAAAATATCCGGAATCATCAAAGAAGGAGAGACCGTATCCATTGTACAAATTGGTTGGGATGGTTTGTATGTACTGGCTGCCGAAGGCGGTAATTATGGTAGTTCAACCATCTATCAAATGCTGCAGCTGCCGCCTACTGAACATGCACTCAATATGAAAAATGGATTTGAGAAAATTTCTCTTGAGGTGCTGCCAGAATATATGGGTGATCATGTGTTTCTGTATGGGGCAGAAGATGAAGGAGCAGAAAAAATCTTGGACAGCAATGTCTGGAAGGGCGTTCCTGCTGTTAAAAAAGGACAGGTTTACAATTATGGTTCTTCCGGTGAGAAAGAAGATGAGTTTGTAATGGAGGATCCCTATTCGCTGGAGCTGCAACTAGACAAGATTGTTAAAGTTCTATTAGATGGGGAAAAGTAGATTGCCGCTGAACCATTGCAAGGTGCAGACAACAAGGGGAACAAGTCCAATGGATTTGTTCCCCTTGTTGTTAAGAGGACGAAGACAGAGTAGCAGTAACGTTGTTGGATGACTGAAACCATTTGTGGTAATCTATAATAGATTTGCAGTAGAGTTGCCGTATGATATGATCGCAATGAAGCCTACTTTACAGGATGATAGTATGATAGGAGACAGGTGGAACTATGAACGTAAACAATGAGACAACTGGCTTGGAAGTAAATAGCGAGGAAACAGAGATGTCCAAGGAGGAATGGGCGGAGCTTATAAAAGCTGTTTACGATAATGGCCTTGCAGCTTTAAGAATACAGTATAACGATGTTGAGGCACAGGTTTCGAATTTCCATGATTATGGCCCAGTTTTTATATTTCATGTGAAGGATGAATCGGGTAGTAGATATTCCTGCGGTTTTTTTCTGCATGAGTTGCTTAACAGGTTCCAATCGGACAATGACCCTGCAGTATGGATGTCTTCATTTTTCGTTGAACTTATGGAGACGAAGGGTGGCAAGCCCCTCCCAAAACCAGCAACGAATGAAGCTGAGGCTAAAGCGATAATTGACAACATACTCGTTCCGGAATGTATAAAAGCAGTAACGGAAGAGTTTGCTGCGGAGCAGGTGCATGCAGGTCTGGCTTGGAAGGAAGACCATGGTCCAGTCTTTGAAGCTGGATTTCCGGCGCTCACAGGCGGAAATAACATATGCGCGATTTCTTTGCATTTCTTGTTGATTCATTTGCAGTTGAACCGGGATCCAGGAGATCTGTTGATTCAAGAAATGTACAACATTCGAAAAGAGCATGGCATAGGCTAACATTTACGAATCAAAATGTATTTAGCGCAACCCGATAAGGGTTGCGTTTTTTTTATTCGTACACAGCGAGCAACTTCAAATCTTAATAGTCGATATTTGCTATTTTGCGCATGCTAAGTATATCCAACTGTTATGCATCCGACTTGTTTCAATACTGTAAACTTTTGTGGGCTTAGTTGTTTGTGAAAACGAGGCTGTGATACGATCAAGGGTGAATGGAGATGAACGAATGGAGCTTACCAAAATATTGATCATAGAAGATGAAGAAGCGATAGCTGATTTGCTTGCATATGGCTTGCAGAAAGAGGGATTTCAAACCAAGCTTGCGCATAACGGCAAGGATGGCTTAAGAGAAATCGAAGTCTTCAAGCCTGATCTGCTGCTGCTTGATTGGATGCTTCCCGATCAAAGCGGACTTGATATTTGCAAGCAAATTATGGGGAAATACATGCTTCCGATCATCATGATTACGGCTAGGTCTGATATTTCTGACAAAGTTATCGGAATGGAGCTTGGCGCCGACGACTATATTACGAAACCATTTGATATGCGTGAAGTAATCGTCCGCATTCGTACATTACTGCGCAGAATCAATCCTATAACGGCTGTGAACGAAGAAGCAGCGCCAGCAATCATCAAGTTCAAAACGATAGAAATTAATGTGCCCGAAAGAATGGTCAAAAAAGACAATGAGCTCATTGAGCTGACACCAAAAGAATTTGACCTATTGATGACTTTGACGAGCTCTAGAGGACGCGTATTTACTCGTTCAAATTTGCTTGATTTAGTATGGGGCTATAATTATTTTGGTGATACTCGAACCGTGGATATTCATATTCAGCGTTTGCGCAAAAAGCTTGATGCCAATGACATCATTACTACGGTATTTCGTGTCGGGTACAAATTTGAGAAGAATGTGGAATGAATATGGTACAGTCTATCAAGGTTAAGTTTTTAATCGGATTGTTAGTTATTTTTGTCACCTCGCTATTGCTGCTGCATCATTTTGTCATGCAAATTATTGAATCCAGCAACGAAACTATCATTACGCAGGATTTGAATACGATGAAGAAAAACAGCAATGTTTATGTAAAACAGACGTTTATGATCAATCATTATAGTCATGATGAAATTTATTTCGAGCAGATGTCTAAAGAGTTGGTTGTTGATTTGAAAAATATTACGTCTAGCCAAGTGGCTGTTTATTCATTAAAGGGCAAGCAGCTTGCTGCATCGGACAGTGCTCCCTTCATGAGTCCACTTGGAGACGATTTCAAGCATGCTCTCAAGGGAGAAACCGCTTATACCATCTCCCATCAAGAAAAAATATCTACGATCTATTTTTCATATCCGGTTGTCATTGACGGTGAAAAAATAGGTATTTTACGATTTTCCAAAGACGTATCGATGCTTTATGAGAACAGCAGGCAAATATTAGATGTCATTTTGTATGTCACGATCGCTATCTTTGCAATGGGCTTGCTGCTTTGTTATGCATTGTTCTGGAACATTACACTGCCCATCGTCAAGATGACCAAAGTTTCAACGGAAGTGATAAACGGCAATCTTAATGTCCATATCTCTTTAAACCGAAAGGACGAGCTGGGCAAGCTTGCTCATAACTTCAATCAAATGATTGAGAAAATTAGACTTCAAATTGGCAAAATAGAAAAGGACCGTGACCGCCTTAAAGAGTTAAATCAGCATCGCAAGCAATTTTACGACAATGTTACCCATGAGCTGAAAACACCACTAACCTCTATCATGGGCTACGCGCAGATGATCAAAGACAATGGGCAAAATGATGAGGTTTTTTTCGAGAAAGGTATTGCGCATATAGCGGATGAAAGTGCTCGTCTTCACGAAATGGTTTTGCAGCTATTGGAGTTGTCTAAGGAAACAGATTCTAAAGCATCCTATGAAATGGTTGATGCAGGGTTTATTTTGCTAAGCGTTTGTGAAGGTATGGCGTTCAAAGCACAAAAGTATAGCAAAAATATTGTTTGCGAATTAGAAGATCATCTCATCATTGAGGGCAGTCCAACTAAATTAAGACAGCTGTTTATCAACTTGATTGATAATGCGATTAAATACAGCGATGCTTCCTCTGAAATTATAGTGAAGGCAGGTCTGATCTCCGAGGTCATACAATTCACTTTTATAAATCAGGGAGATGTCATTGCACCAAAACATTTAGCCCGTATTTATGAACCTTTTTATAGAGAAAATGGTCGTCTTGTGAAAGAAGTCGGGAGCCGCGGATTGGGGCTTAGCATTTGCAAAGCCATTGTTGAAGAGCATCAAGGAACCATTCAAATTCAAAGCGAGGATAGAGAAACAAGCGTAATTGTTCACATCCCGCAATTTGATAACAAGCAGGTGACCTCGTGATTAGAAAATCAGTATTTGCTCTGCTTATCCTCGTTATCTTGTCGGGCTGCGCATCTACGAAATTTAATTCAAGAACCGTCGTTATACCAGATACGGAAGCGGCACCAGAATTGGCCCATTCGAACGGCGATTTTGAAGTAAGCAAAATCTATCGCATGTTTGAGGAAGAGGAGAGTGAAATCCAAATTCTCGGATGGACAGACAATGAGCAGATTCTAGGCATGCTCAAAAATATAGATTTTACTCAAACCTTGCAGCGCTTTGATTATAAGAATCAGACGATGAAAGAGGTTATGAATTTCAATCAATATTCAGAAGCAAGCATGGTGTCCCCAGATGGGCTTAATATCGCTGTTTACGGTTGGGATAATAACAAAAACAGAACCCTGAAGATCTACAGCCAGAGTGATGGCAAGGCAATTACTGTCGAAGAGATGCAGGACTCTTTGTCGGCTACGATAATCTGGTCTAACAACAGCCGGTATCTCTCTTTTTTCATATGGGATGATCAGAAAGTAGAAAAGCTGGCCGTTTACGACGTTACGACTAAAAAAATGAAGAAATATGATGTTCCATATGAAAGTGAGAAAAGCTGGTCGAGATATGCAAAAATTTCTGATAATGGAGAAACGGTATTGATCATCAGACAGATGTATGATGGACAATCGATTTTGTTCGGTAAAATAGACGGCACTGGAATTTCCAGTTTGTATAACCATTTGTTGAATCGTGATGGGACGGTAGACTTTCTCAATAATGATCAAATTTTGTTTGTCAGCGAGAACAATTTGCTGTTTGCATATGATCGCCGCAATAAAGCTACCACGATTTTAGGTGAGCAAGTGGGTAATTTCCGTTTAACAAGGGATCGCAAATATATTGCTTACTCGAAAGATTCGCTGAATATCTATATTGCCAAATTGCAAGGAAACAATCTTTTGAATGAACAGGAGGTGTTCAAAGGAATAAATCCGGGTCAAATGGAGTGGAGTCCATCGGGCAACAAGCTCTATTTGAGCGGCTGGAAATCATTTGACGCTCAAGTAAAAAGCCAATTGTCCGTACAGTTATCGATGAATTACATCATTGAGTTTAAATAAAACATGTTTCCAAACAGCCATCACTGCTTCCATCGGTGATGGCTGTTTTTTTGTGTTTCATAAGACGACGCATTTCAACATTTTTAGATACAACTTGTTTACAAATTGGAGAAGTGCTCGAAATGAGGATTATGTATAAATAAAGAAGCTGCTAAACATCTATTACTTAGGAGGACAACATGTACTCGTATACGAAAAAACGAAAACCGCGTATAGTCAGGCTTATTGTGTTTTTATTCACCCTAATTTTAATTAGTATAACTTTAATTGGCTTTGCCGCAAACAAAGAAGAAAAGTCGCAGGCTCTGTCAGCCCATCCGCCAATTGTTCCAACAAAGCAGCAATCCATGGATGGAAAACCAGATAGGATATACAAAGTTGTCATTGATGCAGGACATGGCGGCAAAGATCCCGGGGCGGAAGGAGCTAGCGGAAAAAGAGAAAAACATTTTACGCTATCGCTATCTCAGAAAGTGTACGAGCTGTTAAAGCAAGAGAACATGTTTGAGCCGCATCTAACTCGGAATGACGATACGTTTATTGATCTGGACGTACGTCCTGATATAGCGAATCAAATGGAAGCAGATGTTCTTCTATCCATTCATGCGAACACCTATAAGGACGAGAATGTTGGTGGAATTGAAACGTTTTATCGTTTTGATGAAAATATTGAATTAGCTCAGACCATGCACAATCAAGTCGTAAAGGCAATGGGCTTTCGGGATCGCGGAATACGGAATGAAGAGTTAAAAGTTCTTTCACTAAGCAAGGTGCCGGCGATTTTGCTCGAAGTAGGTTATTTGACAAACCCCGCTGAAGAAGCAGTTTTACTTGGAGAAGATGGACAAGATCGTGCTGCGAAAGCTATTGTTGAAGGTTTGAAGCAATATTTTAAAAACAATTCAGAAGATGCAATCATACAATCCTAATTCGAATGTAATCCGTTTAAAGGAAATGAAACAATAAGCCACGTCCTCTGGACGTGGCTTATTGTTTCTCTGTCATTTGTTTTCGGTATGCGCCAGGTGAGATGCCGTAATATCGCTGGAAGACGCGATGAAAGTAAGTATAGCTGCCGAATCCAGTTTCTTCGGCAATGCGTTCGAGCGTAAGTGGACTTTTGCCCATTAATTCAAGCGCCATCGCCAGACGCACCTTCTGGGCATATTGCATGATGGACATGCCGAATTCAGCTTTGAACAACTGGACCGAGCGGGATACGCTTAGTCCCGTATGTTTCGCAGCATCGGATAAAGTGAACGGAATCGCTGCATGCTCCTCGATATAAAGCTTTATTTTATAAGAGAGAAGCTTGGGACCGGAGTTGTAAGAGGTTGCTTCATCTATGGCTCTATCGAGCAAATAGCAAAGTGATTGCATCAGTGTACATAATAGTTCAGGATTCCCGCCGTCATGCCGTCTGCTTTCTAATATTAATTGCTGCCATAAAGCTGCTATTCTGCCGTTCACACCTATTTTTGTTTTTTGAGGTCTTCGCTGGAGCTTCCACCATTCATCAAGCCAAGGACCGCTGCAGATCACATAATAATCTCCGCTTGGCCCAAGCTCGCCAATTCTCAGATCATAGACTTCACCGGGGGCAAACAGAAGAAGGTCGCCAGGCTCGATGATATCGACCTGTCCTGCAATCAATGCTTGGCATAAACCTTCTGTCTGCAATCGAATGATATAGGTTTCGAGGCCGGATTTAAAGGTATGTCTAAAAGGCGTATTATGGTACATAAATGCACAATAATCGAGCTTTATTCCAGTTTCCTTCATTACTGTTCCTCCTTTTCCATAAGCAGATCGTTGATGTTTATCATTAGTTTGTTTCTACACATGCCTGTCTATTTCCTTCATAATGGACAGTATATACATGAAGGAGTTGTTATCGATGGCAGGAAACAAGAAGTTGTTCTCGTCGGAAATAAAGGAGAAAGTATTGTCCTTGGTTTCCCAAATGACATTAGAAGAAAAAATTGGCCAAATGTCGCAATTTGACTGGGGTTTTCATGCGATAAATCCGGATGCCGGCGGTGAGATCAATCTAATCATGAAGGATCTCATCGATAAAGGAATGTTAGGCTCGTTGTTTAATTTATCGGGCGTTGAACAAGCGAATACACTGCAAAAACAAACCATTGAAAAGTCACGCCTTGGCATTCCGATGATCGTTGGGAGAGACGTTATTCACGGCTACCGTTCAGTATTCCCTATTCCACTCGCTCAATCGGCAAGCTGGAACCCAGATCTGATTAGAAGAACAGCAGCAGCAGCGTCTAAGGAAGCAGCTTCCGACGGTATTTCGTGGGTGTTTGCGCCGATGATCGATATTACGAGAGATCCTAGGTGGGGAAGAATTGCCGAAACGATGGGAGAAGACCCTTATGTAGGCGAGATTATGGCAAAAGCGTGGGTTGAGGGCGCCGAGCTCGATGATGCTTCAAGCGAAAGCCTCTCTGTAGCGAGCTGTCCTAAACATTTTGCCGGATATGGATTTGCGGAAGCGGGCAGGGATTATAATACGGTAGACGTCTCGGATCGCGTGCTGCGTGAAGTTATTTTGCCGCCGTTTCGTAAAGCGGTTGAAGCTGGAGCGCTTAGCATTATGGCATCCTTTAATGAATTGAATGGCATTCCTGCATGTGCCAACCGTTATTTGCTTACGACAATTTTACGTGAGGAATGGGGCTTTGAAGGCGTCATCGTTAGTGATTACAATGCTTTAGGCGAATTAATCACTCATGGTGTTGCCCGAGACGCGGAGGAAGCGTGTGAAATTGCGATTAAAGCAGGTACGGATATGGATATGCATTCAGGCATATTCTACAAATACTTGCCGAAGCTCGTTCAAGAGGGACGGGTTGCTGAGAGTCTGATCGACGCCGCTGTAGGCAGAATTTTAGCTGTAAAGATGAAACTTGGATTGTTCGAGAATGCATACGTAAATCCAGAACGAAGCCAAAGTGCTATTTTGTCAGAGGAGCATGTGTCATTGGCGCGCGAGGCAGCAAGAGAGTCTATCGTTCTGCTTAAAAATGATAATCGTATACTGCCTCTTTCTAAGCAGCTGAAAACGCTGGCTGTTATTGGACCGATGGCAACGAACACGAAAGATCCTCTTGGCTGCTGGGCAGCCGACGGCAATGCGGATGATGTCGTTTCACTGCTTGATGGCATTAAGGCGAAAGTATCTGCAGACACACAGCTGCTATATGCGGAAGGCTGCGGCATTGAAAGTGAAGACGAGAGCGGCTTTGAACAGGCGCTGGCAGCAGTTGCTGGGGCGGATGCTGCTATTATTGCAGTAGGCGAAAGTCTGACGATGAGCGGTGAAGGAAACTCCAGATCAGAACTGGACTTGCCGGGTAAGCAGCGTGAGCTCGTAGAAGCAGCAATACAGCTGGGCAAGCCGGTTATCGTTGTATTGTTCAATGGCCGTCCGCTGACAACCGTTTGGCTGGATGACACGGCAACAGCAATTGTAGAAGCATGGCACTTAGGTATTCAAAGCGGCAATGCAATAGCTGATGTCTTGTTTGGAGACTATAACCCAAGCGGAAAGCTGACAGCAACATTCCCGCGGAGTGTAGGACAAATCCCGCTTTATTATTACCGGAAGAATACAGGACGTCCTCCAGGAGGCGTGTATTCCTCAAGATATATCGATGCTCCAGTGCAAGCATTATATCCGTTCGGGTACGGTCTGAGCTATACCGACTTTGAATATGACAATCTTGTCGTGAGCTCAGCTCGCATAAGCAGCTCGGATTCCGTTTCTGTTTCTGTAAATGTTACGAATACAGGCAGCGTTACAGGTGAAGAAGTAGTGCAGCTGTACATTCGTGATGCAGCGGCAAGCGTAACACAGCCTCTCAAAAAACTAAAAGGTTTTGCCAAGGTGAGCTTAAGTGCCGGTGAGATGAAGACGGTGACATTCTCGGTAACCCCTTCGGAGCTTGCAATCATAGGAGCAGATGACCGTTTGTCGGTTGAGCCTGGCATTTTCCAGCTGATGGTTGGTCCTCATTCCGAGAAGGGATTGATCGTTGAAATCACAGTAGAATAAATGTGAACAGGGGAAGCTGTTCCAGCAGTAGTAGTGAATTCGCCGAAGTGATCGCTCGCTTTGAGCAGAGATATTATACAACATGAAAAAATAGCGGTGAAGGGCTGTCCCTTCACCGCTATTTTTTTATTTTGGTGTATGTTTGCTTGCTTAAACCGATTAGGGGCAGGCGGAAGCAAGCGGAGCACTAGTCTTACCTATTGTTGCTGCGAAGCTGCGATTATGCAATGCAAGTGCCGCTATGCCTCAAACATCGCCAGACCTCCAGACCTCCCAAGTCGACTCTCTAAGGAACTGTATCATGCTTATTATGCAGAAAACGATTGTTCTCAGATTTTAACGAACCTTATTGGCGCTATTATAAGGTTTACAGGGGTTTAAGAGCTGTTTTTCTCGAAATAACGACTCTGGCGTTCGTTACAATTTGATTTCACTATGAATGCTTCATATAAGCGCTGCTGGGTTCGTTAGTTGTAGTCTGACAAGTGTTGTGTTTTGAGCAGCTTTAAAAGCATGGATAACTATAATAAATAATGAATTTCCAATATTGTTCTCCTAAAAATGCAGTTCCATTCTAGCTTTTAAGCTTGTTTACTCGGAGGGAATAGGCCACAAACATCATAATTGACGGGACTAGTAAAATAGAGAAAAATACCAAACCTACTGCAGCGGCATTTTGAATAATGACATTCTGCCATACTTCAGCAGATAAATAAAGCAGTCCGATAATGCCAATCGTTAAAACCAACAAGATAAATGAAGCCATTTTGTACAAACTAAGTGTTCTTGAATATTTCTCAAACGTCGATGTTCGATCTGTGTATATGGGTTCTGTTCCTGGTTCCGCCGAAAAAACATGATGATCGCCTGTTGAGCATACATGGTTCCAACCACCAGCTTCGAATATTTCTCTATAATTGTTTAGTTCGTTCTCTTGTAATTGACGTATATCGAGGCAATAAATAAGTTTATGGCTGGGTCCATTGCGCAGTGTATAACCTAAAAAGGAGAATTTTTCTAAAAACCATCCTTGCTCGGATAGTTTGCTTAGCTTGTTCATCTCTTTGTGTTCTGCAAAAGCAAGCCCTGCTGATTTGTAAAATTTTATATTATTGGGTTAAGTCACTTAAACATGAAAAGTAAATCATATGCTATTTACATACATACAGAATGTATGTCAACATTCAACTATATTCAATTCTATAAGTATTAAAGGAGAGCTTCCATTTGAAAATGAACAGTTTTTATCCTGTTGTTATGTCACAGGATGTAGCGGAAAGCGCTAATTTTTATCAACGTTACTTTGGTTTTGAAGTTGTGTACGAGTCTGACTGGTATGTGAGCTTGCGGAAGACGGGTGAAGGGCAATGCTTTTATGAATTAGCGCTGCTATCAGCAAGTCATTCATCGGTTCCCGCGAGCTATCGTAAGAGAGCTGAAGGATTGATTCTTAACATGGAAGTTGATAATGTAGATAGTGAGTACAAGCGCTTGGTCCTTGACGCGAAGCTGTCTTTGGAGCAGGATATTCGCGATGAGGATTTTGGGCAACGACATTTTATTCTCTCTGATCCCGGCGGCGTATTAATAGATGTAATTGCAATTATTCCGCCCTCGGAGCAAGAAAGCATGAACTATGTGCAATCTGTGTGGCAGCAAGAGGGAGCAGCAGCTGATAATTAAATGAGCTTGCTTGAAGCTCCTTCTGAGCTTTTAAGAAAATAGGAGCAACTGGATGAGGAAAACGAAAAAAGATACGGAAGAGACGATTCATAAGCTAGAGGAAGTGGCGAGGCATCATTTTACCACTTTCGGATTTGCGGACAGTTCACTTGAGGAAATAGCCAAAGATGCTGAGGTCACTCGGGGGGCTGTTTATCACCATTTTGGCAGCAAAAAAGGTTTATTCCGAGCGGTGCTTTCACTTGTTCAGTCTGAAGTAGCGAAGCGTCTGGAGGAAGAGGCTTCACTTAGCGACGATTTGTGGGAGCAATTATGTCTGGGATGCCGTGCATTTGTGACTGTCGCAATCGAGCCGCAAAACAGGCGGATCATGCTAATCGATGGTCCTGCCGTGCTTGGCTGGGAGGAGTGGCGGCTTCTGGATGAGCAGCAGTCGATGAAATTGCTGCTTGAACAGCTGGAAATGATGCAGCAGCAGGGCTACCTTAAGGGTGTTCGTCTGGATGCTGCCACTCATTTGTTGTCGGGAGCTATGAATGAAGCGGCGCTTTGGCTCGCACAAATATCGGATACTGCTGAGGCTGCTGAAGCGATGGAGGAATGTTTGCAGACGCTGCGTAAGCTTCTAGACGGCCTTCGTTAAATGAGAAACAAACAAAACAAAGCCTGACCGACAGTTATCGGTCAGGCTTTGTTTGTGTTTACCTATTAAGAGCCGTATACCTCGAAATCAAAAAGCGAGTATCCGTAAGCTGTACCTCGTGCCGTGCAAAGCACTCTTACATATCTTCCGCTTTTGGATGCAAACGTAATATCATCGATGGCTCCATTGCCTGTTGTCGTTGTAAAAGCGTCTGTCCAAGTTGTACTATTTGTGGAAACTTGGATTTTATAGCCTTTACCGTAAGCAGCTTCCCAGTTTAATTTCACACGGTTGACGTTTTGAATGGAACCAAGGTCTACGTAAATCCACTCGTTGTTGCTTCCTTCAACACTCGCCCATCTTGTCGTCGAATTGCCATCCGTTGCTTTGGAAGCTTCAAATCCTGTTCCCTCAATTGAGCTTGCTGTAGCGGTCTTGCCTAAAGCAAGGTTCGTTGTTGTTGAATTTGGGCTCGTTGTTGCACTGGCTGTATTGCTGCTCGCAGAAAGATTGCCCGCAGCATCTATCGCCTTTACTGTATAGCTATATGAAGTGGAAGCGTTAAGCCCTGTGTCAGTAAAGGTCGTGCCAGAAGGAGAGCCAACTAATGTGCCGCCGCGAAATACTTGATAACCAGATACGCCAACATTGTCGGTAGAAGCTGACCAGCTCAAGTTAACTTGGCTGCTGGATGCAGATGATGCAGTCAAATTCGCTGGTGCTGTAGGAGCTTGAGTATCCGTTGTTCCACCACCAGTCGGTATCCACCAGTTACCTGAAATGAATAACATATTAAGCAAATTGAACGAATCGCTGAAATAGGACTCTTTTTTGTTTTTCATCCAATCCCAGCCGGCATTTACCCATGCTTGGTGCGTGCTGCTAGTAGTTGCTGCTGATATAAACGGCGATACAAAAACCGCTGTTGCGTATGAACCGCTAACTCCGCCATTTAACTTATATCCATCTTTGATGTTGTTCGGATTGCCGCTTGTGGCGCCCTTAATCCATACGGCCATTTTGTTAGCAATATCCCGGCCTCTCGTGTCGCCGTAGAAAGCATAGTCCATTACGATTCTGAGTGGAACCCGGCTTGCATTGTAATTGTATTCGTTAGTTTCTGGAAATTCATCTAAGTAGTTTTGTGGAGCTGGCTTTGGAGGATTGTCGACTACAAAATCTGAAATCAGCCCCGTGCTAGCTGAATAAGCGCTTGAGAACTGACTATAAACAGTGTACAAGTTGTTAATGACATTCAACCAGGTTTGATCTCCTGTCACCTCATAAAAAGCTCTTAAATGCGAGAGCATCCAGTCGGAGGGACGGGTATTTAATGCACTCTTAGCATCCCAATCGCCAAGGTTCAGGCGGTTATTCGTCGTGACATTGCTCGCCTTGATACCGTTCGTAATCATTTTTTTGGCTTCTGCCAAATAATTAATTGTGCCAGCTGATCCCCATTGCTTGTCAGCAAGTATTAAGGAATAAGCGATGTCCAAATCACCGTCGGTAGCGGAGCCAAAATGTCCTTGTGCACCAGCAGCGTCTGCAACAACCCAGCCCATAAGATTTGAGTTGCCAGAACTTTTAAAAGCTCTAGCGGTTTTGAATAGACCGTCATAAATGGTTTTGGCATTTGAATCAAAGCCTGCCATCAAGGCTGTGATGACCATGCCATAGCCTTGCCCCTCTGAAGTACCAAGCGGGTCGTAACCTTCAGCGCTTCCTGTAATATCCCCTTTGACATAATAGCCGCCTGGCAATGAGGAGAGGTTATTTTTTAAATAGGTTGATTTCCAGTAAGTATAATAACTCGAAACTGCTGTATTCATAGCTGCCTGAGTGACATGGTTAGGTTTTATAATGCCAGGATAGCTCAGCTGCTGCGGAAATGGTTTAAGCTCTCCTGCAGCATGCACCTTCGTTTGAAGTGGAGCGGGTGCACCCAATAAAGTTAGAAGCATCGCTGAGCAGAGAAAGACATGGCCCATCCATTTCATCATACTTTTGTTTGCTTTTAAAGTGCGCAATTAAAACTCCTCCTAAAATTATAGTTGTATAACCGTCGACAGATTCGCAGCCTCCTTTGCATGTAATCAAGCTTAATAAAAATTAAAGCGCTTTAATTTAAAGGCAAAAAATAAAAACATTTAAGCGCTTTAACTTTAGGCCTATAAAAAAAGTAATTCAGATGAGACTAAAGGTGCAGGACACACTATAGAATCAACCAATTTACTTCTAGCCATCCATTCCTGATGGTTGTTTTTCGTTCATGCCTCTATGTTAATCAATGTAACACACAAAATTTGTATATGTCTACAGCCAATTTCAATTTTTATATTATGCCTAAAACGGAACAGAATAGGGCGAGGCAGCATTCTCAAAGCACAGAAAAACGGCACGTTACTACGCACCGTCATCTTTTTATTCACCTATGATTCTGAAGTCAATATTGGTTGGCGGCGGAAATTGATTTTTCGCCTCTTCAAGATGTAGTTCGGAATAGGATTCATTCCTTGATTGTGCAAGCTTCTTGGCATTGTATTTATACCATAGCTCTATGATTAATATTTCACCTTCACGTATGACCGCAAATTCCTTAAGGAACAATTGCTTAACGAAGGCATCCTGTTCAAGCTCAAGTGCGGCAACGCCTACTATAATTTGAATGCGGTCACTGCTCGAATAGGCTTCAGGCAATTCATTGTACATTTGCCACGCCTCTTCGTACTGTTTGTCAGCAATGAGCAAATTTAAGTATTCCTCAGCCAAAGCACGATCAGGGAACGAGTTGGAAACGAGATAGGCTTTCTTCCAGTAGGCAAGCGCCAGATCGATTCGTCCTACATATTTCATCGCTTCAGCTAGATTTCGATATACCCATACGGAGGGTTGAATGTCTATCGATTTCTCCCATGCATCGATAGCCTCCTGCTCCATTCCTCGCTCATAAAGCATGATGCCCAAATGCATATAAGCGTTCCATGATTGGTTCTCTTGGTGCTCAAGACTCTCTTCAAGCAGGGCAAGCCACTCATCCTGAACTATCCATGCTTTCGGCACTTCTTGCACGTCGTGGTCTGGAAGCGTTCCTGTTTCAAGAAGGGCGAGCCAATCGCTATGCTCGGCTTCTGGTGCTGTGCTTAGCTTAGTAAAATAAAAGCCTTCAGGAATTGTTCGATTTTCCTTCAGTTCTCGGCGCAGCTGCTCTAGCGCACCCCATGGAGAACCCGTATAAAGGACTTGCTCAGGCGCTTGTTGTGCGAGAATTCGCATGGACTCATGCAGCTTCTCCATTTCTTCGGCATCGATATGATGATCGACACAATCTCGAATGTATTGATTCGCCTGATTCCAATCCTGTTGGTGGGCTTTGTCGATTTTAATATCGGTCATGCCGATTGCTTGCGTGAAATCCCACTCCGATTGAGCAGGCATATTAAGTCCATGCAGCTGCGTTGGCGCTAAGCCGCTTTGAATTTCAATGTAATTTCCTTCACCGGGGTTAGCAAGATAATCACACCATCGTCTTCCTCCGGCATGGTTTCCCCAGCAAAACATTTTGCGATAACGGAGAAGAGAGGTGGAGCGTTCATAAAACAATCGTCCATCCTCATAAGCGACAGCCTCCCAAGGAGCATTACAGCTTGCCTTCGTTTGAAAGAAATATTCATTCGAGAAAGGAAAGTTCAGCGGATAGGTGACGTCTTTGCCCGGTACAGTCGGCAGATACGGCAGCTTGCCAAGGCCAAATCCTTTCACTTTATGGTCAATATAAATGACTTCATCTGTTGATGAAAAAAGACGGGCTTGCGGTGTTTCCTCTACAGCGATGTTCGTCCACCAGTACATCGGAACCGACTTGTCATTGTCATTAATGATCCGCACATAAAGAATGAGCTTGTTTGAATCGGCGGGCAGATGAAAGTCAATTTGCCAAAATACGTTTTTACAGCGCTCGTAATCATACAGCCTTAGAAAATCGTTTCCTTTCTCATCTTGCAGTATGGCTGCATGAACGGGGGAGCAGGTGGTAAACGTATGTCCGAGCTGACCGATATTCCACTCGATTCCTCCAGAGAACCAAGCGTTCAATATGGCTAGGTTGGCAGGCTGCAGCACCGGATTCGTATAGAGAAGGCTGCGATTTGTTTTTTTCTCCGTAAGAGAATACAATCTTCCACCATAAGCAGGTAAAAAAACAGCCTGCAAATGCTCATTTTCGAGCACGATAGTTTCTAGCAATAGATTTTTCCGATCTCTAGTATAACGATCCTGCATTCGGTAGGGTAAATAACGTTCCCCTGCTTCATATCCTAGCTTTGATCGCAGCTCGCTTGGAAGAGTGCCGTTATCGCTGACTTCTCTATGTTTTTGACGATTTCGGAACATCGGCAGTGGATTTTGACCGCCAATGCTTGAGCCTTCGATCCGTAAGGTAGATTGATATACACGCATGGTGAATGAACTCCTTTCTATCCTTTTACTGATCCAACCGTAATGCCTGCAACAATGCGCTTGGAAATAAACAAATACAAAATGAATGTAGGCAAAAATACGATAATGGATGCTGCAAAAATACCGGAATAGTTTCCTGTGTTGGTAAAGCCGAGTACGATGGATTGCAATGCAAGCGCGAGCGTATGATATTTCGGATCACCAGCAAATATAAGCGCATACAAATACTCATTCCATATCGACATAAAGTTGAAAATAGAAACTGTAATGAGGCCAGGCTGGGCAACGGGCAATATGATTTTGATAAACGTTTGTATAGGTCCGCAGCCGTCAACAGCAGCTGATTCTTCCAATTCTTTAGGAATGGAAGCGAAAAATCCGGTGAGAAGGAATACGCTAAACGGAATATTAGTGAAAATATAGATTAATACGAGCGTAATAATGGAACCTGTAAGCTTCAGCTCAACGAACAATGAAAAAAGCGGGATGGATATGAGCAGGCCAGGGATGGAGATTGCGGATAAAAACATCAGATTGACTATTTTTTTGCCGCGAAATTTTACTCTGCCCAAAACATAAGCGGCAGGAGCAGCGAATACGAGAACACCGACGCAAGCTGAAACGGTATAAATAACACTGTTCAGAAAGTACCGTCCCATCTTCTGGGTTTTGAATAAATCGATATAATTGGAGAAATGAATGCCGCTCTCAAATAATGAATTTGTAAAAATGCCTCTTGTTGTGCTCAGTGAAGCTAGAATGGCGAAACCGAACAACACAATCGTGAACAGCAGCCACAAATAGAGCGGGACGTACCGAATTTTATTAACCATGCTAACACCTCATCTTTAATATTCAAGACGTTCTTTACGGAAGAACTGATTGATGATGGCGGATAGGATTAGAATTGATATCGTAATACTAACGCCTACTGCCGCGCCTGCTCCTACATTAAAGGCATCCTGCGTATAAACTGAAGTGCCGTCGCCAAACACTTTGAGATACATAAAGTAGCCCGGCGTCATCGTAGCGACGCTTTCACTCGCACCGCCAAAGGTAGCGGACCAGACAAAGAAATTCACGGCTGTTACCGTCCATAAAACGAGCGTCATACGGAATATGTCCTGAAGCAGCGGCAGCGTAATTCGGAAAAACTTGTGCAATGGATTAGCCCCTTCGAGCAGGGCAGCTTCGTAATAGTCGCGTGGAATACGGTCCATTCCGGCATTAAGGATAAGCATAAAGTAGCCGATGGAACCAAAGCAGTACGCCAGCAGCATGGAGAGGAACAAATAACTGTCGCTCGTCCACTGAATATCGGCAAGCATATCGAGTCCAAGGAAACGGAACAGTTTCGTTAAGAAGCCATAGCTTGAATTAAATATATAATGAATCCAAATAACGGATAACACGACTGCAGATACGGTATTCGGCAAATAAACGAGCGAGCGCCAGAACGTTTTGCCGCGGACGCCGGATGATAAAATAGCAGCAAATAGGAAGGCGGAGCAAATCGTGATGATGCCGCCAAACAGCCATATTTTCAATACATTCCATGCAGAGTCCATAAAATAGCTGTTGCGGAACAGGTCTGTGTAATTTTCGAATCCGATAAACGACCACTCTGACATTTTGCTTGATATGGACGGCAAGGAATAGAAACTCATCAGCAAAGCTCTAAGCGTTGGATATAGAAAGACTGCAAGATAGATGAGTACCGCCGGCAAAAGGAAAAGGGCAATCATCGGTTTTTTAATTTGCATGTAAATTTCCCTCCCGGATATGATTCATAATCCGTTATAACGTCATTGTGCAGCAATCCGAAGGATCGCTGCACAATGATCGAAGTATTTAATTAACGTTATTTTGTGCCATAAAACTTTTTGGCTTCTGCACTCATTTTGTTGACGTAAGCGTCTGCCGTTAATTTACCAGCGGCAAGCTCCATAAATACGGGTACGATTACACCTTTGGAGAAGTCAGCGGAGTTGTTGATTCCGTAGCCCCAAGGCGCATTGACCTTAGCGTTGTTAATTGCTGTTTCTGCTTCAGCGAGTGCTGCAGGCCATTCTGTATCGATAGAAACGGGAATAGCTTGAGCTTGCTTCACCATTTCAGCTTGTGTTTTTTGGCTTACCAGATATTTAACTAATTCGATAGCAGCTTCTTTATTGCTGCTGTTTTTGTTCAGCATAAGAGCTTGTGCGCCAAATGTCAGCTCATTCTGACCTTTTCCGTTGCCGTTAGGCACAGTTGGGAATTGGAAGGAGCCCCATTTGAAATCAGGACCTGCTGTGGCAGAAACTTCATTCGGAAGCCAAGTGCCGTTCAGATAAGCTGCGGATTGACCGAATACGAGATCCTGCTGTGCAGCTGGGTATTTACTGCCTGCAAGCTTAGAAGAGAAGTAACCTTTCTCTTTCATCATGACCATATCTTTGGCGAATTGAAGGATGATTGGATCTTTCCACATCTCGCCTGTTTTGTCATTGACGAGTGCGTCGACCCATTCATTGCCCATTGCGCTGCTGAGGTATCCGCCGATGAACAAATCACGGTATGCATCATCGAATGTAATTGGAGCAACGCCAGATTTTTTAATCAGCTCACAATATTCCATAAACTGCTCCCATGAGCTAGGCGGAGTCGTAATTCCTGCTTTCTCAAACACTTCTTTGTTGTAGAAAAATAGTACAGCGAACGGCTGCTGCGGAATGGCATAGTGGCCTTCTTCAAGTCCTGCTGTTACTGACAAAGATTTTGTCCAATCCATTAAGCTTGGCATAAGTGAATCTTGCAATGATTTTCCTTCCATGCCTACAGATGGTGTAGCCAAATATTCATCCAGCTTCAGCAAATGGTCCTTAACGATCGCCATCGTAACGGAAGGATCATCCTCGAATATATCGATTTGTTCACCGCCGTCGAGTGCTGGTTTAATCAGCTTTCTAATATCCCGTCCTGTAAACTTCAGATCGACGGTAACTTTTGGGTTAGCAGCTTTAAATTCATCGACTGCCACTTTAATCACTTTTGCTTGCGGCTCGGTGTCGCTCCACATGGACCAGAAGACAACTTTGCCTTCAAGGCCGACAGCATCAGGACTTGGCTCGGCAGCAGAAGTGGGCTCGGTTGTTGCAGCAGGAGCGGGAGACTCAGTAACCTCCGGGTTGTTGCTCTTCGAGTTTGAGCACCCGACGGCTAAAAAGATCATCATTACTGTTAATAAAATCGAAAATATTTTGTTTCTTTGCATTGTTGACTCCTCCTTTTTTTGGTAAGTATACCGCTGGGAATGCTACCGGGTACATGACCATTTTTGAACTGAATCCGTCATATTTTGTACTCAATTTATATTTGGTTATTGCTGATAAGGAAGCGGTTGCAGCAAACAGCGAGCGGGTGCATTACTTTATCAATAGAAAGGAAACTGATTTTGCCAAAATGAATATTGACAGCGATGAGCTTGAGGTGGTTATATACGAGGAGTAAGCCTAACATCTAATCAAGGAGCCAATATGCAAAAAAACTTGCGCATGTCTACCATATTAAAACTATTTTTTATTTCGGTTGTTATCGTACCTGTCTTTTTAATATGCTCCGTCATATTGAACATTTACGAACGAGATATTCTCGAACAAAACACCGGGCGCTCGCTGCAAATATCGAAAGCGCTTTCATATTCGGTAAGTCAGGAAATCAATCGCATGTCTGGTCTGTTTGCTTCGATTGGCGTAGATCAGGATGTCATTTTCACCATATTTGATATTAATCGTTTGAGCGGCATCGAGAAGCAGAAGGCTGCCAATAAGCTGAAAATAATGATCGAGAAGTACACCGCATCGGTCTCTGGCCGCGTGCTCTCTGTTAACTTTTTTTTTGATAACGGAAAATCATATTCTTATTTGAAAAACATGATGATGGATGACTCTGCTGTACGCGAGCAAGATTGGTACCGAGACACAATTAGCAAGCCTGACGTCATCCGGTTTCAAGGCATGCTTCCCAACGCTCTTTATGGGAATTACAATCCATACATGATGGCCGCTGCGCTCTCTCCAAGCACGACGAATCGGATGTCCAAAATGGAATTAATCCTATTTACATTTGAAAGCGGAACTTTCGATCATATTTTGCAGTCACGCGATAATTCGGAATCAGTTCTGCATATTGTAAGCGACAAAGGTCAAATCATCGCTTCGAATACAGTTATCGATAGGGGAAGCCAGGTTGTAAACAATTGGTCGAAAGAAATAAGCCGGGGGGTAGAAGGGTCCTTCGTAGATGACTCAGAGGACAATAAGAAATTAATAACGTATGCAAAAGTAGATAATACGGATTGGTATATTGTTCAAATTATTCCATTCGCAGATTTGCTCGCCAATTACCGGAATGTAAATTCGTTTGTGTGGTTTCTCGCTATTTTGATCATTTTAGCGTTTGTGCTCGTTTCCTTCTATTTTGTTTCCAATGTGACAAAGCCGATCCGTGTGCTGCTCCATCAAATGGTTCGTGTAACGGGTGGGGATTTAAATGCGAGATTTACAGGCTCAGGCAGCTTGGAGATGGTGAGGCTGGGCCATTCCTTTAATCTAATGACCGAACAGGTTCGCCAGTTAATAAGCCAGCGTGAGAAGCAGGAGGTCGAAAAGCGTAAAGCTGAATTTGCCGCGCTGCAGTCGCAAATTAATCCGCATTTTCTAATCAACACGTTAAACGCAATTAAGTTTATGGCCTTAATAAGCAAAGCGGACAATATCCGCAACATGACTCACTCGTTGACACAGTTATTGGCTTCCTCTTTTAATCGCGGCGGGCTTCTAACTACGATAGCGGATGAAGTCGACCATTTGAAGCATTATTTGTACATTATGGAGATTCGTTTCGGCAGACCGATCCAAATGGAATGGAGCATCGATCCTGAGGTTTCAGGACATTATTTGTTAAAGCTATTGCTGCAGCCTATATTGGAAAATAGCATCATTCATGGTCTGAAGGATATTGATTACCCTGGAATCATCACAATCACAATCGTAAGGGATGATAAAAATTTACTCATTACGATCGCAGACAATGGGATGGGAATGACATCAGACGTAATTGATCAGCTTGAAGACAGAACGGCCTCCTATACGTTTAGCGGAATGGGCAATCGAAATGTACATCGACGGATACAACTGCACTACGGCTTGCAGTATGGATTGCAATACGAATCTAATTTGCCGCAAGGAACAAAGGTGAGCATTCGATTGCCTTTGATTAATGAACCGGATGAGGAAATGGCTGATTTTTCAGCATAAATGATCATGTTTGAGCTAAAAATGTCATCTTTTCTAACCATAAACGCTGTATAATAAATGCCATATACTTGAAAGCGCAATCATTCTTTTGTGGCTTCAAGTTTTGCTGGGAGAAGTGGAAATGAAATTTAACAAAAATATTGCCTCAGTCTTAGTCGTTACTTTGATATCGATAGGCTTGCTTGCAGGATGGATCGGTATGTTTAAGGCTGATACCAATGATACGATTTATTCTTTGGTTGTTAATGCACCACAGAAACAAACCTCCAATCAAAATCAGCCGATAAAAATGAAATTTGGAATATGGGAATCGAAGACCGATATCGAATTTTGGACGGAGAAGGTGAAGGAATATTCGGCTCTCAAACCAAATGTAACCGTGGAGGTAGAGACGATTCCAGATAATAGCGGCCAATATTTAAAGGTGCGTCTGACGGCAAATGATTTGCCTGACCTATTTTATTTGAAACCGGGTCATTTGCCTATTTATAAAAATTCATTGCTGTCTCTTAATCAATTGCAAGCAACGAGCAGAAATAAGTACCCAGCTGAAATAGAGGGGGAAACACTTGGCTTGCCGCTCATATCCTTCTCTGAGTATGTGTATTATCGACCAAGTATTTTTGAAGAGGTGGGCGTTAGCGTTCCGCAAACCTTAGGACAATTTATGGATGTGCTGAATCAAATTAAATTGCACGGCAAATATATTCCGATTGCTATCGGGGGCAAAGATGATTGGACCTTCTATCCATTTATTGAATTTGGACCGCCAATCTTTGCGAAGGACGAGAACTATTTAGCCAATATTTCAAACGAATTGAAGCCATTCGGAGAAGGCTCAGCCTTTGGCAAAGCAGCCGATATGCTCAAGACGATCGCGGAAAATAAATTAGCTGGCCCCAACGCGCTCGAAATTGGCTTTGATCAGGCGAAACAATTGTTTCAGTCCAAAGAAGCGGCAATGATTGCACTCGGTCAATGGTATTACTCGGATCATGTGGCAAAAGTGAGCAATGATGAGGATATAGGTGCATTTGCGCTGCCGTGGAGGGAAACGACCAAAGAATCGCTGCTTTCTGTAACGATGCCGGACCAGTATATGGCGATTAACAAAAACTCCAAAAACAAAGAAGAAGCGATACAATTTCTGGAATGGGTATTCAGCCCCGAGGTTTATCAGGCTTTTATAAACAACTCACAAAGCTCATCGACGTTAACGGATGTTCAGTCCATACTTCCCTTTTTTAATGAGGAGAATAAAGAGCATCCATTTGTGCCTTTTATGTATTCCGCGTTAGATGAGAAATTTGTACAAGTGAAAAACGCAGCGCAGTATGATGAGAAAAAGCTGGCGCAAGAAATTTTTGCAGGGGAGTCAGTAGCAGGCATTCAGAACAAGATGAATGAAAACTGGAGCAAAGCAGTGCAATATGTTCAGCATAATTAAAGCCTATCGATGTATGAGGGGGAGTAAGATGCCGAAATACCAAGCCTTTATCGTGGATGACGAGCCTTTAGCCAGATTAGCGCTTCGGGAATATATCGCTTTAACTTCAACTGATATTGAAATTGCGGGAGAGGCTGGCGACGGAGAAGAAGCATTGCATCTTTTAAAGGATCGTCAGGATATCGACATCATCTTTGCAGATATAAAGATGCCGCGGATGAATGGTGTGGAGCTTCTTGCAGCACTTAGGGATGTGTCGTTCGAACGCCCGCCGCTTATTATTATGCTTAGTGCATATGGCGACTATGGCTATGTAAGAGACTCATTTGTGCTTGGGGCGTTTGACTATATGCTAAAGGCGAAATTGGATGAACATTATATTGCGCCAGTGCTGAATAAGACAGTGGAGGAATTGAATAGGCGCAAGAGGAGCAAGGCTGCGGAACCTGAATTGTCTGTTCTAGATGAAGACGAAATGGTTTGTTCCATGCTTCACCAGCTGTCGGTGTCAGATGGATTGAGCACATCCGATTGCGAACTCGATGAACAATTGAAATTAGGATTGAATATCGTTCGGAAACAGTTGGGCGAGAAAAATCAGAAGGTAGCCTTCATTAGATTATCTCAAGTGGTTCACTTCGAGCATACGAAGCAAATCATTATGCAAACCATTAGAACCGTAACGAACACGGATAGAAATGAAGGAATATGCCGCGTTTGTCGTCATGATGAACGAAACTATATCCTGTATTTCACCTTCCCTGAGCAATGCAGTGCGATGGCTATTCGAAGTTTGACCCAAGCCGTCTTAACGGATGTGAAAATAAGGCTGCGGCAGTTTTTGAATCTCCATTTATCGATTGGTATCAGTGACTCCGCCAATGGAGTCATGCAGTGGAATCGTTTGTTCCGTCAAGCTGAACGGCTTTCCCTTCTTAGTTACTATCAAGGATATGACCACTTGATCTATCCAGAAGCCGAACGATCAATAGGTGCAGAGAAGGACAATTGGAAAGACGCATGGGCGCCATTTAAGCTCGAGCTGCTGCAAGCGCTAAAAGATACCGACCCTATGCGATGGAAACAGTCCATTCAGCACGGATTCAAGCTGCTGATTGAATACTTTCCATCCTCGCCTGAGCCTATCAAAAAAGCACTCAGCGATTTGATCTGGGAAACGGGTACGCTGATGCATGAACGAGGAATGTCGTGGGATAAGCTGCATGAAAGATTTCCTCAACCGGTTGAGCATGTCCGGAGTATAGAGACATGGGATGAGACCATGGAATGGCTGCAATTATTTCTTGATGCCTTGCATGATAAGCTGCATCCTAAGCTCGACAAAGCTGCTGCTTGGCTGAGCCCTGTTGTAGCGAAAGCCAAAGCGATATTAGATAATCATTTTAATGAAGATTTGCATTTGTCTACGATTTGCGCCATGGTCGGGGTCAGTGACAGTTATCTTAGCAAACAATTTGCGAAAGAAATCGGTATTAATTTTATCAACTATTTGACCAATCTAAGAATTGAAAAAGCGAAAGAAGGTCTAGAGAACGGGTTGAAAATTTACGATGTAGCGGAAAGTGTAGGGTATGTTAATCCTGAGCATTTCAGCCGAATTTTTAAGAAGGTGACAGGACTTAGTCCAGTAACCTATCGCAAGAAATGTGAGAAACGTCCCATGACAGCTTCCTATTATTTAAAGCATTCATAAATGCTAAGGGGTTGTCCCATAAGCATCAGCTCGATGAGGAATAGCTCGCTTTGAACGGGAGTATTGGTAGCAGTACAGGAGAGCTATTCCTGTACTGCAATTTTTTTATTCTGGTCTATGCTTGCTTCATAGGATTATGGGCAAGCGAAAGCCACCCGACCTCCAGACTTACCTTAGGTAAGCTGCGAAGCAGAAACGCCGGAATCCTTGGTTATTCTTTATCTGCCCTAAAATACTTTCGGGTTCAATCATTCGTCTTACCGACAGCGAATATCCTTCCTCGCAGCTCAGTTTTTCCCTTGGTTGCTGCTTGTAGCGCATAATAACTCAGACTGACCATATCCAGCATCAGCGATGCTCGTCGTATGATTGTAATGTGCACGAACCGATAGTGGAGAGTAAATAAGTGTAAAAGTGCACCTGTTTTTAACAAACAAGATTGGAATGTTGCAAATAGGTGTACTAATACCTCTAATTGAGCAGATTTGAAGAAAATTTGGTTAAATAAGTGCATTTCTGCACTTAGATGAAGATGCTGCAGGCGCTGCCGCAAAAGTCTTTGCATCAGGGAAACATCCCCGTTTTCAAATGAAAGGACTTCAAATTCCGCTGTATAGTGGAGCTTGAGGTCCTTTTTCTCGATGAAAATAAGTTCTAAGTAGTGCTCAAAAAATCGCAAAATGACTTTTGAGTCAGCCCCTTGTTTTGCGGAAAGGCAAGCAGGCAACGAAGGCTTAAGTCTCTGTCATGATTCCGCCATTGACATGCAATACCTGCCCTGTAACGAATGATGAATCGTCTGAAGCTAAATAAATATAGGTTGGAGCGAGCTCGAATGGCTGCCCAGCGCGTTTCATTGGCGTATTGGCGCCAAATGTTTGCACATATTCAGCTGGATAGCTGGAGACGGTCAGAGGTGTCCATATCGGACCCGGTGCAACAGCATTAACGCGTATCCCGCAATTAACGAGCTGCAGCGATAACGAACGGGTAAAAGATACGACTGCCCCTTTCGTTGATGAATAATCGACCAGAAGCGGGGCACCTGCGTAAGCCGTTACGGAAGCTGTGCTGATGATGGTGCTTCCTGGATGAAGATATGGAAGCGCGGCTTTCGTCAAATAGAAGTGAGGAAAAATATTGGTCCGATAAGTATCTTCCAGCTGCTCATTCGATATATCCAAAATACTCGTCTGAGGAAACTGGACTCCTTGGTTAAGCACCAAGCAATTGATTTTTCCATAATGCTCGAGTGTTATTCTGACGATTTCTGTGGAGAGCTCTGGCCTGCGAAGATCACCTTCAATAAGCAGGCAGCGACCACCGTATTGCGCTACCATTTGCTGAGTTGCAAGCGCGTCTTGACGTTCGTACAAATAAACGATAACGACATCAGCACCCTCTTTGGCGAAGCCAATGGCAACAGCTCGGCCAATTCCGCTGTCTCCTCCAGTAATGATCGCTACTTTGCCGGACAGCTTTCCACTTCCTTTATATGCGGGGTTGTCGGAAATCGGTAGCGGGTTCATTTTGTATTCAAGGCCAGGCTGTCTGTCTTGATGCTGGGGCGGAAAGGTTAGGGGCTCCTGTTTGCACTTTGTTTCGTAGCCATAATAGGGATAAAACGGAATCATCAGGGTATCCTCCATTTGCGTTCATTGCAATAGGGTATTCACCCAATCGCAAAAATGCAACTCTTAGTTAGCTTGCATAATGGAGGGGATTGTCTCTGGCTATAAGGCGGCAAAGTGATTATGCTTGACTTTAAAATGGATTGTTTTTATAATCTAACCAGTTGGTTACTTTTGAAATGAATGGAGTTTATTAAGATGGCTGTTCAGAAGAAAAGGACTTATGATGCTGCACGAAGCAAAGAGATTATTCTTGATGCAGCCGAGCAATTATTTGCCGAGCAAGGTTATTCCGCAGCGCGAATTGACGCGATTGCAAGCGCAGCTGGATATAATAAAAGTCTTATTTATCAGTATTTTCACGATAAGCTTGGGCTTTATACGGAAGTAGTGAAACGAGCGGAACAATCGGGGATTAAAATGCTGGAGGATTTAGCAGGAAATTTGATGTTGGACGAGACGGCTACGTCTGATGCTGTGAAGTTTAAGCAGTTACTTGAAAAGGTGATAGATATTTCATTTCAAATTCTTTCTGACAATCCCCGGTACTTAAAAATATATGCTTGGGAGGCAGCAGAGGGATGGAAAACATGGGGCAGTATATCCAATCCTCCCGATGATGTTTCTCCATTTTATGAGATTGCGCTAGCTGCTAAGAACAACGGTATCATCCGGCAGGATTTGGAGCCGATTATGGTTCCAATCTTAATGATGAATGCGGTTATTCCGTTCTTGCAAACCTTCGAAAGGCTTAAAGATAAAAGAGATGAGATGACGTGGACAATGTCACAGGATGCTTTTAGAGAACAGGTTAAAAAGTTAGTCATATATGGAGTTATGGAGCCGAGCCGCCTTTAGTTTGATAAGGCGGATTTCTTTTAAATTATTTATAAATAACTAGTTAGTTTTAAAAATATTAATATATAGAAATCTCTTGTTAGCTTAAGAGGGTGGTGATGCTTAAAGAGAATAAATGCGGGAGCTGTTTAACGGGTTTTATCGGTATGTGAGAACGAAGAGTTTGAAACGATAAATGAACGAAAAGGGAGAATGATGGGGATGAGATTTGAGCAAAAAGTGGTAATCGTTACAGGGGGAGCAAGCGGTATCGGAGCAGTGACAGCACGATTATTTGCGGAAGAGGGCGCAAAGGTAGTTATAGCAGATTGCTCTGAGCAAGGGTTATTATTTTCGAATCAATGCAATGAAAGTGGACTGGATACCTATTTTATAAAAACAGATGTAACCCAAGAAAATGAAGTTATTCAGATGGTAGAGCAGACCGTTAAGCGATATGGCAAGCTTAATATAATGTACGCTAACGCTGGAATAGCAAAGGATGCGCCTGCAGATCAGTTAAGCTTTGAGGATTGGAAGCATACGCTCGATATTAACTTATCAGGTGTTTTTCTTTGCAACAAATATGCAATCAAGCAAATGCTATTGCAAGGAGATGGCGGTGCGATTGTTAACTGCGGTTCCATCCATAGCCTTGCAGGCAAACCAGAAGAGGTGGCGAAAGCCGTTCTATTTCTAGCTAGCGATGATGCCTCTTTTATTACGGGAACTAGCCTGATGGTAGATGGTGGTTACACAGCAGAATAAGCAGCCGGTATAGAAATCCGCTAGCGAAAGTTTACGCTTTCTAAGCTTTCGCTAGCAGGCATTAGGCATTGATATGCGGTGTTTTATTGATCGTATGTTTGTGAACGGTTTTAATTGAAAGCCTATAAACAAGTAGGATATAAACAATGTCCAGTACAAGGACCAAAACATACATGATAAACAATAATAGAGATTGCGGAAAGAGCGAGAAGCAGAGGATCGAGGCGAATAAGGTACCTATCATTTTGAAATAAGCGATAGACAGGGATTGTCCCTTCAAATCTTTGATCATCAGCATTCGGATGAAGAGAATCGACATGAGCAGATTGATGCCAAAGGCCGAATAAATGCCCATCTTATCATGGAATTCAACCGCCATACCATAATGCAGCAGAAATGCGATCACAAGCAGCGCGAAAACAGAAGCGTGAATAACGCGTTTAGGATAGGTGCCTTTGGAATAGTAGAGGAATTGAAGCAGAATAATGCAGTCAAGCAGGAACCACACTAAGGTCCCGATTTGCTGAAGCGGGTGAAACGGCATAATAAAGGTAAATAGAAATTCCCAAGTAATATTTGCACATATGCAGGCGAGCGGCATTCCACAGGCTTGATCCTTAAACCCTTTGTAAATAACGAGAATATAGACGATCGTCCAAAATAGTGCTACCCCAAACATGAGAAGAAACTCTACTTTTAAAGGCAACAGATGCTCCATATAACGACAATCGCATCCTTTCTAATATGATTCGCCCAACTAGTACAGGCATCTAGCTTGTCTAACTATATGAAATTAGTATGTCCTGTAGACCCTTGAACGAAAAAAGGATAAAAATTGTTATGCTGAGTCAAAAGAAAGCTAGACTATTGTTAGTTGGAAAATGAGAAAGGAGATCGACAAGGATCTCCTTTCTCAAAACTTAGTGTTTTTAACAAATCAATAGCATGGTGAAGAGAGGATGCACTCACGCTTTCTTCTGCTCGACAACTTGTATACGAAGCTCCATTTCCTTTGCAAGGGTTTCGGGATTGTTCATTAAGTCTTCTGCCTCGAATACTTGTCGGAGCTCAATTACGCCTTGGCCAAATCCATGGGGATCCGGGAAACGAAGCGCCCATTCAACGGCTTCCTCTCTAGATTTGACCTCAATCAACGTGTAACCGGCAATTAATTCTTTGGCTTCCGTAAACGGCCCGTCTATCACCTTCGGCTTGCCGCCGGGTTCCGGATAGGAAATCCGAATGCCGCTGGAGCTTGGCAGCAGTCCATCAGCAGCAAGCAAGACACCGGCTTTTACCAACTCCTCGTTAGATCGACATCTCATCTACATCTGTGCAAAGTCTTTCGGAGTTTTGCGATCTGCTCATCGACAACAAATGGGGGCTCATGCAAGCCAGTTTCGTGATATTAGCTCCATTCGAAGCGGCCTGTAGGGCGAGAACTGCTCCAGATGACAGTCCCCAAACATATGCTGATCCGCCAGCCTCTTTAATCATCGCCTTCAGGTCATCGATTTCATGGATTGTGTCAAGGATTGAAAGGGATTTGCTATCTAAAGCGCAGGATTATTTGTTTATATCTATTTTATCCCTAGTATTTCTGATTTTCAGTAACTATGCTTAAATAGTTGTAGATCGTAAAAGGCGCAGCCGAATAGCAGTATGAAAGGAATGTATGCAAATGAGTATACAGAGCAGGCATTATAAAGTAGATGATTTTATCAGGGTTAGAGATTTTCTGAAAAATATATTTGGAAAATGGTCTGTTGGTCATGTGTTTTTGCCAGCCCGGTGGGAATATATCGTTTTTCATCCTAATATCCTTCCGCTGAAACAAGCTGGAGTGTTCGAACAAATCGGACTGTGGGAAGATGATGGAGAGATCGTAGCAGTTGCTCATTTTGAGAGCGAACTGGGCGAGGTATATTTGGATGTAGACCCGAATTATACATTCCTATATTCGGAAATGATTGAATACGCGGAAGCGAATTTATTTGAAATAAAAGAAGATGGCCGGAAAAGTATAGAGTTTCATGTGGATGAGAGCAATGAAACATTGAAAGCTTTATTAGAAGAAAGAGGATATATACGGGATGCTTCCCTCTATGAGGTTTACTCCGGCAGGTCAATCGTAGACGAGCTCCCTGATTTGAAGCTGCCTGAAGGGCTTAGCATAAGAAATATTCGAAAAAAAGAAGATGATGGACGCAGGCTGCGCGTTTTATGGCGCGGTTTTGATCATGCTGGCGAACCGGATCCTAAAGATTTATGGAAGTCAGGCTATATGCAGAGTGCACCTGGATATGATCCTTCTATAAATATCGTAATTGAAAATGAAGAAGGGAATTTTGTTGCGTATGCAGGGTTCTGGTATGATCATCTTAGTCGAGCAGCCTATATTGAACCTGTTTGTGTAGATCCGGATTACCGGCGTATGGGACTGGCAAGCATTGCACTTACGGAAGGAATGCGGAGATGCAGGCTTTTAGGTGCTGAAAATGTATATGTCGCATCGGATGCAGGTTTATATAAATCACTTGGATTCTCGCAGGTTAGTATTAGTTATTCCTGGTTAAAACAACTCTCTGACAAATGAGTGAATGAATACGGAGGATGAGTTATGATAAACAAAATTGTTCCCTATCAAGAAAACGATCACGATAAATTAGTGGATATTTGGTATCAGGCTGTGCGGCATACCCACACATTTTTGACAGATGAGGATATTGCATTCTATCATCAGATGCTTCAAAACGGTGCGTTAAAGGAAGTAGAGATTTGGGTAGAGATGAATGAAAACAAAATACCGACAGGGTTCATTGGGCTTAACGGAACAAAGATCGAGATGCTTTTCGTACACCCCGATAACCACGGAAGGGGTATAGGCAGTCGATTAATAAAACATGCCGAAGCATTAAAAGGCAGCAATCTCCAAGTCGATGTCAATGAGCAAAACGAAGGAGCATTCACCTTCTACAAACGATATGGTTTTGTGCAGCGAGGACGATCTGAACTAGACAGTTCAGGACGACCATTTCCGATACTTCACTTAATATTAAAGCGTTGAAATAAATATACACAAGAACAACCCACTCCTCGTGGGTTGTTCTTGTATAAATTATCGTTCCGCTATCTCTGTGCACCAGCTTGCTGCAAGGCTTCAATCATTTTTTTAAAACCCCGGTTCTGGGCATGCTTCAGCGGGGTTACGCCTTCTGAATCCGCAAGATTTACATTAGCGCCGTGATCGATTAATAATCGTACGATCGCCTGATGATCTGCTCCGCCATCCCCGAGAATAATAGCCTCAAGAAGTGCGGTCCATCCAAGCTGATTCACATGATCGATATTGACGTCGGATGTGGTTAGCAGCTCCCTTACAATCTCAACATGTCCACGATCAGCAGCTGGAATGAGTGCGGTACCGCCAAAGCGATTGGTGATGGTAGTATCTGCGCCGGCAGCTATCGATGCTTGAACGAAGTCCATCAGCCCCTCTGCGCCGGAATAAAGGAGCGGGTTGTCAGAGCGATTGTCTTGAATATTGATATTTGCTCCTTTTTCTACGAAGAGGTTAAACACATCGAGCTGGTTCGTATGCACGGCGATCATTGCAGAGGTTCTGCCTTGATCGTCGGTCGCGTTGATGTCGGCACCTTCGGCTAGCAGCTTAGTTATTGACGCTCGATCTCCTTGTTTTGCTGCTGCTAACAAAGCTTTATTCAACTTGTCCATTTCGTTGTTCACCGATTGGGCTGCATGCTGCTCATCATTTGTTAATTCCTGATCATTATTTTCCTGACAGCCCGAAATGACAAGAGCCAGCATGATTATAATTAATCGCAACATCACACACCCATCCTTTCTCAGAAATTAATTTATTTTAAGGACATTGTAACATCTTGGGCGGTTGCCCACGAGCCTATCGGTTTTACTGTGTACGTTGTTCCTGGCGTTAATTTCGTGTCTTTCGCCAAATCAAATATGCCAACTGCGCCTTTACGGCTGGAATATTTATAGGAAGCAACGATCTTCTCGCCAGTTGGCGCCGTTAACTCGGCACTGCGGCCAGAGAATAGTTCATCTCCAGGGTCTTGTGCTAGAGTCAAGAGAATCGAAGTTTCACTAGCAGCTTCAGCACCAGTTAACTGCAAGGTTGGTATTTCTTTTGCTACAAAGGAAGCGTTCGCGATAGCAGCCCAATCTGACGTTACCATATAAGTCACGCCCGGCTTCAATGCTTGCCCTTCGGGAAGGCGGAATTTAGGCTCCTGCTTGCCATCTGTTGATTGTGTGAATGGTACATATTTCGCAATAATCGGTTGACCGCCCTCAGGTGTAATCGTCACTTGGCGAGCTTGCATTGAAGAAATGATTTGGAATGTCTTTCCGCCTGCTTGGTTGTTCTCATCGAGGATGAATGCATTCGCACCTCGACCGCTGCTATAGGCTGAGATGATATAGCCATAGTCAGTTACTCCGTTTGCTTGCAGCGCTTCTACCTCAAACGTATCATTTGTTACTTGGCTTGCTGTTGTCATATTTACTTTCGTTGCATTTCCAGTAAAAGAAGCGGCATTTTGACCTTTATATACTAGATTATAGGTTGTGCCTGCTTGCTGAACGGAAGTAGGCACAATATAGGTTGCGATGGAACCCGTTTTTAGACGCGGCATATTGGTTAAAGTAAGACCATCGTTAAATACAAAATCTGTTTTTGCTTTCGTGAATTCTTCATCCGTTGTCGTAAGCGGTTTATCGAAAGTCACGATGAGGGTAATGGCATTTAGCGATTGGACGTTTGTAATCTTCGTTTGATCCGATGGAATAGCCTTGTGAGCGGTTTGCAACAAATAAGCAGCTTCGCCGCGGGTTAAGTTATTATTCGTAGAGCTGAACGGGCTGGCCCATGCATTCACGGACTTGAGATCACGCTTTAATGCTTTGGATACGGCTTGAATCAGCTCTTCATCTGAGACCACAGCTCGAGGCCCAAATTGACCGTTCTCAGCTTGCATGATGCCAAGCGCTACAACTGTTGCAGCATAATCTTCATACCAAGCATTCGGACTCACATCCGTTAAGGTTACTGCATTTGGATCAGTGTCTTCGAGAAGGAAAGTTTTTACGATCATTTTGGCAAGTTCGGCACGATTAATGGGGTTTAGAGTGCCCATGGATTGGTCGGGATAACCTTGCATAACACCAAGCTTTACGAGCTCATTAACAGCTGCTTCTATATCTTTATTGGATAATGGTGAGGATGCAGAAACTTTTGTAAGGACTGCTGGTGCTGCGGATACGTTCATAACAGCATACGGAATGGTCGATGCTCCTAGTGCTGCTGCAACCAAAAGGGCTGCTGCTTTTTTCTTATAGTTTCTCATTTGTAATCCTCCTCAGATCGTTTCGGTTGTTATTGCCTGTTTCTATAATAAAGGATAGAGTTAAACGCCCAAGAAACCAGTTATTAATAAAATATAAAATCCACATTAACATTTTCGAAATTATGTTCAGAGACTGAACAACAAATAAATGGAACAAACATATTACAATTGATAGATTCATCCTATTTCTGGTATATATTAATAGAAGATAGTCGAAAGTTCGGAAAGGGGAGGCTCAAGGAATTGCAAAAAGTCGGCGAAGACAAAAGGAAGCTGCTTATAGAGTCACTGAGTCAATTTGTCGAAAAAATTAAGCAGGATGAGCAGATCATTGCAGCAGTGCTCTTCGGCAGCCTGTCCTATGATCAAGTATGGGAGAAATCAGACATTGACCTCAAGCTGATCGTTCACGATCAGAAGCTAAAGAACAGTTATGTTTGTTTTGTAGAAAATGATGTTCCGATTAACGCCAGCATTCAGACGCGCAATGAGTTTAAAAGGTGGATGGAACGTTCCGTCAGCGGCTCATTTCAGCAGTCAATGCTTGTACGCAGTACACTGCTGTTCACAAAGGATGAGTCTATAACGGAATATTTTGAACAAATTCGTTATGTTGGCGATCGCGACAGGCAGCTTCAACTGCAACGTCTTGGCTGTCATGTGCTCAGCCTGCTTTCCAAATCGGAGAAATGGCTGTATGTGAAGCAAGATGCAGCTTACAGCGCTTTCTGGTTGATCAAAATGGTTGATGTACTGGCGCAAATCGAAGTGCTGCTCCATGCGGAAGTTCCGATGCGGGAGGCGGTACAGCAGGCATTGGTACATCATCCGGATTTCTTTACCAAGGTCTACACGGAGCTAGTATGCGAACAGGTTACCGAACCGAAGGTTCGTGCAGCTCTAGAGCTTGTTAACCATTATTTAGATGAAAGAGCTGAGGTTTTGTTTCAGCCAGTAATTGTATACTTGAAAGAAGAAGGCGACGTTCGCACCGTGACGGATATCGTGATGAAGTTCAGCACGGTTATTGATATGGATGCAGGCTCCATAGCAACAGCTTGCGATTGGCTGGCTGAGAAAGGGCTTCTAATGAAGCTGGAATCGGAGAGAAAAGCGACGCCGAAAAGCCGAATCATGCTGCTTGAGCCCGCCTATTTGTATGAGCAATTCGATGAGCCAGTCTGGGGGATGTGATAAACTTATGAGACAGTTTATTGAAGTTAAGGGTGCAAGACAAAACAACTTAAAAAATATAGACGTGAACATTCCGCGGGACAAGCTGACGGTCATCACGGGTGTCAGCGGATCGGGGAAGTCGTCGCTGGCGTTTGAGGTGATTTATGGAGAAGGGCAACGCAGATTTTTGGAATCGCTTTCAACGTTTGCTAAGAGCCGGATGAACCAGCTTAAGAAAGCGGATGTTGATTTTGTGTTTGGACTGTCCCCTGTCATTGCTATCGAGCAAAAAAAAGGAATTGTTAATCCGCGTTCAACCGTTGGTACGATGACGGATATTTATGACTTTATGAGACTGCTCTTCGCATCGGTTGGAGAAGCCTGCTGCCCTTTCTGTGAGCATCCCGTACCGATTAGATCAGCAGGACAAATGATCGATCATATCCGTCAGCTGCCAATTGGGACAGAACTTGAGGTGCTTGCTCCGGTTTATAAAATTTATGGTGAAAATTATGAAACAACCTTCGATGAAATTCGTTCCAAAGGGTTTCGAATGATTCGTATAGACGGGAAGAAGCATAGTCTCAGTGATACGATCGAGCTGGATGAAGAGGCCGATTACCGAATAGAAGTTGTTGTCGACAAGATTATTGTCCAGCCGGATTCGTTTAAGGCACTTTTGAAGACAATTGAGAACAGCTTAAAGCTGGTCGGGGAAGGTTTTATCCGATTCGATATCGCAAATACTCCAGATGAAACGAAGCTCGACCGTGATCGGTTCTACCAGGGCTTTGCATGTCCAGAACATCAGCTTACGATGGGAGAGCTGCGCGCGAATTACTTTTCTTTTAACGATCCAAGCAGCGCTTGCCGCACTTGCGGCGGCATTGGAACATTTATGCGAGCCGAAGCTAGGTTCCTGATTAAAAGCGCGGACAAAAGCATTAACAAAGGAGCAATTGATCCGAAGCTTCTTGGTCCGAGCACCGGCACTTGGCATTGGTCAAGCGTAAGGAGTCTTGCGAGCCATTACGGGTTCAGCTTGGATACACCTTACATGGATTTGCCGGAGGAAATCAAGAACATCTTGATGTACGGTACCAAAGGTGAGAAATTCCCTTTCCTCCCAGGAGAGGAAGCCTCGAAGTCACAATTCCGTCATGCTGGCAAGCTAATGAGCTTTGCTGGTTTAGTTCATATTATCAATTGGTGGTACAAGCTATACTTAAAACGCAAAACACAATCCACAGGTGAGGATGAGTTTTACAAGCGTGTGATGGTCGAGCATACTTGCCCCGACTGTGAAGGGAAGAAGCTGCGTCCGCAGCGATTCCGTGTGAAGGTAGGAGGCGCAGACATTCATGAGCTTAGCAACTATTCGCTTGTCGAATTGAATGAATTTCTGTCATCCGTAAAGTATGCGGAGCAGCAGGCTAATGTGGGTCAGCAGGTTGCTTCCGAAATCCAATCGCGATTAAACCTGCTGCTTGATATAGGGCTTGATTATTTAAGTCTTGGACGCCGCTCCGATACGATTTCTGGCGGTGAGGCACAGCGAATTCGTCTCTCTACGCAAATTAGTTCGGGACTAATGGGGATGCTTTACGTGCTGGACGAGCCGAGTATCGGCCTGCATGCGAGAGACTCCATTCGTATCATCGACACCTTGAGAAAGCTTCGTGATATCGGCAATACAATTATTGTTGTGGAGCATGATATGGATACGATCTGCAGTGCCGATCACATTATCGAAATCGGCCCAGGTCCAGGCTTGCATGGAGGAAATGTTGTGGCAGAGGGAACGGCTGAACAGCTTCGAGACAATCCAGACTCTATCACAGGTTCTTTTTTGGCGCGCAAACGAAATATTGAGGTGCCGGCAACACGCAGACAGCCTAGTGGGATGACCTTATCGCTGCGAGGAGCGAGGGCGAACAATTTGCGCAATGTTAATGTCGACATTCCGCTTGGCGTTATGGTTTGTATAACAGGCGTCTCTGGTTCAGGCAAAAGCACACTCATCCACGAAGTAATCGGCAAGCAGCTTCATGCCGTCATCCGTGATGCGCGAATTGTTCCTGGAGAGCATGATTCATTGTCGGGGCATGAGCATTTAACTGGTACGATCAACATTGATCAATCACCGATCGGAAGAAGCACAAGATCCAATCCGGCAACTTACGTAGGTTTCTTTGATAAAATTCGTGATTTATATGCGAAGGCTGCTAGCGCAAGCGGACATACATTGACGAAAAATGATTTCAGCTTCAATCAGAAAAATGGGGGGAGATGCGAAAATTGCCAAGGTGAAGGAATGGTAACGACTCAGCTTCAGTTTATGCCGGATGTAGAATCCGTTTGTCCGGTATGCCAAGGAGCTAGGTTCAACGAGGAAGTTCTTGATGTTCGCATTCGTGAGAAGAACATTGCTCAGGTTTTGGAGATGAGCCTAGAGGAAGCGGCTTTGTTTTTCTCTGACCAACCATATATTTTGCATAAATTGAATGTTTTAAATGAGTTGGGTCTAGGATATTTACGACTCGGACAATCGTCAACGACGCTGTCTGGTGGAGAAGCTCAGCGGATAAAGCTCGCCACGGAGCTAAGTAAATTATCTAGGGGGTCCCATAATCTTTATATTCTCGATGAGCCGACAACGGGCTTGCATCTGCAGGATATTCAGAAGCTGATCGATTGTCTTCATCAGCTCGTAGACGCCGGCCATTCTGTCGTCGTTATTGAACATCATTTGAATATGATTAAAGTAGCGGACTACATCATAGATATGGGACCAGAAGGTGGAAATAACGGTGGGATGGTCGTTGCATGCGGTACGCCTGAGGAGGTAGCACAGACACAAGGATCACTTACCGGTAAGTTTTTGCGTGAGATGCTTGTGGCTGGGGAACCGTTTAATCTAGAGCTTGCATGATCAATGATAGAAGTCGCGGTGAAAATGAATTCAATTGTATAAGTTGGTAATTAAAAACGGCAGAGATGCCGTTTTTTGATTTTGATCCACATATAAACGTTCATTTCATGGTAGAATAAAAGATTGAGATAGCTATTTTTATGAAACAAGTGGAGGAACTAAACTTTTATGAAGGCATCAAACTTATTACGAGGCTTTAATTTTTTGTATTTTGCACTGCTGGCTATGTTTATTTCATTCCTTCCTGTTTATTTAGATGTACAAGGACTAAGTCCTTCGCAAATTGGCTTCATTATTGGAACAGGCGGATTTGTTACGCTCATCGCTCAACCTTTATGGGGGATGATAAGCGATAGAACCAAATCCATTCGTAAAGTATTGTTGGTACTGTTATTTTTCTCAACCATCATTGGTTATTTGCTTTATGATTCCAGCAGTTACCCGCAGCTAATTCTGTACGCGATGCTGCTGTACTTCTTTCTCATGTCCATCGATCCATTAACGGAAAGCTTGAATTTTACAATTGCCGAATCTTCAGGAACCAGCTATGGCTCTATTCGTACTTATGGCGCATTGGGTTATGCCTTAGCAGCGCTGCTTACAGGTTATGTTATCTCTTATTTCGGTGAACATAGCTTGGCGCTGCTTTTTGGAGGAATCGGATTAATCAGTTTTATTATAGGTTGGATCATGCCGGATGCGCCTGTGACAGGCAAGCCGGTTACCTTAAAGAGTCTCAAGCATTTTATTAGCAATAAAGAGACACTAATGTTTCTGCTCTTGGTGTTTATCTGTTCCGTCCCTGCACGGATGAACGATACCTTTCTTGGCGTATACATTCGTGAGCTTGGCGGGAGTACCGAATTGGTTGGTCAAGCGTTCTTCTTAGCAGCAGGCAGTGAAATTGTAGTGTTCGCTCTGAGCTTTTGGTGGATGCGCAAAGGTAAAGAGCTGCTTATTATTTCGTTTTCAGCCGTGTTCTATTTCCTTCGGTTTTTCCTGTCAGCTTGGATTACCGATCCGCACATACTCGCGTATTTGCAAATTCTACAGCTGTTGACTTTCCCGGTGTTCTATTCAGCAGCTATTCAGTATCTTTATCGCATAGTTCCAACCGAATGGCGCGCCACTGGCCAAACGGTGCTTGCGCTGCTGTTTTTTGGTGTTTCAGGCATTTTAGCCTCCTATGTAGGTGGAGCCGTGTATGATAGCTTTGGAGGAAAAACGTTGTACTTGTCTATTTCAGCCATATCTTTTGTAGGCATGCTGTTTGGTCTCATTCTATATCGGGTTTATGGGAAAAGGCTCTCTGCATCAGATGAAGCTGCATCATAATATGGATCAGTTTTCTAATTCAATACATCTGTATCATCATAACTATGAGAAACGACAGCGATGTCGTTTTTTTCATTTCTCCATAATGTTTAGCGAGAAATCGTTAATTATGAAGTCAAAATGAAATCATTTATAATGAAAGGATAATAACGTTTTGAAGGAGCCAGCTCTTGAATAGGAAAATAATAAAAATAGGGAAGGTCACTATTATGATCATCGTTCTAATTGTTCTGGTCGGATTGATATTCCCAACGTGGACACCTCGCATTAAAGATGACAACAGCATTAGTACGTTAGAGCAAGTTGAAATCAATGGTACTGGGCATGAAGTGATGATTAGAGGAGTAGACAAACGCAATCCGATTGTCATTTTTGTGCATGGCGGCCCGGGTTGTTCTGAAATTCCGTATGTAAGGAAATATCAAGATCTGCTTGAAAAAAATTATACAATCGTGCATTATGACCAGCGCGGGAGCGGGAAATCTTATCATTTTTTTGAAGACTATTCTAATTTAACGACAGACGTGCTTGTGGATGATCTGCTTGCATTGACCGATTACGTTACCGCGAAATTTGGACAACAGAAAGTGCTGCTGATCGGTCATTCTTTTGGCACATACATTGGGATGAAAGCTGCGGCTAAGGCACCTGACAAGTTTGCGGCTTATATCGGAATTGGGCAAGTGGCTGATACGGTTACGAGCGAATTGGATAGTTTACAATACGTTATAGAACAGGCAAAGCTGGCTGACAATACCAAGGAAGTGGAGAGATTAGAGTCTCTTCGAGGACCAATCGAAAAAGGGGAGGAAACGACGCCTAGATCGATCATTCGAAAATATGGCGGGGCAGCAAGGTTAATTGATGACAACATGGATTATTACAAAGGGTTTCTGTTTCAGCCTGAGTATAATTTGCTTGATGTTGTTCGCTATTTAAGAGGAATTTCTGTAACGCAAAAGATACTGCTGGCTGAGGAAGCGAGCAATAATATTATTGATGTAGTGAAGACACTGGATATTCCTTGTTATTTTGTGATGGGGAAATATGATTATATGACATCGGTGAATGCTGCAAAACAATATTTTGACGTGCTGCATGCTCCTGTGAAAGAATTTGTTCTGTTTGAACAGTCGGCTCATTATCCGCAATTCGAGGAGAAAGCGTTATTCGCGGAGTGGCTCAATAAAACATGGAAGCAGCTTGCTCACTAGAAGACATGAATGTTTCAATTCTTCATTTATTAGGTAAGAAGGAAAGATGAGGGAGGAGCATCGTATGGCACTTTTATTGATTATGTTTATAGTTATTGCTTTCGTTTGTCTAATCAGTATTGCGCTGCTGTATATGGTGAAAGATCCCCCGAAAAATACGATTGTTTTTCTGTTTACAGCAGCGCTCGGTATTTTTATTAGTTTTTTAAATGTTACTTCTTTTCCAAGCAATCTGGTTATGCCTCGGATAATAGCCGTTTGCTTCGGTATGCTAGCCATTATTGGCGTGGTTCTAAAGTACAAGCACAGCGATACAGCAGCCAAGCTATTCATTACAGCTTCTGTAGTGCTAGGCATCGTCCAACTGTTTTTCTTATAAGCAGTATCGACAAGGTTCCCTCCATCCTTCGATGGAGGTTTTTTAATGTGGAACTCTAATTAGAAAAGCAAAGCGGTTAAAGGTCTTTTTTTAAATAATAGTGCGTATAACCGCCTGCATTTGGTATCGATCCAAACACCTCGAAGCCTTGCTTCTTATAAAAATCAAGTGCTTGAAAGCTAAGTGTATCCAGTTTGATAAAATCGCAGTTTTTCGCTCTAGCTATTTGTTCTGCTTCGGCTAAAAGCTGTTTGCCATAACCTGATTTACGAATTTCGTCCGCAACAAATAAGTACTCGATCTGCATCCAGTTCCAGCATATTTCGCTAAGAAGCCCGCCGAAAATTTGACCATCAGCGTTTTTTAGAAACAAATTAACTTCCTGATACCGCCCTTTCAAGTTTTCAGGGAAATGCTTTAAATTAAAAGCAAACATATTGCTGCTAACATACGATTTATCATCGTTATTCCATTCATTTGATATATATAATTCCATGTTTCACACGCCTCTCTAATCCCTGCATTTACCTCATGCAAGCAAAAATGCCTATCTATTTTAATCTATCACATTTGCTCGAAGCAGAAGCAGTAAAAAATAGTTTATAAGCGTATTTTATTATATTTGAAATCATCTATTAAAGTTTGGTAATGTTGTAGAATGAAACCAGTTGAAATGGAGTGGAAATAAATGAATGGTCCGTTGATCGACGATTTGTTTCAAGCGATCCAGTCAGGGGATATTTCCCAGCTTGCCAGCATGTTGGAATCACAACCGAGCCTTGCAAATACCGAAAATAAGGATGGTCTTACACCACTCGGTTTCGCAGCACATTTTGGCAATAAAGAAGCAGCACAGGTATTGCTTAACTATGGTGCTGACATTAATGCTGTATCTCATTCCAGGATTTCTTTCATTCCCTCCAATACAGCCTTGCATGCTGCAATTGCAGGCGAAAGGAATATAGATCTCATTAATTTGTTTATGAAGCATCATGCCGATACTAATCTTCTGGACAGCAATGGTCATACTTGCTTGCATACTGCAGCTTTTCATGATGATAATATTGAAATCATTCGCGTATTGCTTGAGCATGGAGCAAATATAACCACTAAAGATCCAGAAGGGCATACCGCCTTGTCTCTTGCAGTCAAACAAGGAAACCATAATGTGGCTGAGTTTCTTCGCAGGCGATTATGAGTCTGGAAAATACTTGCATATAAACAAAGTAAACAATTGTGGTAATCTATAATTAAAGAGCAGAAAGCTTGCTGATGGATAGGCTAGTGAAAAAACGAGATTTACAAGATGATGCTGTTATAGGAGACGAGTAGAACTATGACAATAAACAATGAGACAACAAATGAGGAAGTAAACAGTAAGGATTCGGCGATGACCGAGGAGAAATGGGCGGAGCTTATTAAGGCTGTTCACCATAATGGCATCGTAGCTTTAAAAATGCAATTTAACGATGTTGAAGGACAAGTGTTGAACCACGAAGCTTATGGCCCAGTTTTTGTATTTCATGTGAAGGATGAGTCGGACAGCGTATATTCCTGCGGATTTTTCCTGCATGAGTTGGTCAATAGATTCCAATCGGGGAATGATCCTGCGGTGTGGATGGCTTCTTTCTTCGTCGATCTTATGGAGAACGAGGGTGGGAAACCTCTCTCACAAGCCGCTGCAAGCGAAGAGGAGGCTAAAGCGGTAATCGACAAAATCCTCGTTCCGCAATGTATAACAGCTGTGACGGAAGAGTTTGCTCCGGAACAGGTACATGCGGGTCTAGCTTGGAACGAAGAACACGGTCCAGTCTTTGAAGCTGGATTTCCAACGATTAAAGACGGAAACAACGTTTGCGCTATTCCGTTACATCTATTGTTGACACATTTGCAGTTGAACCGGGATCCTGCGGAGCTGCTAATTCAAGGCATGTATAACATCCGAAATGAACATGGTATAAATTCCTAAAATTTTTTCATCAAAAGGCAGCTTCTGATTCGTAATTGAATCGGGAGCTGCCTTTTTCTTTTATATAAATGAAGAATAGCAAGCCAGCCTAACCTTTCTTTATTGCGATATTCTCATTTACAACGTAACAGTGTTATGTTACGATCATTTCGAGAGGTGATTATAGTGGATAAGGATTTAATTTCGAAAAAGGAGCTGCTGGATTTAACCGGCATTTCGTATGGGCAATTATATCGTTGGAAACGAAAGAAGCTTATTCCTGAGGAATGGTTTATTCGAAAATCAACGTTTACAGGACAAGAAACCTTTTTCCCAAAACAGACGATATTAGCGCGCATCCATAACATCATTAATATGAAGGATGATCTTTCGTTAGATGATCTAGCAGGTAAGTTATCTGATACGTCCGCTATTAACGGTATGACATTGACTGCTGCAGAAGTCGGAGAACGTAACATTGTTTCGTCTATGACCCTAAGCAGGTTTGGAGCGTTATCTGGAATTGGTGGACAATATTCTTTTGACGAGCTTGTGCATTTATTTGCAGTTGACTATCTGCTTGGCCTCGGAGAGCTGAGCTTAGAGGAAGCAGAACTGTTGTTTCAAACCTTGAACGAGAAGGTCAGGAAGTTCGAGGGAAAGAGCTGGGATCTATTTTTTATTCGAAAAATGGGGATGACTTCCTTTATCATGGCGCACTCGCCAACTGAATTAGTATTTGACGAAGGTGTAAGGCTTGTTGCCAAGCTAAGCTTAGGTGATTTGATTGAACAATTAAAAGGGAAGCTTTCTTAATGGAGGGAAGAGCGATGACGGAATATCAACTGTCAGATTTAAAGATTAATGGAGTTAGCGGTGCCGCAGGTGGAAGCTACGATAACGTATCTATAGATGGTGTTGGCAAAGTAAGCGGACCTATTGTTGCGCGCAGATTTAAGGGAAATGGACATATACGAATGAAGGCACATCTTACGGCAGATGAGCTTGAAGTTAATGGTACGATGGATGTAAAAGGCAATATGAAATTTGGAAATATGAAGGCGGATGGTTTGCTTACTATCGCGGGCGGAGTTAGCGGCGAGAGCTGTGAATTAAATGGCATGATGAGCATAAAAGGTGATTGTGAGCTAGAGCATTTTACAGGTAAGGGCGGCTTCACGGTTGGCGGCTTGCTCAGTGCGGGCCAGCTGGAGTTTCAACTGCAAGGCCAAGGAAAAGCGAATGAGATTGGCGTGGAAAACCTGGTCATCAGGCAGGCAGAGGTGGGAATGTGGAATAAATTATTCAGTGGAATTATTCCGAAGCTAAAGCCTGAGCTGCGTGTTGGGGTCATTGAAGGCGACAATATTGATATTGAATTTACAACTGCAGATATCGTTAGGGGTAATGTTGTCATCATTGGTCAGGGCTGCTCGATAGGACGAGTAGAATATCGCTCGAAGCTGTCCGTACATCCCGGCGCTGCAATTATGAAGGAGGAGAAGGTTAGTGACTGAGCCTATACGGAATCCATTGAAAGTATTAGGTGAAACAACGTCAGCGGGCGGGTTTTATCAAAATGTGAATATAACAGGCGAATGTAAATTTAACGGTGATGTGGATTGTAAGAAGCTCAGGCTGACGGGAGAAGTCAAGATCGCTGGGAATTTAACTGCGAAAGATATGAAGATAACGGGCGTATGTGCTGTTGACGGCAGCTTAAATGGGCTTAGCTTGCAAGGACGAGGTGAGATGAAGTCAAAAGGAAGAGTTAGAGTAGACAAAATTAAATTAACGGGTCAATTGGATGCAACAGGTGATTGTGAAGCGGAAGAGCTGCACATAAATGGCGCAGTAAATATCGATGGATTATTAAGCTCAGATCAGCTAGCTATTAGTATGTTCGGACCTAGCTTTGCCAAAGAGGTCGGAGGCAGCAAAATCAAAATTAAAAGAAGCAAAGTGGGAACATTGCTGAGGCTGATGAAATCGATGGACGGGGTCATATTCAATGCGGGGTTGATCGAGGGCGATAACATCGAGCTTCATTATACGAAGGCAAGTATCGTTAGAGGAGAGAATGTAATTATAGGTATAGACTGCGATATTGAGACGGTGGAATACCGCGATGAACTGAAAATTCATAAGAGTGCAGTTGTGAAAAACAAGGTAAAACTATGATTTTTTTATACGCACTGAACAAAACAAGCTTTCCCCATTTTTGGGGGGGAATGAATGCGCCGGCAGAGTGTATGGTTTATTTCTGCCGACGCATTTTTTTATTTTATAGTTTGAATTTGCTAATTAATGTTTGCAGCTGCTTGGACATTTCATTAAGTGATACAGCGGAAGCGCTAATTTCCTTCGTAGAATCGAGCTGTGCATCCGATGCATTAGCGACGTCAATAGCAGCCTTTGAAGAGCTTTCAGCTATAGTTGAGAGCTCCTGAACAGAGGAGGCGACTTCCTCAGAGCCCGCTGACATTTGCTCAGATATGGCTGAAACCTCTTGAATCAGCTGAGCAACATTCTGCGTGGCCGCATATATGGTTTGAAATTTGTCTCCCGTCTCCTCCGCGATTAACATGCCTTGTGTTACTTCCTTCGTTCCTTCATCCATGGCATGTACCGCCTGCGTTATTTCTCGTTGAATCTCAAGGATTAATACGCCAATTTGAGTGGCAGCCTGATGGGATTGATCAGCGAGCTTCCTAACTTCGCTTGCGACAACTGCAAATCCTTTTCCCTGTTCGCCGGCTCTGGCCGCCTCAATGGCGGCATTCAGTGCCAATAAGTTGGTCTGTGACGCAATACCAGCAATGACCTCGACAATTTGCACAATTTCGTTAGAACGATCGCTTAGCGAGTTGATGGAAGCAGTCGAGTGTTGAACGGATTGATGAATGCCATCCATCTGATGGATAACTTTTGTAATATAGAGATTACCTTGTGAGGCTTCCTCAGACATATCCTCAGAGGCAACCGCCATACTAGCTGCGGATTCGGCTACACGCTGTATGCCTGCTGCCATTTCCTCCATTGCACGAGAGCTTTCGAAGGCTACCTGTTCCTGCGTTTCTGCGCCGGCAGCAACCTGGCGAATGCGGTGTGAAACCTCACTAAGCGACTTCGAATTTTGCTCGGCATTCGTTGCTAGTTCATTCGCTTGAATCGTTGCTTGATGGGCATTTTGCTGCACACCACTAATCATGTCTCGTAAGCTTAATATCATTTCATTGAAACGGGCATTCAATAAGCCTAATTCATCCAGACGATTTGTAGGCAGGCTCACATCAAGCTGACCCTCGCTAACTTTACGAAAAGCACCGTTCAACTCTTTAATAGGTGAAAGCAACTTGCGCAGTACAACAATTTGGATAATCAAAATGACGAGAAGCGCTGCTATCAGAACGGATACCGTCCATAGGAGCAGCTCTTTTTTTCCTTCGGAGACGATATCCGCATGAAGATCAATCGCAAATGCTGCAATGACATTGTTCTGCTCATCCATGATGGGATGAACGACGGTTATCCATTGTCCATAACTGTTTGTGTAAATGTCTGTTGTTGCTGCTTTTTTGCTTTCGAGCAGCTTTTTCATGACCTTCAGCATAACGGGGGATTGCTCATAAGCGGTGCCCGGCGTGTAGCCGGAGTCAATATAGTCTTGCGGGACGGCTAGCAGAATCGGCGTTTTTCCTTGTGCGATATCAACAGAGTATAGATAGGATTGGGATACACTGTTGTTCGTTTTTTGAAAATGAGCTATTTTCCCAATAAGTTTTTTATGGAGCGGACTGTTTGCGTCATGATTTTGGAAAGCTTCTTTAACTTCGGCTAATTCGAATTCACTTGCAGCAAGCGCTGCAAAACCTTCTGCCTGTTGATTTAAAGTTTTGACTAAAACTCGTTCTTGGATAAAATAGCTGGCTGCAATGAGGATAAGTGCAATCAAGACGATGTTCAAACCGGAGAGAAGAAGGTTTTTTCCAAAAAAAGATAGTTTCATTTGTTTAGAATTGCTGATTTGTTTCATTATTAGGTAAACCCCTTTTCTAAGCAACAGTTATCAAAACAAATAGCCACCATCATTGGCGGTACCGATCTCACCGTCCAATAAAGTGGCTGAATTTATGCAGGTGGAAGTCACTACGTATGTTTAGGCGGAGCAATAATTTCTGCTGCTGGAACACCGGCAATTCCCCAATGGGTGGAGGGGATTTCTGTAACTAAAACGCGAATTCGCTCTTTTGGAGAGTTCAATTCTGCTGCAATGGTCTCTGTTACGCTGGCAATAAGAGACTTTATTTGATCGGTTGATCTTCCTTCCATCATCTGAATCGTTACGATTGGCATATCTAATGATTCTCCCTTACAAGGCAACTTGCTTAGAAGGGGTATTCAAATAGTCGGAAATGTCAATGTAATCGTATCCGTGTGCATCGGCAACCGCTTTATAGGTTACAATGCCTTCAGCAATATTAATTCCTCTAGCAATAGCTTTGTTGTCTAGAGCAGCCTGCTTGTACCCTTTGTTGGCAATTTGTACGCCATAAGGAATCGTTACATTAGTTAAAGCAATCGTAGAAGTTCGAGCGACGGCACCAGGCATGTTCGCAACGGAATAGTGGATGACACCATGTTTTTCATAGGTAGGATTGCTGTGGGTAGTAATACGATCCACCGTTTCAATAGAACCGCCTTGATCAATGGCAACGTCGACGATGACAGACCCAGGCTGCATCGTTTTAACCATTTCCTCGGTAACTAAGCGAGGAGCCCTCGCTCCTGGAATAAGAACAGCACCGATTAAAAGATCAGCCTTTTTCACCGCTTCTGCGATGTTATAGCTATTGGACATTAGCGTTCGAATACGCCCGCCAAACATATCGTCAAGCTGCCGAAGGCGATCTGGACTTACATCGAGGACGGTAACAGAAGCACCGAATCCGACAGCGATCTTAATCGCATTTGTACCAACGATTCCGCCGCCGATAATGACCACCTCACCAGGTGCTACCCCAGGCACGCCGCCTAATAAAACACCTTTTCCGCCATGCGGCTTCTCAAGGAATTGGGCACCGATCTGGATCGACATCCGTCCGGCAACTTCACTCATTGGCATGAGCAGCGGCAAAGCTCCATTATCGAATTGAATTGTTTCATAGGCGATGGCCACGACCTTGCGATCGACCAATGCTTTCGTTAACTCTGCTTCTGGAGCAAGGTGAAGATAGGTATATAATAATAAGCCTTCACGAAAATAAACATATTCTTCTGCAAGCGGCTCTTTCACTTTAATAACCATTTCTGCAGACCAGACTTCCTGAGCAGTGGACACAATTTTAGCTCCTGCGGCTAAGTAGTCAGCGTCCGAGAATCCGCTGCCTGCTCCTGCTTGCGCTTCTATCCAAACCTCATGACCATTGTTCAAGAAGGCCGTTACTCCGGCTGGTGCAATTCCGACACGGTTTTCGTTGTTTTTAATTTCTTTTGGAACCCCGATAATCATCTGCTTTTCCATCCCTTCAACCAATTTTGTGCAAACAAGTTGACGCAGCATCAATATAAAATAAATATGACAAAGTGTCAATATTATTGTGCAAGAATGCCAAAAAGGCATACCGAGCCCTTATAAGTAAAGAGCGTCGGTATACATAGTTGTGATGGTATTCGCAATTTCTTCGAGAGTATATTGGTGTCTGTTATGAACAATATCCCATTGATACATTTCATTCGAATAGAACCATTGGCATGCAACGAGCTCTGCTTTTAAGTCTGTTCGAGCTAAACCATGCTGCTGAGAGTAGGTGATGTCAGTCGTTATGCTTTGAATAAGCTTGTGTCGTATTTCTTCCCATTTTGTATTTACCGCGGATGAGAGTCCCATAGCTTCAGCAAACACTTTCATCATGTCTCGTTCTGATTCGGCTATTTGGAAGAAGGTGAGTACTTGACTCTTAATGACCTTTTTAGCCTCTTCTTTGGATGTCGGTTGGAAGGAGATATTCGCGATATCAAAAAACTGCTGCATGACGTCTTCCATCAATACGATTAGAAAATCATCTTTTCCGGTAAAATGGGTATAGGCTGTACCATAACCGGTTTTTGCCAATTTAATAATTTGATTAATTGTACTGTTCTGGAAGCCTTCTTTTAAATAAACGGTTCTGGCTGCTTTTAAAAGCTTTTGCCTCGTTTGCTGCGATCTAAGGTGTCGACCGTCGATATCTTTTATTTCGTTTTCCATATAGGATCTCAACCTTTCAAGAGAATATTGCCTGTAGAGTACTATACATTCTAGTCGAATGACATCCCTATTGTAAATATAAAAAAGAATGGCGGTTCATCGACTATCATTCAAAATCAAATTTGTATAATTCTTATTGACATGATGTCATAATCATCATAATATGATAGATATCCAAGCTGAAAGTTTACAAAGGATGCACAATTTGTAAGCGGTTTATTTAAATAGTATACCTCATTTGGGATTCGATGGTGTTTTTTTTCAAAAAAACTGACATCTCGTCATCTTTATTCCCAGCTCATGCTTTTCTACTTAGAATGATATCCCTTTTATAAGGAGGTTTCAAATCATGCGAATCGATACGCATACGCATATTATACCTGAGCAGCTTCCCGATTTTTATCAGAAATACGGGGGAGATCGATGGCCGATATTAAATCGAACATGTACTTGCGGTGCTACGATTATGGTAGCCGGCAAATCATTTCGTGAAGTAACGGATCAAGTATGGAGCCCCAAAAAAAGAATAGAGGATATGGATAGGGAAAACGTCGATATGCAGGTTTTGTCTCCAATTCCAGTTACCTTTTCTTATTGGGCACCATTAGATGAAGCAATAGAGATGTCACGCATTCAGAATGACTTTATAGCTGAAAAGGTCGCGCAGCATAGAAACCGTTTTGCCGGGCTCGGTACCGTCCCGATGCAGGACGCTGATGCCGCTATTCGTGAAATGGATCGCTGCATGCATGAGCTTCATTTAAATGGAATTGAAATCGGCTCCAACATAAATGGCAAAAATTTAGACGATCCTTCCTTTATTGCATTTTTCCAAATGGCTGAAGAATGGAAGGTCCCCTTGTTCATTCATCCATGGGAGACACTCGGAAAAGATAGAACGCCAAGGCATAATTTCATGTATACGATAGGCATGCCAAGCGAAACGGCTCTAGCGGCAGCTACTTTTGTTTGGAGCGGCCTAATGGAGAGATTCCCAGATTTGCAGGTTTGTTTTGCTCACGGCGGCGGATCGTTTCCCTATATTCTGCCAAGGCTTGATCAAGGGTGGAACGTATGGCCGCAGCTTCGTTTAACAACGCATCCGCCCAGCTATTATGCCAAAAAAATGTTTTATGATTCTTTAGTGTTCGATCCTCTTAACCTCAAATTCATGATAGATAGATTTGGTCATGAACAAATTATGATGGGCTCTGATTACCCCTTTTTGCTAAGGGAGGTTCCTCCAGGCCAGGTCATCGAACAAAGCCTCAACTTAACCGAAGAAGAAAAGGCCGCTTTATTTGGCGGAAATGCTGCAAAATTCTTTCGTATCGGAGGTTCACCGCGTGATTCAATTTCGCAAAATAAATAAACATTATGGCTCGAACCACGTCCTGAAAGATATTGATCTAAACATCAAAGAAGGAGAAGTGGTTGTCATCATTGGTCCATCAGGATCTGGAAAAAGCACGCTTCTGCGCTGCATTAACCGATTGGAGAATGTTACTTCTGGAGAACTTGTTGTGAATGGCCATAAAGTGAATGACAAGCACACGAATATTAATGTCATGCGGCAAGAGATTGGAATGGTATTTCAGCATTTTAATCTATATCCACATAAATCAGTTATTGAGAACATCACGCTTGCACCTATCAAAGTACGAGGCATGCCAAAGAACGAGGCTGAGAAGCTGGCTATGTATTACCTTGATAAAGTTGGGATAACGGAGAAAGCAAATGTTTTCCCCTCCAAACTATCAGGCGGTCAGCAGCAAAGGGTTGCTATTGCAAGGGGACTTGCAATGAAGCCGAAAGTCATGCTTTTTGACGAACCGACATCTGCATTAGATCCTGAAATGGTTGGTGAAGTTTTAGACGTCATGAAAGCGCTAACACGAGAAGGCATGACTATGGTTGTGGTTACGCATGAAATGGGCTTCGCACGTGAAGTAGCCGATCGCGTTATATTTATGGATCAAGGTCAGATCGTTGAAGAAGGAAAACCTGAACATTTCTTTTCCAGTCCAAGTGAAGACAGAACGAGATTGTTTCTTAGTCGAATTCTGGTTCATTAATAAAAGGGAATAAGGGGGATTTACGTATGAAGAAATGGCAGAAGAATTTAAGTATAACGGTTGCATCGGTGTTGCTTACTGTTAGTATGGCTGGGTGCGGAGGTAAAGCAGAACCGGCATCAGGCAAGGATCAGAAAAAAATTTCCGTCGGAATTGGCGCAGATGCTTTTCCATTTGGTTATGTTGACACGGGAGATAACAAAACCAAAGGTTTTGACCTCGATATTGCAGCAGCTATCGTAAAAGACATCACGGGCTCGGAAGACAATATTGAATATGTTGAAGTGAATGGTAAAACAAGAATACCGATGCTCAAAAATGGCGACATCGATCTGATCGTTCGGACGATGACAATTACAGAAGAGAGAAAGCAGGAAGTGGATTTCTCTGATCCGTATTTCAGTGCAGGGCAATCACTGCTCGTGCCGGAGAATTCAGCAATTACAAGTATTGCAGATTTAAAGGGCAAGAAGGTTATCGCTGTTAAAGGAACGAGAGACGGCAAAGTAATTGAAGAAAAATCACCGGAAGCAGTCGTATCTGAATATGAGAACCTTGGCGAAGCGTTTACGGCGCTTAGCACGGGCAAAGGTGATGTGCTAACGACTGACAATGCTATTTTAATGGGACTTGCCTTGGAAAACCCGGGATATAAACTAGTTGGCGGTGTTATTGAAGATCAGCCATGGGGAATCGCAGTGAGAAAAGGCGATAAAGAAATGCTGGATAAGGTTAATGCTTCGCTAAAAAAATTAAAAGAAACCGGTGAGTACGACAAAATATATGAAAAATGGTTAAAACAAAAACCAGAATAATGGCAGGAGGGGACGAATGCGTTCATTCGTCCCTTTATCTCCTTAGACATCTAGAAGCGGAGAGGACTGAGTTAGATGTTGGATTTTTCAATTTTACTTGAATACAGGGAACAATTTTGGGCTGGTTTTCTAACAACGCTTCAGGTCAGTCTGCTCGCGCTGCTATTAAGTTTAGTGATTGGAACGATCGTTGCCGTCATGAAGATTTCTCCCGTGAAGCCCGTTAAGGGCTTGGCGACGATGTATATTGAATTTATTCAAAATACGCCCTTGCTCATACAAATCTTTTTCTTCTATTTTGGTTTACCGGCGGTAGGGATCCAATTAAATGCCTTTGTAAGCGGAACGCTTGGATTAGCCGTATATTCGGGTGCCTATATTGCAGAAGCGATTAGGGCAGGAATTCAAGCAGTACCTCATGGGCAGGTTGAGGCGGGGCGGGCATCAGGACTTACTTACATTCAAACGATGCGACATATTATTTTGCCGCAGGCGATTAAAGTTGTTATCCCGCCTCTTGGCAATCAATTTCTAAATTTGGTGATGGGCTCTGCTATTCTGGGATCGATATCCGGCAAGGATCTTATGTATTACGGGGACATTATTTCATCAGATACGTTTATTGTATTTGATGTATACATTTTTGTAGCTATTTTCTACTTAATATTGACGCTTCCGCTCAGTCTCTTTATCGGCTATCTAGAACGGAAATTATCGGCGAGCGATTAGAAAGGAGAGCTGTCATGGATTTCATAGGTGCTAACTCAGCGAATAATCTTCTTTACTTACTTAAAGGATTTTTAGTAACGATTGAAGTATCAGCTCTCTCTATTGTATTAGCCTTCGTATTTGGTACGATCATGGGCATTATTAGATATGCCAAAATTCCTATTATTGCGAGAATCATTGCTCTCTATGTAGGTTTAATTCGCAACATTCCGCTTCTGCTCGTCTTTTTCTTTATCTTTTTTGCACTGCCGGAAATTGGCTTAAAGCTGGACGTGTTTACCGCATCAGTTGCGGGCTTGACGATTTATGCGTCAGCTATGTTATGTGAAATTGTCCGCAGCGGTTTAAATTCCATTTCTAAGGGGCAGGTGGAGGCTGCAAGGGCTTCCGGCTTAACCTATGTCCAAACGATATGGCATATTATTCTCCCGCAAGCGCTAAAACGGATGATTCCGCCTATCGTCAGCGAGTGTACTTCTATTCTCAAAGGCTCATCGCTTGCTATCGTAATTACACTCCCAGAAATGATGCGAAGTGCACAAATTATTTATAACTATAATGTTAAGTTTGTTATTCCAATTTTAATGCTAGTCGCTATTCTTTACTTCATCGTCAATTATACGCTTTCTTTACTTGCACGCAGATTGGAAAGACGATTAACGATTTAATGTTGTGTGATCGATAGGGGAATGATGACTGAAAATGAGTCTTGGCGAATGGTAATTTCGACAGACTCTTATTTGTCGTTGCAGCTTTTTTTCAGAATAAAAGAATGACAAAAAAATGAAATTAATCATATTGACACTGTGTCATATTCAATATATTGTTAGGATGATTCTGGAATTACATCTGATGTTTTTGAAGGAGGCTGTTAAAGGGGCTGAATACGTTCGAGCTAAGAACAGCATGAATGTTTTGTCAGGGTTGCTCGATCAGATCAATTGCAAGCGTTTCCAAAAGGTGATGAATATTTTATTCCTGGAGGTTTTGAACTGATGAAAAAAGCGGTCAGGCAGCGAATTTTTAGTAGTGTTCTCCTCGTAACTGTTGTTAGTACGCTTATCTTTCCGTCTTTACCTATCTTTGCATCCTCTGATACAACTGCCGTTAAGGCAGAATCCAATTCAGGCGCCTATGTTGCGAAGCGCACAGGCGTCAACGTGAATGCACCTGATGCCGGACAACCGTATCCAGTAGACGAAACGCATAAAAGATTGCCAGGTGAGCCCGCCGAACCAGCAGAAGGCAGCTGGGGTTACAATGTAGAGACTGGCGTATTTACTCATCCGACGGTCATGCCGGAAAATGAAGGACCACAGCCGTTCAACGGCAGCTTGCCTTATCTAGACTTGAATCAATATATTAAAAACATGAAGGTTGAAGCCTTCTATCCATTCGTAGCGGGGTACGGACACAGCTGGCAAACATCCTTTGATTTGGATGGACGTCGCTATTTGTATGACTATGAGACCAATCAATACAATTTGTTTGATATAACGGATCCGCTAAAGGCCGAGCTTATTACGACAAAATGGATCGATAAACAAGCGGGTGAACATCAATTTGGCCCATTTAACGTGAAGTACAACGAGGAATTAGATAAAAATTTAGCTGTTCAGTGCTATGAGGTTCCGCGCTACGGCAAAATAACGAATAAGTACACGAATCCAGACGAAGTAAAGGCAATTCGCGACTTTGAAATGCTGCGCGGCTTCCGAATTTACGAGGTGAACGGCCCGAACTGGACGGATTGGAAAATTCTTTCCGAGACGCCGCTTGATTCAAGCGCTTACTCCAAAGATAAGCCTCAGCAGGGATCTGGATGCCAAGATATCCCAGTCTATTCCGGCGATAAATATTTATTTGTTGCAGGTGCTCCAGACGACAGCTACGCGAACACAGAATATAAAACCTATCTTTATTCAGGTGCACAGCTTGTCTATGACATCTCTGATCCAACAAAACCAAAGCAGCTATCGATTTGGTCAGTACCTGGACAACGCACCGGCGAAGAAGCACAATATAATCTAAATCCGCGAGCGGGTAATAAAACAAGCTGGATGGGATCGCGAATGCCGTTGTTTATTCCGAAGACAGTAGAAGAAGGCGGAAAATACGGTTATGCAGCGATGGGGGGATTAGGCTTCTACATTGTAGATATTTCTGATCCGAACAATATGAAGACGGTATCGCATCTTGAAATGCCGATGAGCTTTGCAGGCACTGAGGGCGATAATATCGACGTCAGTAAAGTAGAGACGACAGGCATGGTTTATTACAGCGGTTATCCGCTCAGCGAGGATTGCCATGAGCCGTATAAAGAAATTTACGCAATTGATGTTAAAGATTCGCTAAATCCGAAAATAGCAACGATTATGCCGCGTCCAACGCCGCCGGCAGATGCGCCGTTTACGGACTATTGCCAGCGTCGAGGCAGCTTCGGACCGAAGCGTACCGGCTATGCTGAAATTCAGCCAGGTACGCCAAGCCAACAATATATGCCCTATGCATTCTACAATGCAGGCATTCAAATGTTTGATCTTAAAGATCCGTTAAAACCAACGATTGCTGCTTATTTTGTGCCGAAAATGTCAGGCGAATTGACTGACGATGAAGGTAAAAAGTATATGAGCGATCAATCTGATCCCGTGCATGGCACCTTTGTAGAATGGGATCGCCATTTAATTTGGGTGTTCTCTGGTCATGGGATGTACGTCCTTTCTTCGCCGCTTCTTGGTGATCCTGTTAGCGGACTGCCTAAGGCGAGTCTCCAGCTTAACGGTGAGGCGGCACTTCCTTTGGCGGCACAGCCTTTTAGCAAAGATGGTTCAACGCTCGTTCCCTTACGTACTATTTTTGAGAAATTAGGTTATGAAGTGAAATGGAATGGTGCTTCCAAGACGGTAACGGGGACAAAAGACGGCGTTACCATTCAACTGCAGATTGGGCAGAAGGAAGCAACGGTGAATGGAGTGAAGAAACCGATGGCTGCTTCTTCAGTCATGGTGGGCGGTACAACGTATATTCCGATCTCCTTTATTGAACTAGCAACCGGAAGTAAAGCCGTGTGGAATCAGGATGATAAGGCGATAGTTGTGACTAGTATTTAAGATGATTTGGCAGGGAGAAGACCGCAGTAGTGCCGATTGGCGACGCGGTCTTTTCCCTTTTTTAATGCGCTTTCAAATAAAACTGACATATCGTCAATATTAATATTGACACGATGTCGACATTATCTTATAGTGAAAACAAGATCAGCTTTTATCCAAAAAATATCGATTTGAAGGTGAGGGTTTATTATGGCAACTGCTAAATCATTAACCGCTTTTAATCTTTTGAAATGGATTGAAGATAACAAGGAGCAGCTCAAACCACCCGTTAATAACAAGGTAATATGGGAAGATTCTGAGTTTATTGCCATGGTGCTTGGCGGGCCGAACAGACGCAGAGACTTTCACATTGATCCGTCCGATGAGTTCTTCTATCAAGTGAAGGGCTCTTGTTATGTGGAATGTATTACCGAGGCTGGCGAGCGTAAGGTTGTTGCCGTTAATGAAGGCGAAGTATTCATGCTGCCGGCAATGGTACCGCATTCACCGCATCGTGTGGCTGACACGTTTGGCATCGTTATTGAGCGCAAACGCGACAAAGGGGAGCTAGAGGATTTTGTATGGTTTTGCGAGAGCTGCAATCACGAGATGCACCGCGTTACCGTACAGTTAACCGATATTGAAACACAGGTAAAAGGAGCGATCCACAGCTTCAATTCAAATATAGAAGTGCGTACTTGCAAATCATGCGGACATGTAATGTCTGAAGAAGTTAAGGAATGGAAACCAGAATAAGAAGGTGACTTAGGTGGAAAATCAAGCGCTGGCAACACCGGAAGAAAACTTGCAAAAGCTTGGCATTACGCTTGGCTCCTCACGTCCGCTGGTAGGCAATTATGTAACCTGCGTTAGGGCGGGGAACCTGCTCTTCACAGCAGGTCAGGGGGTAGATGAGTATCATGGAAAACTGGGCAGGGATTTAACCGTCGAGGAAGGTTATCTGGCTGCACGGCAATCGATGATTAATTTATTAAAAGTCGTGAAGCAGGAGCTCGGCGAGCTTAGCAAAGTGAAACGTGTGGTCAAAATTTTAGGTTTCGTAAATAGCACAGAAGATTTCACGCAGCAGCCGAAAGTAATGAATGGCGCATCTGACTTGCTGGTTGATGTTTTCGGAGATAAGGGCAAGCATGGAAGATCCGCGGTTGGAATGGCGCAGCTCCCAAACAATACAGCCATTGAAATTGAAATGACTCTCGAAATTGAAGAGTAGGAGGGCTGTAGATGAATCATGACATTATAGCAAATCCTGCTGTAAAAGATGCGAAGCTATTTATCGGCGGCGCATTCGTAGATTCCATTTCGAGTGCCACATTCGATACGATTAATCCGGCAACGAATATGAAGCTGGCCTCAGTGGCAATGGCGAATGAAGCAGATACGATCAGGGCGATCGAGGTAGCGCAGAGAACGTTCGAAAGCGGTATTTGGAGCCATATGACAGTAGAGAAAAGAGCCGAAATTTTATGCCGCATGTCCGATTTGATTATGCAAAGGTATCAAGAAATTGCGGTACTAGAAACACTTGATGTCGGCAAGCCGATTAAAGAAAGCCGTGGCTTTGATATACCGAGAGCGGCATCGAATATGAGATTTTTTGCCGAAATGGCACTCTATCATCATGCTGAAAATTTTGAAAAGCAAGGCATGATGTCCTATACCAAATATGCACCAGCGGGCGTAACCAGCATCATTATTCCTTGGAACTTGCCCTTCATGCAAATGACCTGGAAGGTATCGGCAGCACTTGCAGCTGGCAATACGGTTGTTGTTAAACCAGCTTCGAACACACCGCTCAGTGCTTTTGTTCTTGGGGAAATTGCAAATGAAGCTGGGCTTCCTCCGGGCGTATTGAACATCATTGCCGGATCAGGCAGCACGGTTGGCACAATTATGGCTTCCCATCCTTATGTTCGCCGAATTTCATTCGTCGGCGAGTCGGGTACAGGTAAGACGGTCATGCGAAATGCAGCAGAATCATTGATTCCAGTTTCTCTCGAGCTGGGCGGCAAATCAGCTAATATCGTTTTTGAAGATGCTGATTTGGATGAAGTTGTGAAAGGCTCAATCGATGCCATCTACCGTAATCAAGGACAAATCTGTCTTGCCGGCTCACGTATGCTGCTTCATGAAAGCGTATACGATACGTTTTTGGAAAAATTTATTGCAGCTGTTAATCGAATAAAAGTAGGTATGCCGCTTGACGAAGAGACGGATATGGGGGCACTCGTATCCAAATCACATCTCGAAGAGGTCCACAGCTATGTGGAGATAGGACTCGCTGAGGGTGCGAAACTCGGCTGCGGAGGCACACGCGTCGAAGGGCTTGGAAATGGCAACTTCTATAAGCCAACTGTGCTTTATGATGTAGACAACAAGATGCGAGTTGCGCAGGAGGAGATTTTTGGACCGGTTCTCGTGGTCATTCCATTCAAGACAGAAGAAGATGCGATTCGAATAGCAAACGACTCGATTTATGGACTTGCTGGCGTCGTTTGGACGAATGACCTGCGCCGCGCACATCGTGTGGCCGCTTCTGTAAACTCCGGATTGTTTTGGATTAATTGCTGGTATTTCCGCGATCTGCGTACCCCATTTGGAGGCTCGAAAGCTAGTGGAATCGGCCGTGAAGGCGGTCGTCATAGCTTTGATTTCTATACAGAAGCCAAATCGATCACGATGAAGCTATAAGGAAGATGGTGACGATATCGTCACCATCCGCTTTATTTTTAGGAGGAAAGAGAGGACATTTACTATGAACCCAATCATCAATACGCTGGCAAGTGAACTATTGGAAGCGGAAGCGACAAAAGTGGCTATCGCACCTTTTACTGAACGTTATTCGGAAATAACTGTAACCGATGCCTATCACGTACAATTGCAGGTCGTCAAGCAAAGGCTGGAGGCAGGTCGTCACATTATAGGCAAGAAAGTTGGACTAACAAGCAAAGCGATGCAAACGATGCTGAATGTCAATGAGCCGGATTATGGACATTTGCTTGATGATATGGAAGTGCAAGATCAAAGCATCGTAAAAGCAAAGGAAATGATCGCACCTCGCATTGAAGCGGAAATCGGCTTCATCCTTGATCGGGATCTGAAGGGGCCGGATGTAACGTTCCTCGATGTGCTGCTAGCTACAAAATATATTGTGCCTACATTAGAAATTATTGATAGCCGAATTGCGGATTGGAAAATCAAGCTGATCGATACGGTAGCTGACAATGGTTCATCGGCAAAAGTTGTGATCGGGAAGAAAAAAACGTCTATCGACAATATAGATTTACGCGATCTTGGAATGATTTTATTTAAAAATGGCGAGCAAGTCGCAACGGGAGCGGGAGCAGCTGCACTCGGACATCCAGCCCATGCGATTGCATGGCTTGCGAACAAGCTTAGTGAATTTGATATTTCATTAAAGGCTGGAGAAATTATTTTGCCGGGTGCTTTGTCAGGAGCGGTTCAGGTTAAAGCCGGAGACCACATCGAAGCACGATTTGGTTCTATCGGGTCGGTATCCGTAGCATTCGAGTAGGAGGACAAACCATATGGGGAAATTGAAAGCAGCTATTATCGGATCTGGCAACATCGGTACGGATTTAATGTACAAGCTGGAAAGAAGCCATTGGCTTACGCTTACAGCGGTAATCGGCATCGATCCGAATTCGGAAGGACTTGAGCGGGCCAAAGGACGCGGATATGCGACTTTTTCGAATGGCATTCAGGGGCTTATCGACAATCCTGAGCTTGCAGACATTATTTTTGATGCTACTTCCGCCAAAGCTCATGTTAAACATAATGAAGTGCTGCAAAAGATGGGCAAAATGGTCATTGATTTAACACCGGCAGCAGTTGGGCCATTCCTATCCCCTGTCGTAAACATGGGCAATCATCTGCAAGCGACGAACGTCAATATGATCACATGCGGGGGGCAAGCAACGATCCCGATCATTCATGCTATAAATGAAGCGGCGGACGTCGTTTATGCTGAGATTGTAGCGACAATCGCAAGCAAAAGCGCGGGGCCAGGCACGCGAGCTAATATCGATGAGTTTACGATTACAACACGCCGCGGTATAGAAGAGGTGGGCGGTGCAGATCGTGGAAAAGCGCTAATCGTCTTAAATCCAGCAGATCCGCCGTTTATGATGCGAGACACCGTCTATTGCGAAGTGAAAAATATGGATGAGGCCGTGATAAGCAAAGCGATTTATGACATGGTTGAACGCGTAAAAGAATACGTGCCAGGCTATCGCTTGAAGCAGGAGCCTATTTTTGATGGAAATCGAGTATCGGTGTTTCTCGAGGTAGAGGGAGCGGGAGATTACTTCGCGCCATACGCAGGCAATCTTGATATTATGACGGCTGCCTCTGTCCGGGTAGCTGAAGATTATGCAAAAAACCGCCTATCAAACCAGTCTAGCGAAACGAATAGCGAGGTGTAAAGGGTGAACCGAAAAAGTAATCAGCCGGTCCAAATTACGGAAGTGTCCTTGCGGGATGGCAGCCATGCGGTTGCACACCAATTTACAGAGGAACAGGTACGGAGCGTTGTTCGTGCGCTTGATGATGCGGGCATGCACAATATTGAAGTCAGCCATGGCGATGGTTTAGGCGGGTCGACTTTGCAGTATGGCCGTTCGCTCGTTGATGAAATGAAGCTGATTGAAGCAGCCGTAGATGAAAGCAAACAAGCGAAGATCGCCGTTCTACTGCTGCCGGGCATAGGGACGGTTCATGAGCTGAAGCAAGCAAGAGCTCTAGGGGCGAGTCTAGTACGAGTAGCAACCCATGTCACGGAAGCAGATGTGTCAGCCCAGCATCTTTATATGGCTAGAGAGCTCGGCATGGAAGCGATTGGTTTCCTGATGATGTCGCATTCCGCTCCCGTAGAAAAACTGGTGGAACAAGCGAAATTGATGGAAAGCTATGGCGCTGAGGCTGTGTATGTGACGGATTCTGCCGGAGCGCTGCTGCCGCATCAGGTTCGTGAGCGAATTGAAGCGTTAAAACAAGCCTTATCGATAGAAATTGGTTTCCACGCGCACAATAATCTGTCTTTGGCAGTTGCCAATACGCTTGTAGCAATCGAAGAAGGGGCAACTCGAATTGATGGCAGCGTGCGATGCTTGGGGGCTGGAGCGGGCAATACCCAAACAGAGGTTTTAATTGCGGTGTTAGATCGATTAGGTCTGAATATCGGGATCGATTTGTATAAAATGATGGATTTGGCTGAGCATATCGTCGGTCCACTTCTTCAGCGCCCGCAAGAAATTGTCACGGGCAGTCTCGTGATGGGTTATGCGGGTGTATACTCCAGCTTCCTGCTGCATGCGGATCGCGCAAGCAAAAGATTTGGCATTGACTCGCGCGACATTCTAATTGAGCTTGGCAGAAGGGGCATTATCGGCGGACAAGAAGACATGATTGTTGATGTTGCCGCAGAGCTGGCGGACAGATATAAGAACGGGGTGTTGTAAACGATGGAGATCACACGCGAAATGGAACAAGAAATCGCAACGTATTTGTACGATGCCGAGAAAGAGTGCAGAGAAGTAATTAAGGTTACAGATCAATATCCAGACTTAACGATAGAGAAGGCTTATGATGTGCAAAAGCAGCTGTTGCAGCGCAAGATTCAAGCTGGCACGCGCTCGATTGGCTATAAGCTGGGGCTGACTAGCAAAGCAAAGCAGGAAATGATGGGTGTCTATGAAGCGATTTACGGTGAGCTGACTAGCGATATGCTAGCTTTGGAATGGGAATCTATCGATTTCAAACAGTTGATTCATCCGAAGGCTGAGCCGGAAATTGCTTTCTTTATAGGCGAGGATTTGCAAGGAACGAATATAACCGGTGAAGATGTGCTGCGTGCAACGCAGTATGTTGCTGCAGCGATTGAAGTAATAGACAGCAGGTATTTGGATTTCAAGTTTACGCTTGCGGATGTTGTAGCGGACAATTGCTCATCGGCTAAATTTATAATTGGCAGCAAAATGGTTCCCGTGCGAGAGTTGAATTTGCCTGAAATCGGCGTTGTGCTCTCGAAAAACAATCAAGTGATGGCTACTGGCGCCGGTGCCGCGGTGCTGGGCGACCCCGCTGTATCGGTCGCATGGGCTGTTAATAAGTTAGGCGAGCGCGGCTTAGGGCTGCGCAAAGGCGATATCGTGCTGAGCGGAGCGATTACGGAAGCGATTGCTTTTCAGCCGGGAGATACAATTCAAGCACAGTTTGCTCATCTGGGAAGTGTATCTTTAAGCTGCGTATAAGCATGGCTTGGAAATGAAAATGACATTCAAACTGATAACAGTTTGGGTGTCATTTTTAGTTTGTTTTGGTTGAGGGGATGCTTACATTTTCATTTTCATTCCTAACGAACTCAGTAGACGCTATTGGGCAGGAAATTGTGTTTTCTGAACGCTAACGAACTCCAGTGGCGTTATTGCTCAAATTGATGTCCAAATGTGAGGTAACTTAGGCAAATAGGGAGTGTGGGGTTCGTTAGAAATTAAAACAAGCCTAATTTGATCAAATAGCGACTGTGGAGTTCGTTAGAACATGCAGGAGGAGGGATGGGGGAGTAGGCTTACCAGATGCGTTTACTAAACGGGGATTGAAACTCATTCCTTACTATTAATAAACTCCGTAATAATGTCTACCGTACCGCTTCAAAAACCCCCGTTCCACTATTTGCGGAGAGGGGGCTGCGTTACATTTGTTATTCGTTTAGTCAACTAGGCAACAACGCCGCGTTTGGCATCAAATGCTTCGTACTGCCTCTCTACAATGATGTTCTTGAGAATTTGTACGGTTTGCCAAACGTCTGCATAGGTCGTGTAGAGAGCAACTGGTGCAAGGCGCACGACGTTCGGAGAACGGTAGTCGGGGATGACATGATTTTGCTTAAGAGCTTTGCATATTCGAATCGCCTCATCGTGCTCCAAGCTGATATGGCCGCCGCGGCGGTCATCCTCTTGCGGATTTGCAAGCACGTAACCAAGACCCGGCAGCTCATGATTAATTAACTCGACCATGTAGCGTGAAATATGCAGTGACTTCTCGCGAATTTGTTCGATTGAAGTCATGTCAAAAATTTCCAATGCTCCAATGAGCGGTGCGATGCTGAATATATGCGGCGTTCCGATTTGATAAGCGCCTGCAGTGTGCTCGACTGTTAAATTGTGCTCCATATCGAATTGCTTGCTTTTATTAGAGCTGTACCAACCCGTTAAACCAGGAACACGGCCAAAATGCTTCTTGTTCACATAAAGAGAGGCAACGCCGCCCGGTCCGCCATTCAAATATTTATAATTGCACCACAGCGCAAAATCCACGTCCCAATCACTGAAATAATGAGGAATAGAGCCTACCGAATGACAGCCATCAAACCCAATTATTATACCTCGAGCATGTGCTTCTGCTGTTAGACGTTTAATATCTAGTAATTGTCCGCTTCTATATAGCACGGTCGGAAGCAGTATGACAGAGATCTCCTCGGACATTGCTGCGATAATATCATCTTCTTCAATCATTCGGCCATCACGGCTGGCTACACGAACCAAATGTGTCTCGGGATCATACCCTTTTAGGCGAAGCTGGCTTTGAAGAGCATAAATGTCGGTCGGAAAATCGAGATCAGTTGCCATTATTTTCGTACGATTGCCTGATGGTTGATAGAAGGTTGACACAAGCTGATGAATATTCGTCGATGTAGAACCTGTAATAATTACTTCCTCCGCATCTGCTCCGACAAGGGCAGCCATCTGCTTGGAAAGGGATTCAGGCAAGAAAAACCATGGGCGCTCGCCCTGGGTCCAACCATCGATCGTTTGTGTTTTCCATGACTCAAGCATCTCAAGCATCGTTCGTTCAGAGCGTTTGGAAATGAGGCCAAGCGAATTTCCGTCTAAATAAATCATGCCGTCAGGTACATAAAACTCTTCGCGCAAATGTGCCAGCTTATCCATATGATCTAATTGTTTGGCGTACTCTAACGAATAATCCTGCGTAATCGCTTTCAATTATGTCACCTCTTCTTGAGTAAATTCTACTATTGTTTAGATAACTATATTATAATTATGACATGGTGTCAATATTATTCAAAATGGTGTACAATCAACAAAACGAGTCGATCAAGTGGCTGGCGTAAATCGTCTTAACATTCATACTCACTTCAGTATATGACGCATATATAAAAACATAGTAAATAATATGTGATTTATGCGTCTTATATAATTATATATTGCCTACTAAATATTTATATGTTATGTATTATATAGATTTAAATCATAACAGGGGGTAATGGTAATGGAGGTTGGAGTGGGCATTAGCGGCACGGGTAGAATTGGCAGATTACTTATACGCAGAGCTTTTTCCAAAAAAATGAAAGGACTGAGGGTTAAAGCGGTCAACTCAACCTATCCTGTTGAGACCATTGCACATTTATTAAAATATGACACGGTACATGGCATCTGGGATGCAGATGTATCTGTACAGGATGGAGATCTCCGGATTAACAATAATAAGATTAAATATTTAACGGAAAAAGATCCGTCGCGGCTTCCTTGGAAGGAGCTGGGCGTAACGCTGGCAATTGATGCGACGGGTAAGTTTACAGATCGTGAAGGTGCATCAAAACATATTGCAGCAGGTGCCGAGACGGTACTGATTACTGCTCCTTGCAAGGGAGCCGACCTTACGGTTGTGATGGGAGTTAACGAGCATCGCTTTGATTCGAATCGACATCGCATTATCTCCGCAGCCTCTTGTACGACAAACTGCGTTGCTCCAGTGCTAGATGTGCTAGATCAAGCTTACGGCATAAAGCAGGCATGGATGACTACGATACATTCCTACACCAGTGATCAGAATCATATGGACAATCCTCACAAAGATCTTAGACGTGCACGTGCATGTGCACAATCCATTATCCCCACTTCAACGGGAGTAGGTAAAGCGCTTACTGATGTATTGCCGCACTTAGCTCCGCTCGTTCAAGGGATCTCGGTACGTGTTCCGACTCCGAATGTATCGCTAGTTGATTTGACTGTTCATCTGGCCAAAAAGACTTCATATGAGGAAGTAAAACAAGCTTTTGTATTTTCCGCTGCGACGAACTTGAAATCTTATCTTGATGTAGTCGATATACCGCTTGTTTCATCGGATTACATTGGAAATGAGTTTTCAGCTATTATTGATGGTTCATCTCTTATGGTGAGCGGAGACCAATTAAAGGTTTTGGCATGGTATGACAATGAGTGGGCTTATTCCTGCAGAGTAATGGATTTGGCGCAATGGGCATGTAACCCACATTCTATCGGGGGTGTTGAGGGATGGAAACAAACCGCTGCAAGGTAAAAATGGGAGTGATACTCTGTAAGCATTGCGATTCAGTCATTGATACCTTGGATACTGAAAAAGTAACGGTCTATTACTTGGAGTGCAGTCAAGCCAATTGCACGAATTACAATTCCGGGAGAAAACAAGGAGGCACGAGTGATGACGAGCAATAGAGTGCTGTTCTTTCATGAAGGCAACGCAGGGATGAAGCATCTGCTCGGTGGAAAAGGTGCGAATTTGGCAGAAATGACGAATGCCGGACTTCCAGTTCCTCCTGGGTTCACAGTTACAACGGAGGCTTGCAGAGCTTATTATGCTGGAGGGCAGCTTTTGCCGGAAGGTCTATTCGTGGAAATTCGGAATGCTTTAATGTTAGTGGAAAAGCTGAAAGGACAATCATTCGGCGGGGATGAGAATCCGCTGCTGGTATCAGTCCGCTCGGGCTCGGTTAATTCAATGCCCGGAATGATGGACACTATTCTTAACCTAGGGCTTAACGATGTTACGGTAGAGGCGCTTGCTCGCCAAACGGGAAACCCGCGTTTCGCTTATGATTGTTATAGAAGGCTCATCCAAATGTTCGGTAACGTCGTATTTGATATTGAAGGTTTATATTTTGAATCACTGCTGCATCAATTGAAGCTAAGCAGATCTATAGAAGATGATAAGGATTTGCCGGCAGAAGCTTGGATGGAATTGATTGTTTCCTATAAACAGTTAATTGAAGCAAAATCACGCCAAATGTTTCCGCAAAATGTTTACACCCAGCTTGAGCTAGCCGTCGAAGCCGTATTTCGTTCGTGGAACAATCACCGGGCAATCGTCTATCGGAAAGCATATAACATTCCAGATTATCAAGGAACAGCAGTAAATATTCAATCGATGGTATTCGGCAATATGGGGGATAATTGCGGAACAGGAGTATTGTTTACCCGAAATCCTTCAACGGGCGCCAAGATGCTCTACGGGGAGTACTTGATCAACGCCCAAGGTGAGGACGTTGTTGCTGGCGTGCGAACACCTCTGCCGATTGCAAAGCTGGAGCAGGAAATGCCAGCAGTATTTAAACAACTTGTAGAAACAGCCGCTAAGCTGGAAGCTCATTATAAGGATATGCAGGATATTGAATTTACGGTGGAGAACGGCTCACTGTTCATTTTGCAGACACGGAATGGGAAAAGAACGGCACAAGCAGCGGTAAAGCTAGCTGTTCATTTTGCCAAGGAAGGCATACTGAAGCGGGAGGAGGCGCTCGCTCGAATAGAGGTGGAGCATTTGGATAAATTGCTTCACCGAGCGATTGATGAGGATGCTAAGCTGGATGTGCTGGCAACGGGACTGCCAGCATCGCCGGGAGCAGCTACGGGGCAAGTTGTTTTTGATGCTGACAAGGCTGAGGAATGGGTGCGCGAAGGCAAAAGGGTTGTGCTTGTCAGCGCAGAGACAAGTCCGGAAGATATTCACGGCGTAATCGCTGCCGAAGGCGTGTTAACAAGCCGTGGGGGGATGACAAGCCACGCCGCCGTTGTGGCACGGGGAATGGGGAAGCCATGTGTATGCGGCTGCGAAGAAGTTCGCATCGATAAAGATCCAGCGTTATTCACTGCCGGTGAAATCACGGTACGTGAAGGCGATTGGATAACGCTGGACGGTTCCACTGGACGCGTAATTTTGGGCGGAGTGACGCTCAAAGAACCAGAAATTAGCGTGGAGCTGGAGGAGCTGCTCGAATGGGCGGATGAAGTGCGCGATTTGGCTGTTCGAACGAATGCCGACACACCGGAGGATGCGGAGAAAGCAAGAGCATTCGGCGCAGAAGGCATCGGTCTATGCAGAACGGAGCATATGTTCATGTCCGCGGAGCGCTTGCCTGTCGTTCAAGCCATGATCCTGGCGGATACGAAGGAGGAGCGGCAACGAGCACTCGATCTGCTTCTCCCGATGCAGCAAAGCGATTTCGAAGGTATATTTACCGCGATGGATGGTTTTCCTGTAACAATAAGGCTGCTCGACCCTCCTTTACACGAATTTTTACCGCATTTGGAGGAGCTGGTCGTGAGACAGCAGCAAATACTCCTAGCTGCAAATGTTCACGAGCATGTCAGCGAAAAGCAAGCATTGGATGCTCTTATACGCAAGGTGCGCAATCTGCAAGAGATGAACCCGATGCTTGGACAACGAGGCTGTCGTTTAGGCATTCTTTTCCCCGAGATTTACGAAATGCAAGCCATTGCGATATTCCATGCTGTAGTGAATTGTAAAAATAGAGGAATTCAAGTTTTACCTGAAATTATGATTCCTCTTGTGGGGCATGCGAACGAGCTGAAAGTGATGCGATTGCTTGTTGAAGGTGCTGCTGATACGGTGCTTGGCCCAAATAAAGAACACATATCATATAAAATAGGGACGATGATTGAGGTGCCTAGAGCGGCGTTAACCGCAGACAAAATTGCCGATCATGCTGACTTTTTCTCTTTTGGTACAAATGATCTGACACAAATGACCTTCGGCTATAGTCGGGACGATGCGGAGGGCAAGTTTCTCAGTCACTATGTTGACCATGAGATATTACCCGTAAATCCATTTCAGGTGCTGGACACCGAAGGGGTTGGTCTTTTAGTCGAATGGGCTGTTCAGAAAGGCCGATTACGTAAACCGCAGCTCAAAACAGGCATTTGCGGGGAGCATGGCGGGGATAAGGAATCGATCTTTTTCTGCCACAACGCGGGATTAAATTATGTCAGCTGTTCCCCTTACCGGGTGCCTCTGGCAAGAATAGCTGCGGCTCAAGCTAAGATGAAATTCGGAAAACAATGATGCACAATGAGCAGCAATATTTAGTCATTTGCTCTGACTCAATTGGCGAAACCGCCGAGGCGGTTGCTCAGGCGACCATTCGTCAATTTAACCCAGAGCAAGTTGCGGTCAGGCGGTTCAGCAATATACGAAGTGTAAATGAGGTTCGGCAAGTTGTTAAGGAAACGGCAGAAAAGGGTGGTTTTATCGCTTATACGCTAGTCCAGCCAGAACTGCGGGAAATGATGAAAGCAGAAGCCACACGATTTCAAATTCGCGCAGTGGACATTATGGGTCCGATGCTTCAGGCGTTTGTGGACACGTATGGAAATACGCCTAAACGACAACCGGGCCTGCTCCATGAAATGAATGAGGATTACTTTCGGAGAATAGAAGCGATGGAGTTTGCGGTCAAATATGATGACGGTCGGGATGCCCGCGGCATGCTGCAAGCCCAGGTCGTTCTGATTGGCGTATCACGTACATCAAAAACGCCGTTAAGTATCTATTTGGCGCATAAAGGCATAAAATCCGCGAACTTGCCCATCATGCCAGAGGTCAATCCACCTATGGAGCTATTCAAAATTCCAAGCCGCCGCATCATTGGACTTACAATGGATGCTGAGCATATTCTTAATATCCGCACGGAGCGGTTGAAAGTGCTTGGACTTCCTACGGGGTCCCAATATGCAACATTTCAGCGTATCATAGAGGAGCTGGAATACGGGCAAGCGTTAATGAAGCAATTAGGCTGCGTCGTTATCAATGTGTCGAACAAAGCGATAGAAGAAACGGCTGGACTTATTATGGACTATATTTAATCTTACAAAAGCGGGAATGTCCCTTAAGGTCTATGACCTTGAGAGACAGTCCCGTTTGCATTTTACTCTGAACAGGGTGCCAATAACGCTTGAAGCTCATATACCCATTGAAAAATGCCTGTAAAAATAACGGATTGGACAATAAATGCTAGTTCAGCATCATATTTCGTTTTTGCATCGGTTATCATATTTTGCATGGCCAATGCTTTTTGATCTTCGGAGCAATAACCATAAATATACGTTCCGGCTGGCAATACGGCCATATTGTCTGCCTCGGCAGGCCACTTTTCACAGACACCAAATAGGACAGAATGGTTTTCAGACTGCTCTTTTTCTAATGTCGTCAATATAAATGCTGTATGTTCGAAAATAAATGAATCTCCCTCGCCGCCACTGCTATATTGCATGAGCAGATCCTGCAGCAGTTGGAAATTTTCAATGCTCGGCTGCTGGATAGAAGGAAACGTTAAGATCATTCTTTTTGGAATTTGTTTGCACGAAAAAATATGATCGGAAAGCTGCTCTGGTATGAGTGTCGTACGCGTTTCATACTGTTCTCTCAAAGCTAAAAGCAATTTTTTAGTTTGTTGCAGTTGTTTAATTTCCTGATCTATTTTATCTTCAGTCGCTATCAGACAAGGAATAATATATTCATAATGGTCATTTGCGAACAGCTCTTTTATATCGTTCAAAGGCATACTTCGTTGTTTGCAAAAGTTAATCACGTTCAGATAAACCAATTCCTCATCTGAATAATAGCGATAACCCGTGTGAACATCTACTTTTGCAGGCTTCAACAAGCCAATTCTGTCATAATGCCGTAAGGTTTCTATGGTCGTGCTGCTTCGTTTGGCAGTTTCTCCGATAGAGTAGTATGTCCTCATGTCAATCTGCTCCTATTGACTCTTATGTTACACAAGAGTTTATGATTTTCATTGTAATTAAATTCGATTGATTATACAAACAAGAGCTAAACAGCATGAATCTAGAAAGGAAGAAATTCCAATTGAACAAATGGTATAAGCTCGATAATGCTGCAAAGCTTTTTCCATCCGTTACGAATACAAAAAACACTTCTGTTTATCGAATTTCAGCCGTATTGAAGGATAGAATAGATGCTGACGCCTTGCAAAAAGCGGCTGATACCGTATTTGATCGTTTTCCGATGTTTACCGTTAAACTACGTAAAGGTGTGTTTTGGAATTACTTGGATGAAAATACGGAGAAAATTGTGATCGAAGAGGACGAGCAGTATCCATGCCGGGATATTGATCCGAATACGAATAACGGTTACTTATTTAAGGTTTTATATTATCAAAATAGAGTATCAATTGAAGTTTTTCATTCCCTTACGGATGGCAATGGAACCATTGAATTTTTAAAATCACTTTTATACTATTACCTCATATATTTGGGGGAAAACATCGATCCTGAAGGAAAAATTTTGCTCGCGGATACTGGAGTGGATGTGCTTGATATGGAGGACAGCTTTCGCAGGTATTACCAGGATTGTTATGTTGAACGAGTGATAGCGAGCAAATCTTATCATGTTAAAGGTACACGCTTTGAGCACTTCGGAAACAATGTGGTGCACGGCGTTGTTAGTGCTTCTGCATTGAATGCACTTGCCAAGCAAAAGGGCTGTACGATAACAGCGTATTTAACGACATTGCTCATTTACTCTATTTATCAAACAAGAATTAAATTTAGTGAGCAAAATGCCCCGGTGGTCATATCTATTCCAGCCAATTTACGCAAAGCCTTCCCGTCGCGAACGCTTCGCAATTTTTTTGGCGTTGTAAATATCGGAATAAAAGTAACCGAGGACGCTTCATTTGATGAGCTCATTATTCGAGTAAATGAAATGTTAAAGCAGAAAACTGGAAAAGAAAATTTGCAAAATATTATTTATAACAATGTAGCGCTCGAACGCAACAAAGCTACTCTTTTTATTCCGCTGTTTCTCAAAAGCTGGTTTGTTGATTTTGGTTTTCGCACACTAGGAGAAAGCAGAAGAACGATGACGTTATCCAATGTTGGCAACATCATTTTGCCGCAGCAAATGTATAACTATATCGACGTTATTGAGGCTGTAGTCTATCCATCAAATAAAAGCCCAGTAAGCTGCGGCGTCTGTACGGTTAATGATAAGCTGACGATTACGTTTACGAGAAGTATTGTAGAAGCCGATATACTGCAATATTTTTTCTCTTATTTAGCGGCTCAGGCTGGGCTTGACGTGAGAGTATATTCAAATGATTGGGGGAGGAATGGATGAGGTTATGCAATCGATGCAATGTGAGCGTTGACGATCAGCACGACTATTGTCCGTTATGCTCGAGGCCTCTTGGGAATCGCGGGAATAGTGCGTCAGAGTACCCCTCCTATTCAAAATTACATCAAGAAACAGCCGTATTTACACGTACGAAGCTGTTTTTGTTTTTAACGATATCGGCTATAGTACTCTCGATTACGATTAATTTATTAACGTTGCAGCTCAATCCTAAATTGTGGTCTGCGATTGTGACGACCGGGTTAATCTATGCATGGGTTATTGTAAAAGATACGATATTGTCAAAGGTGCATATCGGCAAAAAGATATTGTTTCATTACGCGATATTAGCGCTTTTTTTACTCGTAATCGATATTTTTGTTGGGTTTATGAAGTGGTCAACCACCTATGCCATTCCGCTGTTTGGTATGGCAGCAACTTTTGTGATGACTCTGCTCGCCATTATAAAAAAATCGTTATGGCATAATGATATCGGTTATTTATTAGCTATGTTTTTCATCAGCCTATGTCCTGCGATTTTATTTATTTTTCAATTAGCGGATGTCATTTGGCCAAGTGTGGCAGCGATTGTTTACTCATTGCTCACGATCATCGGCATGATTATTTTCTCGGATCGGCAATTTAAAGAGGAAATAAAGAAACGGTTTCATTTTTAAAAGGTTTAGAAAGATTTAATTCATATCATCGAAGAAAAGGAGCAGATCTCAAAATCATGCTCCTTTTTTTGTTACATATTGACAATTAAATTGTACTAGTGCAATAATACAATCAAGAGATAAGGCAGGTGATGTGTACGTGCTAAATTTTTATGAATTAAAGCTAAACAACAAGGAGCCCGTATACGTGCAGGCCGCATTGTATGTGAAGAGGCAAATACTGCTGGGGAAAGTTGAATCGGGAGATAAGCTGCCGTCTAGGCGAGAAATAGCTGCACAACTGAACATTAATCCGAATACAGTGCAAAAGGCTTTTAAGCTTATGGAGGATGAAGGTTATGTTCGCACGAGCAGTACGCTCGGCAGTGTTATTTATGTAGATGAGGCGATCTTAAAGCAAATTGAAGCTGAGCTGACGGATGAGTTAGTGAAAGCGTTTATTGGCTCCGCTAAGGAGATTCACTTGTCGTTCCAACAAGTCATCTCCCTCATTAGCGAGCGTTGGGAATAGTTTTTTTTGGCGTATCTGTACTACTACTATAATACAATTGAGGTGGTATCATGAGAACCTTTTATCGACTGCTGCAATATGAATTTTCAACCTGGTTGAAAGCGATTATGCTGCTTTGCACAGCTGTAATCGTTATCCCTCTTTATCTGCTCCACATGTTTGTCAAAGACTATGGTGAATATACCGTTCACGAGCGCTATGAAAATATTTATGCCTCTTCAGGCTGCATCATCGTATTCCTCCTATGCATAGCAGCAGCATGCGGGTTTTTCTTAAAGACGATTTATACAGGTTATTGGGGCAGTAAAAGTATATACATGTTTTTATCACTGCCTGTAAGGCGTGAATCGATTTATTTTAGCAAAATCGTTGTTTTTGTCATTTGCTTGCTCATGCTGCTCGGGTCGCAGCTAATTAGCATAAAGCTTGGATACGATGTGGTATCGGCGAAGTTTGCGAGCTATGGTGAAGGCCGCTTTTCGATGACAAATGGACTTTTTTTAGCTGTTATCCGTTCTGATTTTTTTCGAATCATCATGCCATTAAACCTAAGCAGAATCTTATCATCAGCAAGTATTTTATTTATGATCACAACAGCTCTATATTACGGGGCTTTATGCGAACGAAGCAAAAGGTACTGGGGTTTTGTCGCTATTGGAGCCGCGGTTATCGTGGCAATTAAAGTACTGAGCTATCGAATGAGTGAATCCTATTCTTATGCAGCACCAAGTCATTTGTATATTAGCAGCTCAATCATGCTTGTTTTAAGTGGATTTTTCATATGGCACAGCATCAAGCTAATAAAAAAAGCAGCTATCGCTTAAGAAAGGGATGGGATCGCTATGAAAAAGCTAAAAAATCATGCAGTTCTCGTTGCGTTAATTGCAGCGATAGCTGTCATAGGGATAATGTCCGGCAGTATCTACGCGAAGAAGGATCAAGGGACATTCTATATAAAAGATTTGCAGGGCTCACGTGAAGCCATTGAGGATGCAGTCATAAGTGGAGAGCTGAAGGATGGGAGCCATCGCACTAGCTTCCGTATTGAGAAAGGCCAAGTGAAAACGAGTACCGTGTTATTTGAGCAGATGCAGCAACAAACCCCAATACGATTTATTCCGGGAAATGCTAAAATAATGAATGGCGTTGAATATGACATTTCGAATACTGGACCGCTTTTTGAAATCGTTGCTCGTGATCGAAGGAATGCAATTCCCATTCCTATCGGTACGGCAACGGTTAATCCGCCTGTACATTATAATAGAGCGGATCAGAAGGATAACAGCGTCACTTATACGAATGCTCTCGAATATGGACTTGCCAAAATTGGCGATAACGTATATTTTACATTGCCAACGACAACGCATTACACAGGAGAGAACGGAATCTATGCGTTAAAGTTTTCAGATAATTGGGGTTATCGAGGCATAACCGGAGACAAAGGGCAGGAGCCGCGTACCGTGGCAACCTTTAGCCTGGATAAAAACAAAGATAATCCGAATTCAAGCATTGAAATTCTTGGATTAGAAGCCGTTGGCAGCAGCTTGGCATTAATTGCAGTTGAAGATAACGAGCTTATTATTCGTGCATTTGACAGCGTCAGCGGGAAGCAATTAGGTGAGACAATAGTTCCTCATTTTTACTTGGCAGGACGGGATCGAGCGAGCTCATTCAATAATCCGAGCGGGGATACCTATTATGAAAATTATGAAGCATTTAGCGATCACGATCAGAACACGCTAAATCTGAGTTTTAGCCGGTCCTCTTCAGCTGAGGATGCTGATGCCAATAATAATAATAATAATAAAACAATGTTTAGTTTTCATTTATCGAGTGAAATGAAATTAAACGAAGCGATAAAAGAAAGCTTTGCGGACGGAGAAGAGGACAATTACAGCGGTATGTTCGCGATGAGCTATCGTAACGATAAGTTATATGTCGTCAAAACAATGAGAAGCAAGCCTAAAGATGGAAGTCAGTTTCAATATGATATTGTGCTTCCTAAACGATTTATGATTTATGTGTATCAAGCCTCTACATTGCTCTACAAAGGTGAGCTTATGACTGATCTGAATGACGATAATATTAGAGCGATGAATCTATCGCCGCTGTCAGGCGGGTTTGGATACAGCCAATCAGAGTATAGGTATTACGATAACCTCAAGATTGAATAAAAGGTTTGCAGGCAGGAGGGGCATGGATGATCGAGCTGAAATATGTGGAAAAGCGCTATCCTGGAAGCAGTGAGTACTTATACGTGGATAGCTTAACGATAAACAAAGGTGAAATCGTTGGTATTCTTGGCGGAAACGGCAGCGGAAAAACAACATTGCTGAAGGCAATCATGGGGATTGGAGAAATTCAGAACGGAACCATAACAGTAGAAGGCAGACCAGTAACGGAGCAGTATGACAACATTGCATTGATTACGGAAGAGGGCAGCTTTCTTCCTGATCTAACACCTGTTCAGTATGCAGAGTTTTTGGCTGGCTTTTTCCCTAGATTCAATAGAAAACATTTTGACAAGCTGATCAGCTTCTATGAGCTAGAACCGCAGCAAAAAATCAAAACATTCTCCAAAGGGCAAAAGCTGAAGCTTGAAATTTGTGCGGGGTTTGCTAAGGACGCAAAATATATGCTGATGGACGAACCTTTTCAGGGCAAGGATATGTTCACTAGAAAGGATTTTTTAAAGCTTATGGTTTCCAATTTAAAAGGCGATGAGACGATCCTGCTCACGACGCATTTAATAGAAGAAATTGAGCATGTTATCGACCGTGCCATTATTGTTCATAAGGGCAGAATTAAAGCGGACTTTTATATAGACGAGATGAGAGAACAAGGCAAAAGTATAAGTGATGTCATGTCTGAGGTTATTGGCTACAAAGAGAATAAATATAAGGAAGCTTTGAATGATTCATTTCCCGAGAAATAGTTGAAGTTGATCAGCCTGTGTGTCTCTTCAGAATAATCTTTCAACCAACATAAGAGGGGGATTGAAATGACCGGTTATTTGCGAGGGCAAATTGCAAAAATGGCGAATGTGAATATCGAAACGTTAAGATACTATGAGAATCATGGACTAATTCCGGCGCCGATGCGTTCTGAATCAGGTTATCGGATGTACTCTGAGGAAGTATTAAGTCATCTTACGTTTATAAAAAATGCTAAGGCTTGTGGATTTACATTAAAAGAAATCAAAAAAGCATTAACAAAGTCTAGCAGCAGTCAAATTAGTCTCGCTGATTTTTTGACAGTGATCGATAAAAAAATGGATAAAATCCGTTCAGATATGGAACGGCAAGAACAAACATTAGCAATGCTCGCAAGCTTGAAAACAAATCTGCAAGCAGAAGAAAAGCACCCGGAAACTCAGGAAACACTTCACATCCTACACATGGAATCTTAGCTTGACGTTGTACTATGCTACAGGCTGTAGACTTACGTTATTAAGCCTGTAGGAGGAGCATTACATGGAAAAAACGAGTATCGAACAGCTTGCAGCGATTAAACATTTTTTAAAACAATCGAGCAATTTTAGTGAAATACCAGTGGAGAAAATAAGAAATGAAATGAATAATACCGCAGCTGCTATGCAAATGAATACGGATATTATTGTCCAAGAGGTAGTAATCGGAAATCTATTTGGTGAATGGATTACTCCAGCTAATCTAACTGTAGATGTGAACAAGGTCATTCTTTACTTCCATGGCGGTGGTTTTATAGCAGGCACCTGTGCATTCTATCGTGATTTGACGGCAAGAATAGCGAATTCCAGTGGGGTGAAAGTGCTTGTCATTGAATATAGACTTGCACCGGAGCATTCGTATCCAGCTGCAAACGAGGATTGCCTCATTGCCTATCGTTGGTTGCTTGAGAACGGTTATTCCGCTGCTAATATCCTATTTGGCGGAGATTCGGTAGGCGGAAGCCTTGCGCTTATGACCTTGCTTTCACTTCGAGAACAAGGAGAGACGCTTCCAGCAGGTGCTTTTCTCATCTCCCCGCATACGGATCTAGTACATTTGGATGGTGAATCCTACACGACTCGATCGGAGCTCGATCCTACAGGGAGCTTGGAGGGCAATCGCAGGATATTGAACACATATTTAGGCAGCAGTACGGATGATATCCTGCTCTTATCCCCCCTTAGAATGAATTTGAGCGGACTGCCCGATTTGTTTATCCAAGTAGGCGATCATGAAGTTCTGTTAAGTGATTCTACACGGTTTACGGATCAAGCAAGAGCAGCAGGTGTCGCTGTTACGCTGGAAGTATGGGATCAGATGTGGAGTGTATTTCATTTTCTCGCCTACATGCTTCCGGAAGCGCAGCAGGCTATCGACCATATTGGTCATTTTGTGAAGAAGAAGCTGCCTTAAATCTTTATTTTTTCATCTCGATTAACGAACTGGAGGAGAAATGGATAACATTCAATATTTATCGCAATTTAATTTGCTTCATTCACTCACAATAGAAGACTTGATAGAGATGGATGAAATGACCTCTATTACCGTTATCCCGAAAAAGACATTTATTCAAACACCGGAATCTTTTTCAGAAGGGCTTTATTTTGTGAAAAAGGGAAAGGTTCGTTTATATAAGCTGAGTGTGGAAGGCAAGCAATTTACTTCGGATATATTAGGTGAAGGAAATGTATTTGGCGAGATGAATATCATTTCATTTGGTACGCGGGATCACTTTATTGAAACGATTGAAGAAAGCCATATTTGTTTGATGAGTAAAGATAGGTTTGAAAATTTTTTAATGCAGCGGCCTCGCTTCATGATGAATTTATTACAGGTTTTAAGTGATCGAATTAGTACGATGAGTCGTTTAACACAAAATTTAGCTCTAGGAGGTCTTCATGATAAAATTTTGCATGTTCTCATGAAGCTTTCAGAGCAATTTGGAATTACGAGCATGGATAGGGATGAGTATTGCAAAATTGATTTTCCTCTTTCACATCAAGAAATTGCAAATCTGGTTGGAGCGACAAGAGAAGCGGTAACGGTAGCCTTACAAGAGCTTTCGGAACAAAAACGCATTAAGACAGGTTTTAAAACCATCTACATTCATAAAAAAATGTTGTTGCAAAGCTAGGTTATGTAGAAAGAGTTGTAAACTAGATTACATCTTCGCTTATAAATAAGAAGTATAATTGGCGTGCTTCCAATTTTAAATGTCGTATAAGCGAGGGAACCGTGTTATGAATAATGAGAAAGCGATGGTCATTTCTGACTCCATTTTGTACCGCAAAGGTGCAAGAAAGTTGAGCGATATTCCAAATGAAGTGATAGAACTGATTCATATGGGGAAACTGGAGACGGTCAATTTGACGGAATGGCTCGTTGTCGATCATATTGTACTGCTGCAAAATGTACTAAACGAGCTTGGTTTGGATCAAGAATCCGATCCCATTCTGGATAGGCTGAAACATTTGAACGAGAAAAAAATTATGAAAATCATACCTGCTATCGCAAAGGAATGGCTTAGCTTATTCGCTCGACTAGCAGAAGAAGAGCAGTCTAAACTTTACGACAAATTAGCTGCTCATCCATCAGACAGTGTTCGCTGCTGGGCTGCTTTTATTATTGGAGTGGATCAACGTTTAAGTTTAGTAGAGAAGCTTGCATCGATTCGTCCTTTTGCGGCAGATCACCATTTTGGCGTTCGCGAGATTGCTTGGATGGCTTTAAGGGAATCCATCTCCAATGATTTACTAGGAGCACTTCATTTACTCAAAGATTGGGTGCGTGATCATGATGCGAATATTAGGAGATTTGCCATTGAATCCACTCGACCGCGAGGCGTATGGGCCAAACATATTGCTGAGCTGAAAGAAAATCCTGCTATGGCTCTTTCCCTATTAGAAGCTGTGAACAGCGATGAAGCCAAATATGTTCAGGATTCAGTAGGCAACTGGATGAATGACGCTAGCAAAACTAATCCTGAGTGGGTAAGAGCTATTTGTAATGACTGGTTGAAGCGCTCAAAGGCGAAGGAAACGAAAAGAATTGTAGCAAAAGCGGTAAGAAGCTTGCCGGTATAGCAATGGCTCATAGGTAAAACAACTAATACAGTCGTTTGGTGTAACCTTGTTCCAATCTAGCAGCTACGAGTTCGGAGGTTACTCCTTCAAGATTTACATGAGAGGCTATGATCTTTGAAGGGGAAGGCAATTCATTTTTAGGTAGCCATGAATGCGATTCCCATAGTTTTGACCGTCTAAATGCTTTGGCACAGTGCAGGAAACATTCTTCTACGGCAACCACGATGCCTAATAAAGGAATTTTTTCGTTTACAGCCATTATTGCTAACAATTCGTTATCTTTGGTAATAAAGGCGCGCCCATTTATTCGCAATGTTTCGCCAAGTCCAGGAATGAGGAAAACTAAGCCGATTTGTGGATTTGAAAGTATATTTCGTAATGAATCTATTCTTTTATTTCCTGGGCGCTCTGGAATTACGAGGTGCTTATCATCAATCACGTGAACAAAACCTGCCGTATCACCTCTAGGGGAGCCGTCACACTGCCCATCTGAGTTAGAGGTTGAAATAAACACGAAGGGTGACTTTGCTATAAAATCTCGACAATGTTCATCCAAGTGAGTAATATCTTTATGCTGTACGAGTTCGCTGGGATAGCCAATAAGTGATCTAAGCTCCGATTCTGATGCAATAAACTCCTCTTTATTGATAATAGTCATAATCATTCCTCCCTAAGTTTATAGATATTCAAACAACAGGGCTATCCTCAAGTAGTGTTATCTACTTCACGGGACAGCCCTATTCAGCATTTGAAAACGGTTTAGAAGTTGATGAGCGGATGACAAGTTCGGGTTCCAAGTGGACCGTCTTAATCATGTTTGGAGCATCGATAAGCTCAAGTATGGTTTTGGCTATTGCCGCTGCGATGGAGGAGAGGGCAACACCTACGACGGTCATTGGAACCTCAAGATTCTCCATCTGCGGAAGATTGTCGTAACTAACGACAGAAACATCATGAGGGACGGAGAGGCCGAGTTCACTGACGGCGCGAAGGATGCCGCGAGTGAGATCGATACCGCCGCTTATGAAAGCTGTTGGACGAAGAGGACGATCCATCATCATTCGTGCAGCAATATAACCATCGTGGAATTCTAAACCGTTCATTTGGAGAATGGAATCATCCGTTAAGCGCAGCCCATGATGTCTAATCTCTTCTTGAAAGGCTTCGATTTTTACAGCTTGCAGCGGGTCATGCGACTTCGGTTCCCCGATGTACGCTATTTCTTTATGTCCTAAATTTGCCAAGTGACGAACCGCTAGCCGAATGGCTTGGCCACGGTTAACATCAACTGCGGAATAGGGCGTATAGTCAGCGGCACCATAGGTGAGAATTGGGATTTGCATGGCGCTGGAGTCGATTGGATTAGGTTTATTATCCCTGTCTCCAAAGGCGAGTATGGCATCCACTTGATAGCGGCGAAAAGTTTCGATCGCGAATTCGATGTTGCTAATAGACAGCAACGTGATATAGCCGTATTTCTCTAGCTCCTCATTAAGCCGTGTAAGAAGGGATGATAGGGCTGCGCGTTCTATTGATGGCCATACGATGCCAATCGCGCCGCTTTTTCTCGAGACGAGGCTTCGAGCAGCAATATTGGGTTGATAACCCATGTCTTTTGCGATGGAAAGGATATGCTGTTTCGTTTTATTTTGTACGAGCGGGCTGTCTCTAAGTGCCTTGGATACAGTAGAAAAGCTGACGCCTGCACGCTCTGCGATATCTTTGATGGTTACCATAGCTTCCCTCCGAAAGGAACTTTAACGACTATTATCATAAGTCATACATCCTATCATAGTCCAATTATTATGCAAATGAAAGCGGTATAATTGGTGTAGACAGTATGGGCTTATTGCGATATTATGAAAAATAACAACGTTGTTATTTTGATTATAAGGTGGTTTTCTCATGTTTAATTTAACAGATACCGTATCCGTTGTAATCGGTGGAAATGGTGTTCTTGGCAGTGCCATGGCTTCTGCACTGGCTGAAGCGGGATCAAAAGTAGCCATCGTTGGCCGCGATATGGAGAAAGCAAAATTAGTATGTGATCAAATAAATAGCAGCGGCGGAACGGCGATCTCTTTGCAAGCAGATGCAACAAAAAAAGATGAATTAGAAGCGGTGCTGAGCGATGTTCTGCAATGGGGAGGACGTATAGATACCCTTGTAAATGCTTCAGGAACAAACAGCCCCACGCCTTTTTTTGATTTGAAGATGGATGAATGGGATCGAATTATGGACGTCAATTTAAAGAGTGTCGTGCTGGCTTGCCAAGTGTTCGGTAAACAAATGATTGAACAGGGCAGCGGCGGCTCCATTATCAATATCTCTTCTGTTTCCTCATCACCACCGCTCTCTCGCGTGTTTACTTACTCAGCATCGAAGGCAGGAGTTAACAGCATCACGCAATTTCTAGCACGTGAATTTGCGCCAGACCGCGTAAGAGTTAACGCTATTATTCCAGGTTTTTTCCCGGCGGAGCAGAACAGAAAAATACTTTCACCCGAAAGAGTAGAGTCGATTATGCAGCATACGCCAATGAATCGTTTTGGAAACCCGGATGAGCTGAAGGGCGCGGTTGTTTATTTGGCTTCATCCAAAGCGTCTTCATTTGTTACCGGCTCATTCCTCCGCGTGGATGGCGGATTTGGTGCGATGACGATATGACAAGACCGCGTTTACAGCTAAAGGGAACGGACAACAACGACTGCATTTGAACACATAAGGCGCATAAAGCTTTGGGGGAAGCGGTTGAAGCCAATAAGAGAGGGGAAAAGAAAATGAGTACTCAAACCATTGCAAGCCTGGCAGATATTAAAGCGACGGTTGATCGTTTAGCTATGAGCACGCCTGTTACGGATATGCATACGCATCTATATGCTCCTGAATTTGGGGAACTGCTTTTATGGGGCATCGATGAGCTGTTGACTTATCATTACTTAATTTCAGAGTCGTTCAGATGGTCAGAGGAGGAGTACAGCCAATTCTGGTCGATGACAAAGCGCGAGCAGGCGGACTGGATATGGAAGCAGCTGTTCATTGATCATTCTCCTGTAAGCGAAGCTGCAAGCGGTTTTATTACGATTGTTAAACGTCTTGGATTCGATGTATCCTCACGCAATCTGGACGATTACCGGCAAGCACTTGCGAAGCGTACGGTAGAACAGCAGGTAGATACGGTCATGCAAATCGCTGGAATTGAGAAAATCGTCATGACGAACGATCCGTTTGATCCTGTTGAACGTCCCGTTTGGCTGTCAGGCAAAGGAAAAACGGATGTCCGTTTCTATGCGGCGCTGCGAGTTGATGCGCTTCTTAATGATTGGGATCATGCGGTGAAAGAGCTGCAAAATCTTGGTTATGATGTACAAGTGGAATGGTCTGAGCGGACAAAAGCAGAAACAAGACGTTTTCTCTCGGAATGGATTACTCGGATGGATGCGCTTTATCTTGCCGTGTCGATGCCTGGTGATTTTGAATATCCAGCCGATGATCATCGAAGCAAGATGATTGATGAGGTTATGATTCCTGTATGCCAAGCAAAAAGTATTCCGTTTGCGTTAATGATTGGCGTTCGCAGACGGGTGAACCCATCACTCAGATTAGCTGGCGATATGAGCATGCTGTCTGATGTATCGGCAGTGGAAGCCTTATGCCGCCGTTACCCCGAGCAGAAGTTTCTCATCACGATGCTGGCCAGAGAAAATCAGCATGAATTAACGGTGCTAGCTCGTAAGTTCCGGAATCTGATGATATTTGGCTGCTGGTGGTTTCTGCATATTGAATCGATGGTTGAAGAAATGACACGTTTCCGCATAGAGCTTCTAGGCACTTCAATGATTCCTCAGCATTCTGATTGCCGTGTGTTTGAGCAATTGATTTACAAATGGGAGCATTCTAGAAAAATCATTGGCAATGTTCTTGCAGCGAAATACGAGAAGTTGCATCATAGTGGATGGACGGTGACGGAGGAGGAGATCAAGCGGGATCTGGATGGTATGCTGAATCGAAACTTCTGGCGTTTCCTAGACAAAGAGTAATCCATTTAAGGTTATTCTTTAAAAATGCTCAAGGTGATTCTATCCGTAAAATGCGGTGTGGATCACCTTTTCTTATGGCAATGGCGTACATGGAAACACTGGAAATATTGCTCAAAGTAACTATTGAAATCGATTTCATTTTTTGCTATATTATTAAATATCAACTTGATAGCGCTTTATTTGTTTATATCTGACAAAATTTATAGCAAAGGTCGAATCTTATGGATGTTAATATCGTTGATGTAGCTAAAGCGGCAAAGGTATCACCGACTACTGTCTCGCGCGTGTTAAACAATAACCCGCTCGTTAAGAACAAAACGAGGGAAAAGGTTCTCATGGTTATTGAGCAAATGAATTACGTTCCCAATGCTGCAGCCAAAAATCTACGTCAGCAAAAAACGTTTACTATTGGAATAATTGTGCCTGATATTATGGTTGCGTATTACTCTAATTTAGTAAAAGGAATTCAGAACAAGGCGCATTTGGAGAAATTTAAAGTCATTATCTGCGATACCCAAAACAGCAGAGAAATTGAGCTCGGTTATCTTCAAATGCTAACGAACAGAACGGTTGACGGTATGATCCTAATTGAGTCGTTACTGCCGAAAGAGACGGTTATGGAGCTGCTCGACAGAGGTTATGTTATAGGATCTATTGGACGCAGCATTCTGGATTCCAGAATTTATAACGTCCAAACGAATACGACAGAGGTTGCCATGCACGTGGTTGAGCATCTCATCGAGCAGGGGCACAAAGATATAGCATTCATAAGCGGCTATAATGATGCTATCGATAGCTTGGATCGTCTGGAAGGCTACATCAAAGGATTAGAAAAACACGGCATTCCGTTCCGGCCAGAGCTTGTGGAAAATGGCGATTTCAACAAAAGAGGCGGATACTCAGCTTTAAAGCGCCTTTGGGATGCAGGGCAGAAGTTCGCAGCTGTTTTTTCTGCCAATGATGAGATGGCATTAGGCATTTATGCCGCGTGCAGAGAAGCGAATGTAAGAATCCCTCAGGATCTAGCTGTTTTTGGCGTAGACAATGAAAGAGTTTCGAGATATTTGGTGCCTCAGCTTAGCACGGTTAATCAATTAAAGATTGAAATGGGCTATGCTGCTGCGGAAATGCTTATCAAGAAAATTAAGGGCGAGATGGCGGACGACGATGAGCGTATTGTCGTTGTTGATTCTCAGCTGTGCATTCGTGCTTCTTCTAATTATAAAAGAGTGCAATCATAATTTCAGATTATGAAAATCTCTTTTTAATAAAATGAAATCGATACCATTTTAAAATATAGCCGCTTTGCATACAAGAGACACGACTTCCATGTTCTCGTATGCGATAGCAACCATTTATGAAATCGTTTTCAAAAAAGTAATGCCTAACCTTAGGTACATGCAAGTGTATCCATATATCATTTGAAAAAAGGGGATAGTGAAATGAAAAGTAGGAAAATATTTTCATTATTACTGGTATTGTCGTTATTCGTCACCGTATTAGCTGCCTGTTCAGGCGGGAACAACAAAACAAATGAAGGATCTACTTCTACTGCTACGAATAAGCCGACAGAGGACAATACCAAGGCAGAAGAGACGCCATCATGGCAAACAGAGAAAATTACATTAAAGTTTGCAAGCTGGGAAGACCCGAAGATGGAAGGCGAAATGATGAAAGCCTTCATGGCAAAATATCCGAATATTACAGTAGAGAAAGACGAAACGATCAACTGGCCTTGGACAGATGCGTTGACTGCAGCAGCCAGCGCGAGCAAATTGCCTGACGTGTTCTGGGTAGAAAGTGTACCTGTAGGCGTAGAGAACGAATGGCTGCTCGATCTGTCACCATATTGGGATCAAGATGAGGAAACGCAGGCTATTTATCCGAATATTGCGAAGCAAGCGGTTTATGGCGGCAAGCGCCTAGCATCGCCTACTTTCCAGTTTATTATGGGTGTCTATGTGAATAAAACGCTGCTTGAGAAAAACAACATTCCGCTTCCTGGATATAATTGGACCATTACAGAGATGATCGACATCGCCAAGAAGGTATCCAAGCCTTCGGAACATATTTATGGGATTTCAGGCCCGTGGGGCAATCTATCTTTCAATGAACACTGGCCAATGGCGAATGATAGTGCGCTAGGCTACAACACATTTGACGGTGAGAAATTCCATTTCACGAATCAACAGTGGATCGATGGCTACAACCAACAGCTTGAGCTTCGCAGGTTGAAAGTGGAAGAAAAAATGACTGGCGAAGAAAAAACAAAAGTATTCGGCGAAGAAGGAGCTTGGCCGCTGCAGAAAGGGCATGTAGCACTCGGAATTGACGGTTCTTGGAATATGAATTCCTTGCCGCCGGAAATGGAAAAGTCGGGAGCTGGCGTCGTAGATTTCTATCCATACCCAGCTGGCAATGCGGGACAAAAGATGCCTGTAGTCCTTGACTATATCGGTGTATCCTCCACAACCAAACATCCAGAAGCTGCTTATGAGCTGATGAAATTTATGTCATGGAGCAAGGATGGCTGGCTGAAGCGTCTTGAGCTGAACAAGGAATTGAACATCAACATCGATAAATTCCCAGTTGCTGATTTCCCTGAGGTATGGGAGAAGCTGACGGGCGAGCTGAAGCTAGACGGTGCGAAAGCAGCCATTGGATTGCTCGGCGATGCTGTTCCAGATTATAACAAGGTTCTTCCGGGCTGGAGAGAATTCAGTGCTTGGGCATCCGATGAACAAAAAATATATGAGAAGTTCGCAAACGGTGAATTGAAGCCTGCTGATAAAGCGAAAGAAATGGAAGACAAAGCAAATGAGTTCGTAGGTCAAGCGCTGCAAAGATTAAGTCAATAATACAGATTGACCGTAGATGCGGGAGAAGCTTTATGATCTTTCGCATCTGCGGCATTAATGAAGCATAGGCAGGGAAGAGACCATGAAAAAAACTTATCAAATCTTACTGATATGCTTGATGATTGCAGCTCTTCTTGCTAGCGGACTCCCGGGATCGTTAGTACAAGCTGAATCGGAGCAAGCGGCAGCGCCCAAGGCAGAAGGCTCAGCGGATGCGCTTAATCTGCTGGAGAAGACCTATTCAGAAAAGCTTCAAGAGTGGTCTGAGGTTCCTATCATTCCAAACGCGAACATCATCGTTTCACCTGCCAAAGATGTGGAAAACGCAGCATTACTAGTCTCTCTACAAGATAGCTTCAATTACGGTCAGGAGACACTTCGTTGGAATAAAGACGCAAAGATCACGTTCGACATTCATGTTGAAAAAACGGGGTTATATCAGCTAGCGTTTGATTATTACATGCTGGATGACAGCATTTTGCCCACAGAGGGTTATTTGCAAATCAACGGACAATACCCGTTCTATGAAAGCCGTCATATTTTGTTTCCTAGCAGGTGGGAGAACAAACCTCTTGCAGAAAAGTGGGATCGTTATGGCAACGAGCTGCTGCCGCGTTCCCAGAAAGTGAAGTTATGGCAGAAGGTATATGCCATGGATTCTAGTTATTTTCATATGGAGCCTTTAAAGTTTCAATTAAAAGAAGGCTTGAACACCGTTACGTTAGTCAATACCAGGGGAGAGTTGCTGCTTGGCGATGTGAGAGTAGAAGCCCCTGCCCAAATACAAACATATGAAAACTATTTAATGAGCTTCCCAGCAGAAGAAACGGGTGCTGAGCGCATCGACACACTGCTCATAACCGAAGCGGAGCAACTGCTGTATAAAAACGATTCCTCCATCAGAGCAGCCTCGTCACGCGATAGCAAGGTGACGCCCTACGAAACGAACAAGCTGCTGCTCAATATGATCGATGCGGGTTCCTATGAAGAAGGCGGTCAATCGCTGACGTGGGAGCTGGAGGTTCCTCAGGATGGGTACTATCAAATTGCTTTGAAATACTTGCAAAATACACAATATGATTTGCCCGTGTTTCGCCGAATTGAGCTCGATGGCGTAGTTCCTTTCCGCGAGGTGGACAATTATGCTTTTCCTTATACGAAAAAATGGCGGAATGAGACGCTTGGCAGTGAGGATAAGCCTTATCAATTTTATATGACGAAGGGCAAGCATACGCTCAGCATGACAGTGAATTTATCACATATGCGTCCTCTAGCAGAGGATATCTTCGCCAAAATGAGAGAGATCAGCCGCATGACGCTGGAAATCAAGAAGCTGACAGGAAATAAACTAGATTTGTATAGAGATTGGAATCTACTTGAATACATGCCGGAACTAGATAAACAGCTCTCTAGCTGGGCGGATGATCTTGATCAACGCTTCGAAGAAATTAGCCTGCTTAACCCGAAGGTGAAGGAAATTGGCGAAATTGTCAATTTGAAGCTGGCTTCGAAGCAATTGCGATCCCTTGCGAAGGACCCTAATGAATTGCCCAATCGCCTAAATCTGTTTTCTGAAGGGTCGGCGTCTGCCTCTCAATTGCTAGGTACGCTTTTGCAGAGCATTTCAGAGTCTCCGCTTGCACTTGACCGGATTTATGTTTCTCAGGATGGCAAGCTGCCGTCTCCAAATGCAGGTTTTTTCAAGAAATCAGGGGAAACGGTTAAACGCTTTTTCTTATCCTTTACGAAACAATCCTATTCCAGCTCAAACAAAATAAATGGTGAGCTGGAGGTTTGGGTCAATCGCCCAAGGCCTTTCGTTGAGCTCATGCAGAAGATGATCGATGAGCAGTTTACGCCGGAATCGGGCATTGCCGTTAAGCTGTCCATTATGCCGGACGAGAATAAGCTCGTTCTGGCTAACGCATCCAATCGTCAGCCGGATGTTGCCCTAGGAGTAAGCAACTGGATTCCCTATGAACTGGCCATTCGGAATGCGGCTATGGATTTGCGGCAATTCGCTGGTTACGAGGAGAGCATCAAGCGTTTCTCCAAAGGTGCGATTATTCCATTTTCGTTTGAGGAAGGCGTATATGCATTGCCGGAAACGCAAAATTTTTGGGTGCTGTTTTACCGGCAGGATATTTTGGATTCGCTGAAGCTGTCGCCGCCGGATACGTGGCAGGACGTGGTTGAGATGCTGCCTGAGCTGCAGCGGCTTGGCATGAACTTCTATGAGCCGCTTGCCCAGTACAAAGGCTTCAAGCCTTTTAATGCAACGACGCCGTTTATTTATCAATTCGACGGAGAATTGTTTGATGAGAGCGGGATGAACACCGCAATCGACAGTGAGCAAGCGCTTGAGGGCATGAAGTTTATGACCGACTTGTTTACGATCTACAACTTGCCGCAGGACGTACCGAATTTCTATCACCATTTCCGTTACGGCACAATGCCGGTAGGGATATCTGATTTCAATACGTATATTCAATTGAAGGCGGCTGCACCGGAAATCGCCAACACATGGAAGATCGCGCTGCATCCAGGCGTGGAGAAGCCGGATGGAACGGTAGCAAGATGGGCGCCGACAGGCGGACAGACGGGAATGATTTTTAAAGGCATCGACTATGCAGAGGAATCTTGGAAGTTCCTCGATTGGTGGTTGTCAACGCCGGTTCAGGTCGAATTTGCCAATCTCATGCAGACTACCTATGGCATGACCTTCATGTGGAACACGGCCAATCTGGAAGCGCTCGAGCAGGTACCATGGCCGGAGGAAGACAAAGAGGTTATTTCCGAGCAGTTCAAATGGGTGAGAGAACCTTCTCGCGTGCCAGGCGCTTATATGGTCGAGCGGGAAATTAGCAATGTTTGGAACAGGGTTGTCTTTAACGGGGATAATCCGCGAACGGCCATTGATGATGCTGTAGTACGGACTAATCGTGAAATTATGCGGAAGATGGAAGAGTTCGGCTATTATGCGAATGGCAAAATGATCAGGCCGTATCCGGTTCCGACCATATCATCGATAGACAAGTGGGTTGAGCGAAAATGAAGACACGCAGATTTAATGAGGCTTACCTATTTCTGACGCCTTATCTTTTGATGTTCGGCACGTTTATTATTATCCCGGTAGTGGTAGCGGCAGGCCTCTCCCTTACTTATTTCAATACGGTAGAGGCGCCGGAGTGGATCGGCTTCAAAAACTATATCGATCTGCTTACGCACGATGAAATCTTTATGCAAAATGTTCTGCCCAACACGATAAAGTTTGCTTTGATCGTAGGACCGGGCGGCTATGTCATTTCATTCCTGCTTGCTTGGATGCTGGCGCAAGTTCCGAGCAAGCCGCGCACCATTCTTGCCCTTATTATTTATTCTCCTTCGATGACAATGGGAGTAGCGATGTCAGTCGTATGGACAATTATATTCAGCGGTGACCAAGCGGGATATATTAACTCCTTGCTGCTTAATTTAGGGCTGATTAACGCTCCGATACAGTGGCTGCAGTCACCGGAATATTTGATGACGATCATGATTGTCGTGTCATTATGGAGCAGCATGGGAGTTGGTTTCCTCGCTATGCTTGCAGGTGTTCTGAACATTGATCAAACGATATACGAAGCCGGTTATATCGATGGAATCCAGAATCGTTTTCAAGAAATTATTTATATTACGATTCCCTCGATGAGGCCGCAGATGTTGTTTGGCGCTGTGATGGCGGTTGTAACGACCTTCCAAGCCGGTGAAATCGGCGTTCAGCTATCAGGCGGCAACCCAACTCCGCAAAACTCGGGACAGTTGATCGTCAACCATATTGCTGATTATGGCCTCATTCGCTATGAGATGGGGTATGCAAGCGCGATTTCTGTTGTGCTGCTGATCGGCGTATATATGCTGTCTAAGCTTTCGTGGAAATTATTCGGTGAGAAAGAGTAGGGGGTGCAAGTTTTGTCTTATCAAGGTACAAAAGTCAATCCGACCAAGTTCCACAAGAGTCAGCTGAAATTTTATGCCATTCTTATTCCTTTGGCGTTTTTTATGATGCTGCCAATCATATTTATCATCTCGCATGCATTCAAGCCGATTGATGAGCTGTTTGCATTCCCGCCGCGCTTTCTCGTACAGAAGCCGACATTTGATAACTTTAGAGATTTGTTTTTTACGACGTCGACATCAGGTATTCCGTTCAGCCGTTTTATATTCAACAGCTTGCTCGTAACGATCTCTGTCATGTTTTTTTCAGTATTTATTAGTGCATTGGCTGCTTATGCGATGGCCAAGATGAAATTCAAGCTGCGCAAGGTGTTGTTTGAGGTGAACACGCTTGCCCTTATGTTCGTGCCAATCGCGGTACAAATTCCGCGGTACTTGGTCGTAGATCAGACCGGTATGCTGGACACCTATTTTGCTCATATTTTGCCGCTGCTGGCCATGCCGATTGGGCTGTTTCTGCTGAAGCAATTTATTGATCAAGTGCCCGAGGAGCTGAAAGAAGCGGCCATTATCGACGGAGCGAGTGAATTTACGGTGTTCAGGAAGGTCATTGTACCTGTCATTATGCCCGCGCTTGCTACAGTCGCCATTCTTGCTTTTCAGGCGGTATGGAACAATGTCGAGACTTCAAATTATTATGTCAACGATGAAAGCTTGAAGACATTATCGTTCTTCATGAGCTCGGTTGCGTCGGGGTCCGGCAACACCATCGCGGGTCAAGGCATGTCGGCAGCTGCATCGCTGCTTATGTTCGTTCCGAACCTCGTCATTTTTATACTGCTGCAAAGCAAAGTGATGAACACAATGGCGCATTCAGGACTGAAATAGAGGAGACTCCGATGAAGAACATTAACGGCAAGGTTTTGTTGCTTGTTCTCGCCGTCTTCCTATGGCTTGATTCCTCATCCATGGTGCTCGCTGAAGCGCCTTACAAGACCTATACGGAAGACCATAACAGGCAATTTGTACGAACGCAGGATGCTTATCATCCCGCAGGTTCAATTGAGAAGGTGGGAGATCTTGAGTTTTCCGGGCCTTCCGATATTTATATCGATGCGCGCAACGACATCTATGTTGCAGATACGAACAATCATCGTATCGTCGTCCTCGATGACGAGGGGCAATTCATTCGGGTCATCGGTGAAGAGGTTTTGCAGACGCCGGTTGGTGTATTCGTTGACCATAAAGGCGATGTGTACGCAGCGGACAGCGGACTGAATCAAGTCGTTAAATTTGGTGCTGACCATGCGGTAAAGCAAATCTTTGCGAGGCCGGAATCGCCGCTCTTTGGCAAGAACAATCCTTTTAAGCCGATGAAGGTGACGGTCGATAAGCGCGGAAACGTATATATCATAAGCGAGGGATCGACTAACGGCGTCGTGCAGATGAGCTCGAATGGCGATTTTCTTGGCTATTTCGGCAGCAATGAATCCAAAGCGAGCTTTCGTATTATGCTGGAGCGGTTTTTGTTTACTGATGCACAGCGAGCGAAGTTATTCAAAAATGTACCGCCTTCTGCTACAAGCATCGACATTGATCAGAAGGGGTTAATTTATACGATTACCCAAGGCGACGAGGGAAGATCTGTCAAACGATTTAATATTTCCGGCTTCAATTTATTGCCTGCGGATATGACTTTTCATCCGCTGTATACGGATCTATTTATTTCGAAGAGCGGCAACATTTATACGATTAGCCAAACCGGCATTATTTTCGAATATGACACTGAGGGCAATTTGCTGTTCTCGTTCGGTGCACCCGATGATGGGAAGTCGCGGATCGGCATGTTCATTAATGCGGCTGGCATTGCAGTAGATGCAGGCGAAAATATTTATGTCGTCGACAAGGAAAGAAATAATATTCAAATCTTTAAGCCAACAGAGTTTACAAGTATGGTTCATCATGCGCTTGAGCTTTATAAGGAAGGGCACTACGTCAAGAGCCGTGAGCCGTGGAGTCAGGTGCTGAACAAAAACAACTTGTTCGACCTCGCGCACAAAGGACTGGCAGATGCCTACTACAAGCAGCAATTATATGCAGAAGCGATCGAGGAATATGTTATTGCGAACGATAAGGAGGGGTATTCCAATGCCTTCTGGGAAATTCGCAATCGCTGGCTTCAAAACAACTTGATTTATGTGCTGTATGTCGGAATTACTTTGTTCGTGCTGCGGATATTGGTTCGCTGGCTGCATCGGAAAACAGGAGTATTTCATTCCGTCATTCGGTTGAAAGAGCAAGTTTTCTCTGCAGCGTTTATTCGGCATGTAATGTTTGTTTCCCGATTTATTAAAAGCCCGTTGGAAGGCTTTTATGGCATCAAGGAGGAACGGAAGGTATCCCTGTGGTCCGCGACGTTCTTGTATGTGCTTTTCTTTGCCGAGTATGTGTTTGCACTTTATTACACCGGCTTTATATTCAATAACGTGGAGCCTTCCAGCCTGATTTTGTTAAAGGAGATTGCCAAAGTATTTGCGCCGATTGCACTATGGATCATTGCGAATTACTTGGTGAGTACAATCAATGAAGGCGAGGGCAAATTTTCTGAAGTGTACAAAGGTACCATTTATGCTTTGGCACCGTACTTGTTGTTCAGCCCTATCATCGTCATCGTCTCGAATGTACTGACGAACAATGACGCGTTCCTGTACAGCTTCTCAAGCAACATCATCGTCGTGTGGTGTGCGGTTCTCCTATTTATTATGGTGAAGGAAGTCCATGACTACACGGTCCGCGAGACGATTCGCAATATTTTGATCACATTATTTGGCATGTTGATTCTGAGCTTAGTTGCATTTATTGTGTATGTGCTGCTCGATCAGGTATTTGATTTTGTTTATTCTGTCATACGGGAGCTGATGATACGTGCGGAACTCTAAATGGATTAGGCCAGTTGTAACCGCCGTCATCATAGCAGCAGCCATTGCCATCGTATATGTCCTGTTTTTTGGTAACGGCCGCTCTAGCAGGGAGACGGGTGCGATTCCAGATTCGGAGCTGCAGTCCGCGTTTCCTGATCATAAAGAGGCAGGGTCAAAGCTATCCTCCGATTATCGCAAGGTGGCGGAGAATGAACATCTTGAGCTGTATCTCAAAGAACAAAGCTTGTCCATTCAAGTGAAGGATAAGCGCTCAGGCTACATGTGGTCTTCCGAAATCATCGACACGGAATCCAATGAATCGTGGAAAAATTTCATGGCATCGGGATTGTCTCTTGATTATTTCGAGGAGAGCAAGCCGAATGCAACGCGAACGGATCTTGTCTCTCAAGCGAATAAATCGATAACCCTCGAGTCGCTTGAAAAAGGATTTAAAGCTATTATTCGTTTAAATGATCTGAAGCTTGGAATGGAGCTGCATGTATCGCTGGAGAAGGACCAATTGGTGGTCCGAATTCCGCAGCAAAGCATTCTTGAGGGAACTAAAACGAAGCTTGGGTCCGTATATGTTTATCCGTTTCTTGGAGCAACCAAGGCTGGTGAAGTTGACGGTTATATGTTCATTCCAGACGGATCAGGTGCATTAATCCGGCTTGCAGACAATAAGGGGAAATTCAAAATCCCTTATGAAGCGAAGATTTATGGCACGAACGAAGGCATCGAAACAGTTAACCGTGATATTTTCACAAATCCACCGCTGACTGTGCAATATCCCGTATTCGGAATGGTTCACGCGGAAGGCGGCAACGGACTATTCGGCATCGTAGAGAATGGTCAATACAATGCCAAAATCGTTGCATATCCGAATGGAGTCAATACGCCATACAACTGGACGACGGCACAATTTCTATCTAGAGAGTCTTATCTTCAGCCAACGAGCCGGTCACTTGGCGGTGTCATCGTCTATGAGAAGGCTCGCAATCCAGAGGATATTCAAATTCGTTATACGTTCTTGAACGGCAAGGACGCAAGTTATGTTGGCATGGCCAAGACGTATCAAGCATATCTGGAGGAGAAATCTATTCTTGTGAGAGATAAGGGGAAAGCAGACACAGCGATTCCTCTGCAAATGGATGTTCTTGGCGCTGAAACTGAAAATGGCATGTTCGCCAAGCGACTTATTCCGATGACGACGGTATCTCAACTGGAAGAGATGCTTGGAGATATGAAGAAAAATGGCATCGGAAATGTGAATGTAGTTTATAAGGGCTGGAATGAAGGCGGGTATTCAGGAACGAATCCATCGCCCGTGAAATATGAGTCGGCGCTTGGCTCGAAGAAGGATTTCGAGCGACTCGCAGCATCGCTTCGGGAAAGTGGAAATCCGCTTCATTTGTACAGCGACTTTACGACGGGTAATGAAGCGTCCAAACGATTCTCTGCGCAGACGGATGCCGCCAAAAAAATCGATAAGTCAATTTTGACGATACCAACCTATGAGGAAGTATACAAGACTATCTATTACTTATCTGCCGAAGCCACGAGCAAGCTGGTTAAACAAAATACAAAGCAATATGTGAGCCAGAACGTAAGCGGAATTGCTGTGGATGAGACGGGCTCTGTGTTATTCTCCGAGATGGCCGGCAAAAGCCGTTCAAGCCGCAGCCAAACAGCACAATCTTATAAAGCTGCTATGCAAGGTTTGTCGGATGCCATTCCATCCTTGCTCATGTATGCGCCAAATGATTATATGCTTCCTTATGCCGATCAAGTGCTAGACGTGCCGATGGAGTCATCGCAATATATTTATATCAGTGAAACGGTGCCATTCGTACAAATGGTGCTGAAGGGCTATAAGGATTATTTTGCCCCTTACAGTAACTTCTTCGCTAATCCGCAGGCAAGCCTGCTGCGCATGATCGAAACAGGTTCTTATCCATCCTATTATTTGACGCATGAGACATCATATAAGCTGAAGCATACTAATTCGAATGATGTTTACACGTCTGCATATAAGGATTGGCGTGATTCGATGACGGAGACTTATCGCATTTTAGATGATGCGCTGAAGCCGACAATAGGTGCGAAGATGCAAAACCATGAGCGTCTAAGCGATGGCATTGTTAAGGTTTCTTATGACAACGGAGTCGAAGTGCTCGTGAATTACACGAATCGCGACTATCAATGGGAAGGCGTTAGCGTTCCGCCAAAAGGCTTTCAAGTAATCGAGGTGAACCGCTGATGGCCAAAATCATAATGACCAACAAACGTAGAAAGGCGATTATCGGTCTGGCGTTTGTGTCGCCATGGATCGTAGGATTTTTTGTTTTTACTTTATATCCGATGCTATACTCCTTATTTCTTAGCTTCCATCAAGTGAAAATTACACCTGTCGGCGTGAAAACAAAGTATATCGGCTTTGAAAATTTCAATTATGCATTTTTCTCTGATCCCGTGTTTGTAGAGAAAATATTGAATTATGTTATGGAAATGATGCTGAACGTACCGATCATTATCGTTTTTTCATTGATCATTGCGCTATTAATCAATCAGAAGATCAAATTTCGCGGCATGTTTCGGACGATATTTTTCCTGCCAGTCATTATAACGAGCGGGCCGGTCATTAACGAGCTGCTTAGCCAGGGTGCGTCCTCCATTCCGAATATAGAGCAGTACGGCATGTTCACGATGATTGAGAACAGCTTGAGCCCGATTATTGCGGAGCCTATTCTGTATTTGTTTAAGCAAATCATTATGGTCCTCTGGTTCTCCGGCGTTCAGATTCTTATTTTCCTAGCAGGGCTGCAAAAGGTAGACCGATCCATGTATGAAGCGGCTCGCATCGATGGCGCGTCGGCATGGGAGTCCTTCTGGAAAGTGACGCTGCCAGTGCTTATGCCGCTAGTGATAGTAAATGTAATCTATACGATCGTTTACGTATCGACGTTTGCGCTTAATGAAATTATTATTCTGATCAAAAACAATATGTTCAGCACCATTACCGGATTCGGTTACGCAACCGCGATTGCATGGATTTATTTCATCATTATCATGATCGTGCTAGCGATTTGGACTGGACTGCTCAGAATGAAGAAACGATAAGGAGGAGAGCTGCATGTGGAAAAGACAGACGTTAGTCGCTGCGAGCAAAGTCCGTAAGCTGTTGTTCGGAATGGGAGAAAACGACGGATTTGTGTTCAAGGCTGTAGTATATCTCCTTCTGATCGCGATCGGCTTTGTCTATTTGTATCCGATGTTATTTATGCTGGTGAACAGCTTCATGAGCTTGGATGATTTGGTCAACTCCATGATCAAGTGGATTCCGTCAACGCTGTATGTCGAGAATTATTCGAAGGCGCTGAACGTGCTCGATTATGAAAAAACACTTTTGCAAACGATTGGGGTGGCAGGCCTTCCGGCCTTGCTGCAAACGATATCGGCGGGCGTTATCGGCTATGGCTTTGCTCGATTCGAGTTTCCTTTTAAAAAGATATTGTTCGTGCTCATGCTCGTAACCTTTGTTATCCCGCCGCAAATTACGATGATGCCGACGTACCTTTTATTTAAGCAATACGGGCTGCTCGGCTCGCTGGAGACGTTTATATATCCGGCCATTCTCGGGCAGGGTCTAAAAAGCGCATTGTTTATTCTCATTTTTTATCAGTTTTTTAGAAGCATACCGGATGTGCTGGAGGAGGCTGCGGAAATTGATGGAGCGGGCAGCTTGAAAATCTTTTACCGCGTTGCCGTTCCTATGGCGCTTCCTGCAATCATTATCGTCTTTCTTTTCTCATTTGTATGGTACTGGAATGAAACGTATTTAGCGGGTCTTTATTTCGGAAACGAACTGACCATATTGCCGCTGGAGCTGCAAAAATTTACGGACAGCTACAATAAGGTGTACCCGCCGGGCACTCCTGGCAGTCAGTTGAATGAAGCGATTAAGCTGGCTGGAACGCTGCTGACGATTGCACCGCTGCTCATTCTCTACTTTGTGCTTCAGCGCTGGTTTGTGGAAGGCGTTGATCGGGCTGGTATTACCGGTGAGTAGGAGGAGGAGGAGCTTGGGTGAAGAGACTTTGCAAGAGTTTGAGTGTTTTTATAGCAATTATCTTATTAATAATGGGGTGCAGCATGGAAAATAAAAAAGAAGCTCCGCAGCAGAAAAATGGGTGGAAGCTCGTATGGAACGATGAGTTTGACGGCAAAGAAATCGATTGGACCAAGTGGAAGCATGTAACCGGAGGATCAGGCTTCGGGAATAATGAAGATCAGTTTTATACAGAGGATGCGGCCAACTCTTATATTGAAGACGGCAAGCTAGTCATCAAAGCGTTGAAGCAGGAGCATTGGGGCAAGCCGTATACGTCCGCGAAATTAATTACGGAGGGCCATGCAGATTGGACGTACGGCCGGTTCGAGTTCCGGGCTAAGATGCCGCTTGGCAAAGGAATGTGGCCTGCCATATGGATGATGCCGACGGACATGGAGAAATACGGCGGCTGGCCAAGCAGCGGCGAGATTGACATTATGGAGTATCTTGGACACGAGCCTGAGCAGGTGCATGGTACTTTGCATATGGGCAATCCTCACATTTATCGAGGCGGGAAAGTAAGTCTGGAAGATGGAACGTTCGCAGAAGCGTTTCATGACTTTGCTCTGGAATGGACCCCAAGCGGGATGAAGTGGTACGTCGACGATAAGGAGTTTTATCAGACAACGACATGGTTCACGCGCAAGGATGAGGCAGCGGATAACGAGCCATTCCCTGCACCTTTCGATCGTGCGTTTTTCTTGCAGCTGAATTTGGCCGTTGGCGGCAATTGGCCGGGTTATCCAGATGAGACGACGGTTTTCCCGCAAACATTCGAGCTGGAGTACGTTCGGGTGTATCAGCCGGCAGACGGAAATTATGAGACGGCAAACGATACGGCGAAATAGGAATGATAGATGTGAATTGGAGGAGAAACCGATGGATCTTCGTTTGGTACAGCAAGAAAAGATGAACATGATTCAAACGACGATGGAACTGCGCGAGGTAAGCGGAGTGGCAGTCCCGTTTCAAAATGGCATTCCTGTACCGTCATTTGATGCTCAGCAGCGTTTGAAGCTTGACTTGAAGGGCATGTGGAAGAAGGAAAGATTTGCTGCGGATCATGATTTCTCATTGTCCGAGCGCAATGATCGGTGGTTCGAGCACGTCCTCCTTGAAGCTGGCGGCCGTACTGAAGTCGACTTTGATGATTCTGTTTGGGCGCAGCGTCAGCTGCCCTTTCCGGAAAATGAAATTCGCGGGAAAGAGGAAGCAGGCTCCAGCGAAACGTATCAAGACGGCGTATGGTATCGTCGGACGTTCTGTCTCGATGCAGCATGGGTAAATAAAGCAGTTACACTGCATGCGCTCGCGATTAGCTATGTAGCTGACGTTTGGGTCAATGGGCAGTGGGTTGGCTATCATGAGGGTGGCTTTACCCCTTTTGCACTTGATTTGACGCCTTTTGTGAAGATTGGTGAAGCGAACACGATTGCGCTTCGAATCGATAATCCGCCTTGGGGAAGCCGAGCGGATATCATACCGGCAACACCAGGAACGGATTTTTTTAACTACACCGGTGTGATCCATGACTTATACATTAGCGGAACTGCCAAATGCCATATACCAAGAGTAAACATCGTACCGCTCGATATTGAGGGGCGTGTAAAGTTTAGTGTAGTTCTGGAAAACCGTGGAGCAGATGCTGTAGAGGTGAGCGTTAGCGGGCAAATTTTTGATGCGGATCATGAAGCCGATGCATTCTTAAATTCACCTCTCGCAGCGGATATTAAAGGCAAGCAAACAAGATGGACGGGCGATTTAAATTGGACGGAAGCACTAGCTCCTTATGAGACGAGGGTGATGGAAGTAATTGTCCATATTCAAGAGCCTCGCTTATGGGCATTTTGGCAGCCAGAGCTGTATGTAGCGGAATTTGCAGTTGTATATGGGGACCGTACTGCCCAGTTGGATCGTTATGCGTCGCAGTTTGGCATACGTACAGTTACGACGGAAGGTACAAAGCTGCTATTGAACGGACGTCCAGCATTTCTTGCCGGCGTTGCTCGCCATGAGGAATGGCCGGATACAGGGCGGTCTGCGACATGGAAGCAAATTCGAGATGATTTGGTTCAAATGAGGCAGTCCATGCATGTTAATTTTGTTAGAACGGCACATTACCCGAACCATGCATACACGTCGTTATTGACGGATCGGCTCGGACTTGCAACTGTCAGTGAAATTCCGCTTTGGCAATTCACTCGTGAGCATTTTGAGGCACAGGAGCAAAAGCGGCTTTCCGATCAAATGTGGAGGGAGATGATTTTCTCCCAATACAACTCTCCTTCCGTTCTGATGTGGAGCACGCAAAATGAATCCGTTGAGGTAGAGCTGCGAACGGTTTACAACAAACGTCTTGTGAAGGACCTGAAACAAAATTATGCGGATGGACGTCTCACGACCCAAAGTGCGGCAGCAGACCAGCCAGGTGCGCATGATCCTTCCATGGAACCGCTGGATGTGGCGGGCTGGACGATGTATTTTGGCATATTCCATGGCAGTACGTATTATGAAGGCACAAAAGATTTTCTGCAAAAAGCGCATGAGCTTTGGCCGGACAAGCCGATATGGAATACCGAGTTTGGGCACTGGTCCTCTGATCAGGATACGATGGCGGCAGAGCAGCTGAAAACCTATAAGGAAACGCTGCAGGCGCTGATGGAACGAGCGGTCATATCTGAAGATGGAGAGGCTCAGCTGAGAAGTGATGGTTTTCTCGTTGGCATCGATTTTTGGATTATGTATGACTGGTACGTGAACCATAACAATTGGATTGATACGTTCGGGATCTATCATATGGATAGAAAGACGATGAAGCCGGTTGGAGAAGCGCTGAGTCAGGATTATGCTAGGTACACCGCATTCGAGGGTGGGTTTATTCATCAACCAAAGCGTGAATCGCAATAGACATAAGAAGAATTTTTTCTAACATAGGGCGTTATCCTTTTAGCTAAAACTTCAAAAAACGAGCCATAGTAATCATTCTATAGGCTCGCTTTGTTTTGCTGATCGGTCTGTTAGTATGGCATACTGAGCAAGACAGATGTGAATCTTTTTTGCAGGCAGTCACGTACCTAAGTAAGATGGAAAGAACAAATGGACGACGGAGGCATTCGATGAATAAAGAACAACTTATAGCATTGTTTAATAAGGAACAACGGATAGATCAGACCATTGCTGGCTTTCGCCGTGAAGAAGAAGGTGGACTGATAAGGCAGGTTTCCCTTACAGGCGGTGAAGGTTATGTAACCTACTCAGCATTAACAAATGAAACGGTTCAACATGCGATTAATGAGCAGCTATCTTACTTTAAGCAATTGGATCAGCGGTTTGAGTGGAAGCTATATGACTACGATCAGCCTGCCAATTTAAAGGATAAGCTTCTTGAGCATGGATTTACGATTGGAGATCCCGAGGGATTGATGGTTATGCAGCTAACAGAAGGTGATTTTATGTTATCCTGTGAAATTCCATCCTCTATCATACGAATCGTCGATGAAGCAGGAATCAATGACATCGTCTTACTGGAAGAAGAAATTTGGGGAGAATCACATCGCGAGCTTGGAGAGGAATTAATACGAAATTTGAAAAATGATCCGGATAGCCTGTTTATCTATGCAGCTTATGAAGATGGAAAAGCGGTCAGTGCGGCTTGGATGTATTTGCATAATGGAACTTCCTTTGGAAGCTTATGGGGTGGTTCAACCTTGTCGGCTTATCGAAACAAAGGGTTGTATACTTCTTTACTTGCTGTACGAGCACAGGCAGCTTGGGAAAATGGATTTCGCTTGCTGACGGTAGATGCTAGTCCGATGAGTCTTCCTATTTTGAAGAAAAGGGGCTTTGATCTTCTGGCTTATTCTTATCCATGTGTATCGCCAAAATAAAGGAATGAAGATCGCTTTATTGATTAGTAAAAAGTGAAGAACAGGAGTTGAACATTTTGAAAAAAGTGATGGAAATACGAAAAGCGATCGATGAGCTGTCATCGGAGGATGCAAGGACGGCTCTTAAGCTTGTTATGTTTCAAATTGATCTAGCTAACGGAAATAAACAATTGGAAGAGAATATCTTCCATGACTTGAAGCAATTTTACGATGATTTGCTCCTTGCTCAAAACAATGAGAAGACTGGAGAATTGCGTGCAGACGCCGCTAAGATTCATATTTTATTTGGCGACTCAGCTGCTGGTAGTTTGAGATATGCAGTAAAGCAGATGGGATTATCGGAAACAAACAAAGTAGTCTCATTTAATGACAGTTACTCGATAGGACCGATTTGGCAGCTTCATAAGGAGGAGGGCAGAAAGAAAAGATACGAATGGCTGAGAGATCATATTAATAATGGCTACGATAGTCCAGAGGATGATTTAGAAGAGGAAGTTTATCCTAAAAGTATAATTGCCCAAATTCCAGCAGAAGCCTCCATTGTACTTTGGGTTGGTAACAATGCTCATGATTATGCTGGTTTGCGCTATACCATTTATTTGCTCAGAAATTGCATGAATAAGGTTTTTGTTTTTAATGCGGAGGATGCTTGCAGCAGAAGGTTTAATACACCGGATAGATTTATCGATTATATTCATTTAGGAGAAGTTCCGATAGAAAAGCTGCAGGCTGTATTTGGCGAGTCGGAGGAAAATGGTCCGTTATCCCGTGAAACAAGAGAGCAGCTGGAACATGAATGGATAAAGCTTGCCGAGCAGCAAGAGGTGCTGCGCATTTGGAACGACAACAAACTGGTTGGCGTTGACGAACATTATTTTGATAACTATTTATTAGAGACGGTAGAGCAGCTGCTGAGTGAAAAGCCTAAAGGCGAATTTATAAAAGCTGCCAGAGTAGTCGGACAGGCACTCGGCTACTGTGAACAATATGTAGGGGATCAATATTTCGAATATAGACTGCGCGAGCTTATTTACACAGGCAAATTAGAAATCAAGGGAGTGCCTCGTGCAATGAGGTTTTATAGTGTAAGGCTGAAATAAGCCTGCATGATCTCCCTTTTATTTATCCAGATGGAGCTTTCCCGTCATGTCGACAGGAAGGCTTCTTTGGGCTGGACATGAGATTAAAAGTCCTGCATTTATTTATAAATTAGATTTTGTAGATTGGCGATAGAGAGTTGGCGTTTGCCCTGTAAATCGTTTGAAAAATATGCTGAACGTATGAATAGATGAGAATTGCAGCTCTTCTGCGATTTGCGAGATCGCTTTCGACGTGCTTCGAAGCTCAGACTTCGCTTTATCCAAGCATAAGTGACGAACATATTCTCCAAGGGGAATGCCAACGGCATTTTTGAATTCCCTTGCGAGATGCGAGCGGCTGATATGGATAGACTTTGCTAGCTGCTCGGGATCATAGTTATAGCGAACCTCACGATGCAGCTGATTCATTACTTCAGTAATCGCGTCGTTAAGCGGCCTTGGAGGGGCCTCTGCTGCTAATGCTGGATCAAGAAAATAACGGAGCGTCGTCACAAGCAACTGTTGAAATAGCCCCTCCACCATGGGCAAGCATAAATAAGCTTTATTTTTAATTTCCGTAATCATATGCTCGAATAGTGCTTTTACTCTATTATCTTGATCATGAGCGATTCGTTGAAGCCCGATGCGATAAAATTCAGGATACAAAGGATGGAGCCTCTCCAGCCTAAACCCGATGTAATAGAGCTTGAAAGGCTTATGTTTTCCTGCTAATCCAAAATGGATTTCTTCAGGTTTAGTAAGCAGGAGCTGCCCTTTCTCAATTTCATAAACCGTTTTATCGATTTTGTATTGACTGTACCCTTCATCCACGTAGCACAATTCGAAATGATCATGATAATGAATCGATGTGCTCCAGTTTTCATAATGGTTCACACCGAGATAATAAATATGGCTCGCATCAGAATCGAAGGGCAATTCGATTCGAAACTCACTTTCGTTCTCAATAATAAGATGCTGTTTGGGTACCTCGTTCTTTAATGATTTATTTTCACTCATTCGCGTATCCCTTCTCCTCTTCAAAACAATTACCTTCGATTATACCTTTTCAGCACAAAATCTCAACAAGCAATGATGATCAAAAACTTTAAATCTATGCATAGAATTGCAAAATACATCGTATTTTAACCGGTTTATAATGATCATATGTTTAAAATATGAATGCATGAGGTGCATAATATGTCTATGAATGGTCAACTGCGTGATGATTGTCTCCCTGCACAAGAAGATCTCACATTTTTTGCTGAAAATGGTTATTGGGTTTCCCCTGTAATTTTCTCAGAAGCTGAGCTTTCCGAAATAATCGAACATCAGGATCGTCTATATCGCGGCGAATATGAAACGGGAAGAGAACCGGTAAGCCAATGGCTCGAAGGAAAGGACAATCCGCGGGCTCTAAGGAAAACAGATAATTCGCATTGGTCTGACCTTACGCTGCGCAAAGTAGCGGTAAACGCTACGATCGGGGGAATAGCAGCTGCACTAATGAAGACGGATACGATTAGGCTATTTCATGATCAGCTGCTTTATAAACCAGGCAGAGGAACGGGAAAGGAAACAGCAAATGTAGGCTGGCATCAAGATTACATATACTGGCAATGCTGCGCAGAGCCGACTCTTATTACGGCTTGGGTTGCTTTTACGGATGTAGATGTGTCAAAAGGCTGTATGCAGATGGTACCGCGCAGCCATCAATGGGGTTTGTTAAATGTGAATGATTTCTTCGAGCAAAATTTGGAGAAGCAGCAGCAAGATATGAACATTCCGGAAAACGAAAAGTTTACACCAGTACCTATCATCATGAAAGCTGGTCAAGTAAGCTTCCATCACGCTCTGACTATTCATGGAAGCGGGCCTAACACGTCCGATCAAGCACGGCGCTCGATGGCCGTTCATCTCATGACGGGTGAGACCAAATATAAATACGACGCGAAAGGCAATAATCATTTTAATGCACAGATGATGAACGGCAGAGAGGGAGAAATATACGAGGGTGAAGCTTGGCCTGTACTCTATACTGCAAAAAGCGAATTGTAAGGCAAGGGAGGCGCGTATCAACGGCTGCCTGCCTATACTTTTATAGTAGAGTAAGTATATAATCAATACTATAAACTTCGTTAATAAGATGATAAAAATACGCCATTTATGGCGTATTTTTGTTATTTGCTAATGCTTGGCTGCATATAACACTTGGTTTTTGATCGCGTTTGACAATAGGCAACAATATGAATTAATTTTAATAAAAAGAGCGCGAGTTTTGATCACCCTATCAGGCTGAGATTGGAGAATTTCAAATGTATCGCAATTTAGAAGAATGTGTCATTGATTTAGAGAAAAACGGACATTTGGTTCGTATAAAAGAAGAAGTAGATCCGTATCTTGAGATGGCTGCTATCCATATGAAAGTTTATGAGGCTGGCGGTCCAGCGCTGCTATTCGAAAATGTAAAAGGCTCTAAATTCCGGGCAGTTTCTAATTTGTTCGGAACGGTAGAGCGCAGCAAATTCATATTCCGCAACACTTGGGAATCGGTGCAAAGTGTGATGGAGCTGCGCAATGATCCGATGAAGGCATTAAAAAATCCGTTTAAGCATGTCAGAACCGGTATGGCCGCTTGGAAAGCTCTTCCGGTTAAGAAGTCGGGCAGTCTGCCAGTAACCGCGCAGGAAATACAAATTTCGGATTTGCCGCTTATTCAAAGCTGGCCAATGGATGGCGGTGCATTTGTAACCCTGCCTCAAGTCTACACGGAAGATCCGGACAAGCCAGGAATAATGAATTCAAATTTGGGTATGTATCGTGTACAGCTGAGCGGCAATGATTATGAAATGAACAAAGAAATTGGCGTGCATTATCAGATTCATCGCGGCATCGGCGTGCATCAAGATAAAACGAATAAAAAGGGTATCCCTTTAAAAGTAAGCTGTTTTGTAGGCGGCCCTCCAGCACATACGCTGGCAGCTGTTATGCCGCTGCCGGAAGGGCTGACAGAGATGACTGTTGCCGGAATGCTGTCAGGACACCGTTTCCGCTACAGTTATTTGGAGGGGTTCTGTATTAGCAACGATGCGGATTTTGTTATAACCGGAGAAATTCATCAAGGCGAGACGAAACCTGAGGGACCATTTGGTGATCATTTGGGGTATTACAGTCTTACTCATCCTTTCCCTGTCATGAAAGTTCATAAAGTGTACGCGAAGCCGGGAGCGATTTGGCCATTTACTGTTGTTGGCCGTCCGCCGCAGGAGGATACTGCGTTTGGAGAGCTCATTCATGAGTTGACAGGTGATGCGATTAGACAAGAAATTCCTGGTGTAAAGGAAGTGCATGCAGTAGATGCAGCGGGTGTTCATCCTCTGCTTTTTGCAATAGGCAGCGAACGGTACACCCCGTATCAGCAAGTGAAACAGCCGGCAGAGCTGCTCACCATTGCTAATCGGATTTTGGGTACGGGACAATTGAGTTTGGCCAAATACCTTTTTATTACAGCTGAAGATCAAAGGCCGTTGGATTCACATGATGAAGTGGATTTTTTAACGTATATACTAGAACGTATCGATCTTAGCCGTGACATTCATTTCCATACAAATACGACGATTGATACGCTCGATTATTCGGGTACGGGATTAAACAGCGGCAGTAAAGTAGTGATCGCAGCATATGGGGACAAAAAAAGAGACTTATGTACAGAAGTGCCCGATGTTTTCAAAGAAATAAGCGGATTTGAACATGCGCGTATGGTCATGCCGGGAGTTGTAGTCATCCAAGGCTCTACATTTTTGAGTTATGCCAGTGCTAAGCAGGAAATGCAATCGTTATGTGATGCTATACAAGAAAAGGGTGTTCTTTCTTCTTGCCCTATGATTATAGTAGGTGATGATAGTCATTTCATTAGCGAGACGATTAAAAACTTCCTATGGGTTACCTTTACGCGCAGCAATCCATCACACGATATGTATGGCGTGAATAGTCATTATGAGAACAAGCATTGGGCTTGCGACAATTTGATTATTGACGCTCGTATTAAACCGCATCAAGCACCGCCTTTAATTCCTGATCCTTCGGTTCTGAAGAGCATCGAGCGATTATTTGTTAAAGGGGCAAGCTTGGGTGGATTGAATCTATAAGCTTTACAATACATGACACGCCTTTTAAGGCGTGTTTTTTTTGTCATTTTAAGTCCATTTTTGAAACGATCCTCACCAATTTTGTTTGCAAAAATCAATATAATGATCGAATTTATCATAAAAGCCTGTGAAAGTATAAAAAATCGGGTTTTTATTATATAGTTTCAACATTTTGACAGGGTTAGAATGTAAATGAGCCTAATGAACGGCATTTGCTGCTGAAGATGCAGGACGCTTCAGTGCTAATTTGCGAAAATTATATCAATTTATTATGGGAGGATGAGCATGTCGCAAGCAACAACGAAGGTAAAGTACACAGCGACTCCGCCGGAGAACAGCCCGAGAAAAAAAACCTTTTTCAACCGCCTGATGAAGCAAATGGATGTGCAATTGATGGTGTGGCCGGGTATATTGCTGATATTCGTATTTGCCTATATACCGATGTACGGTGTATTGACGGCGTTTATGGATTACAACCTTTTTACGGGATCGAGAATATTCGATAACCCTTGGGTGGGCTTTAAACATTTTGAAGCGTTCCTTACTGCACCTGATATCGTTACGGTCATGAGAAATACACTTGTGATCAGCCTTTTAAAGCTATTAATAGGTTTTCCAGCACCGATTATATTGGCGCTGATGCTTAATGAAGTCAGGCATATGGTGTTTAAGAGAGTCGTACAAACGATTACATATCTACCGTACTTCATGTCATGGGTTATTGTAGGCGGCATGGTTATGGCGTTGCTTTCAACTGAAAACGGTAGCGTCAATATGCTGCTTGAAGGTGTTGGAGCGATAGATGAACCGGTTAACTTCCTGTCCCTAAAGGAATACTTCTGGGGCATACTGGTTTCGACCACGGTATGGAAGGAAATCGGCTTTGGCTCGATTATTTACCTTGCTGCAATCGCAGGTGTAGATCCGCATTTGTATGAAGCGGCAGATATTGATGGAGCCAGCAAGTTTAAGCAAATTTATCTCATAACGATACCAACGATTATGCCGGTTATTATCATCTTTATGATTCTAGCAATGGGGAATTTATTGAGTGCTGGTTTTGAAGATATTTTGATCCTTGCCCAGAATCCAATTCTAAGACCGGTGTCGGATGTTATTGATACTTATGTATATCGGGTCGGCCTGCAGAATGGGAAATTTTCTTACGGTGTTGCAGTTGGTTTATTTAGAGCGGTGATCAGCGTATTGCTCTTGACGGCGGCTAACTACCTAGCCCGTAGGTCCGGCAACGGCTTATGGTAGAACATTACTTCATAACTGGGGGCGAAATCAATTGACTTTCAAGCGTTTGAGCTATAACGACCGAGCTATGGTTGTATGCATATATGTATTCCTCATTTTGTTAGCTTTCTCCGCATTGTATCCGTTCTGGAATACACTCGTTGTATCGTTGAATGAAGGAACAGATACAGCCAAAGGCGGCATTACATTTTGGCCAAGGATGTTTACATTTGCAAATTATGAAATTGTTTTTCAAGATGACAAAATTTTAAATGCATTTTACATTTCCTTTAGCCGAACGATCATTGGAACCATATCAGCAACATTTTTGACTGCATTGCTCGCGTATGGCATGTCCAAAAACTATTTAATGGGTCGTGGCTATTATTCCTTTTATTTCATCTTTACGATGTACTTCGGCGGCGGGTTGATTCCAACTTTTCTATTGATTAAATCACTCGGTTTGATGAACAGTTTCCTCGTTTACATTATTCCCGGTCTAATCAGTGTATGGAATATGATCGTTTTCCGAACCTTCTTCAAAAGCTTGCCTGTGGGATTAGAAGAGTCGGCACAAATTGATGGCTGCAGCAACTGGGGAATCTTTTTCAAGATGGCGCTCCCGCTGTCCATGCCAGTAATCGCCACACTTGGTTTGTTTACGGCTATTGCGCATTGGAATGATTGGTTCGCGCCATCGATCTATGTTTCTAATCAAGATTTGCTGCCTATTCAAACGATATTGCGGAAAGTATTGAACTCTAATGTTCTAACGGATGCGATCGGAAATGACAGCATTGCTAGTGAGAAAATGGCATCGAAAGCCCTTACCTCCAAATCTCTTATTAGTGCAATGATTATGATTGTGTCTCTTCCCATTATCGCTGTATATCCTTTTCTTCAAAGATTTTTCATGAAGGGTGTTATGGTTGGATCTCTAAAAGAATAGCTTGTTGACCATCGGTTTAAGGCGAATGTCGCTTTGGACATATATATTAATCATGAGAGGGGTAAAATCAGCATGAAGAAAATGAAAAAGCCGCTGTTAGTGGTTGTCTCTGCGGTGTTTCTACTGGTAACTGTACTTGCAGGATGCAGCAATTCGGGGGGCAATGATCCAAAACCAGCAGCAACAGATTCAGCAACGAACACTAATAAAGGGAGTGAGGCAACAGACGCTCCAGCAGATCAACCATGGGAATTTGGTTCTAGTCCGATAGAATTCTCGGCTTATACACACTATAGCTGGCAAGATTTCCCTGACACCATGGATGCAAACCCTTTTTGGAAATACCTGAAAGAAAATAAACAAGTAACGATTAAACCGATTCATGCAAAAGGCAACTCTGCTCAACTGATGCAGACCTTTATGGCTGATACTAGCCAAATGCCAGATCTCATTTATGGTAACCGCTATGATCCGGATATTGAAAGACTTATTGCAAATGATCAACTCGTAGCGCTTGATCCTTATCTTGATAAATATCCTAACCTGAAGAAATATCTTAATCCTAAATCCATGGAGCTGCTTCGTTCAGCAGATGGCAAGCTGTACAAATTCCCTAACTGGTACACAGAGAAACCAACAAGTACAGCTGGTTATGTAGTCAACAAAAAAGTTTATGCAGAGCTTGGATCTCCAGCACTTGAAACGATGGACGATTTGTATGCATATCTTCAAGCAGTAAAAGCAAAATACGGCGATAAAATCATTCCACTGGAACTAGATCGCGGTAGCGAAATTCAAGGCTTGGGCGTCATTTACGCAGGATTTGGAGAAAACAACCTTTACAAATCATTAAGCAGTGATGTTCAGGGCGTAATCAAAGACGATAAGCTCGTTTCATTCTTTACAGATCCTTCTTTCCGTGAGTCTCAAAAATACCTTGCAAAATTGTACCGTGAGAAGCTAATCGCACAAGATTGGTGGACACAAACAAGAGATGTCGTTGCAGAAAAAATCGTAACGGGTAAAGTAGCCGTTTATGCTGGATCAGGCGTTACTACGTTTGCTTCACGCGGAGATTCTGAGCTTAGAAAGGCAGATCCAGATGCTGGTTACTTCATGATTTGGCCTGTTCGCAAAGCTGGACTTGATAAGAACAAAATCTTTGCAGGTGGTTACGATGCTCTTGGTTGGAACGTTGTGACGATTACTAAACATGCAAAAGATCCAGAAAAAATCTTCGCAGCACTTGATTGGATGACAGGACCTGAAGGCATGACAATCTCATTCTTCGGACCTGAGGGCGGCAACTGGAAAGGCTTCGATGAAAACGAACAACCGATCTTCACTGAAAACTACAATGAAGAGGAAGTAACAGCAATTCAAGCTGCAAATGATGTTGTTCACATCGTAGGAAACGTATCGTACATCGACCCAGCAAAATTGAAATATGTTAATTCACTGCCATTAGAAAAACAAAACTGGGCAGCACGCTGGCAGAGAGATATTACTTGGCCGTCATCTAATGATACAACGGCGCTTACCAACATTAATATTGAACCGGATTCTCCATACGGTGACACTAGAACACAAATCGTAGATCTTACTCTTGAAACTCTAGCTGCTTCAACGACTGCGAAGAGTGATGCAGATGTTGACAGAATTCTAGATGCAGCTGAAACGAAAGCTCAAGGGTATAAATACAAAGAGCTTCTAGAATGGCGTACTGAAAGATGGCATGCTAACAGAACTATTCTTGGAGAAAAATAAGGTTTTATAGTGAAAGAGATCATCCCAAGGGATCCATTTGGATCACTTGGGATATCTCTGTATTTTTGGTTATACTTAACTTTTATATATATAGCTTGCATTTATTTTGATATTATTAAAGGGAGATTTTTCAAAAAATGCTGCTCATATAAGGGGTGCTTGGTCAGTGTACGCGAAGAAAGAGAGGTTCCTGCGGTTCATGTTGGTGTATTTCATTGTTAGTATGCTTGTCGCCTGCAGTGGAGTAGACAGTAAACCTGTTCCAACAACTGATGAGGGAACAACGCAAGATATACAAATAAATCTGCCTCCCAATCAGCTCTATGAACTAGGCAAAGAAAGGCTTGATATTTCCTTTTATGGTCACTACAGTTATTATTCGATGCCGCAGTGGGGCGCAGATCCCTCTTCGAAGTGGATTCAGGATAATCTTAACATTCACATCAAAGGAATCGACGTTGAAGGAAACGGAAAGCAGAAGCTTCGAAAGATGATTGCCAGCAAGCAGTTGCCGGATATCATTTGGGGTGATCGCGGTTATGATCTGGAACGTTTGCGTGAAGCGGGCTTACTCGTACCGCTCGATAACTATATAGATAAATATCCAAATTTAAAAAAATGGGCAGGCACTAAAATTTTAGATTTGCTTCGAGCACCAGATGGGCATATTTATTATTTTCCAAATTATTACACTAATAAACCGTACGGCAACGCGGGTTATGTTGTGAATAAACGAATATATCGGGAATTAGGTTCCCCTAAGCTATCTACGACAAATGAGCTTTATGATTACCTCAATAAAGTGAAAGCCAAATATCCTGATGTCGTACCTTTTGAAACAGGAATTGCCAGTGAGGGGCAAGGCATTGATCAATTATTTTCCGCCTTCAAGGAAGACAATTATAGCTTTACTCGCTACTACGCTGTAACGAGCGGAGATAAGATGACATCGATCTATAAAGATGAAGGGTTTCGCGAGTCGGCATTATTTGTAGCTAAGCTTGTGCGTGAGGGGCTAATTACCTCGGATGCTTGGACACAAACGGATGATCAGGTAAGTGAGAAGCTTATGAGCGGCAAAGTGGCGGTTTATGCCAGTGCGGACCCTATGCGTCAAGTGATGTTGGCGAATGCAGAGCTTGTAAGGAAAAATCCGGAGGATGGTTATATCTTTATCGATCCTATTTATAAGGAAGGGTTGGATCCGAATAAGATTTATCCTGGCACATACAATGTGCTTGGCTGGAATGTCTCTACGATAACGACAAGCGCAAAAAATCCAGAAGCGATATTCGCTATGCTGGATTGGATGACAGGGCCGGAAGGTTCTGCTGTTCAGATGTGGGGCCCGCCGGGGCCAAACGGGTACTGGGATGGCTTCAAAGAGGATGGAATAACGCCAAAATTTACGAGCAAATACACATTAGACCCGGATGGGCTGAGTGAAATACAAGCAATCTCTGGCGAGTTGATTTGGGTTGGCAACACCGTATATCTCGATCAAACCAAAAGCGATTATGAAAAAACATTGCCTGAGGACAAGCGAAACTGGTCTACATACTGGCAGCAAAAGGTAACTTGGGAATCTCAGGGGGATGCAACACCGTTTATCAATTTGCAGCCGACACCAAATTCTGACGAAGGCAGAATCTTTGCCCGGGTGAAAGAAATATGGTTAAGCGCGCGCTCATATGCGATGTACGGGCAAACGGATGAAGAGGTACTAGAGATTTTGGATTTAGCGCATAAGGATTCGATGGAATCAGGTTTTCAAGATTATTTAGATTTTATTACGTCGAAGTGGCAGGAAAACTTAAAAGTTTTAAATCAAGAGTAACGTAAATTTGTTAACTTGAAGGAGCTGCTCTTATGTATAAGGTATTGTTAGTCGATGACGAAGAACTCGATCTGGAAGGAATGAAACGGTTTATTCCTTGGTCTGAGCTTGGAATGGAAGTGAAGGGCAGCGTAAATAATGCATTATCAGCATGCGAAATAATAGATGAGCAGCCCATCGATATATTAGTCAGCGATGTTAATATGCCTTATATGTCAGGACTTGAGCTTGCCCGAATTGCACTCGAACGCAAGCCTAATATGCGTATTATATTCGTTAGCGGCTATCAGGAGTTCAGCTATGTACAGCAGGCGTTGTCTTTAAAGGCTTACAATTATGTACTAAAGCCAATGGATGACAATGAATTGGTGTCGTCTTTGTTAAAGGTGAAGCAGGATCTTGATGAGGAGAACAAGCAGCGTGAAGTGGAAGAGGCCTATCAACAAATGATTCCGATTGCCAAAAGCGACTTTTTGATTCATGTGTTGGAAGGATTGGAAACGACGGAGGGCGTTTCCATGTCTAAGCTGATTTTACACTACGGCTTTGATCAATTAAACTGGCCTATCCGTGTTGCGATTATGGAACTGGATAATCAGTCGTTGAGACAAACCGAGAACGCATCTTCACAGAGAGAATGGTCGCGAAGCTCTCTTCAAATTGTACATGAAACGATTCAAAAGATAGGGATCCTTCCATACTGCAAGCTGTCGTCTCAACGCATTGCTATATTACTGGAAGACAAAGCTATTGGTCAAACCGTCAAAACGTTATGCGATGCGCTTTCGCAGCATCTAACGGTATCGATAACAACCGGCCTCGGTGAAGCGGTTCATTCGATAGAACAGCTGCAAGTATCCTACCGACAAGCGATAGAAGCTGTTGAAGGCAAGATGTTTCTTGGAAAAGGGGATATAATCAAATATGAAGAGGTCAGAGCGGAACCAGGCATGCTGGACGCTCGGATTCTGGATACACGAATGAAAGCACTATTAAAGGCCATGGAAGGATATGAGCTTGTTCGGATTTACGACGAATTCGAGAACTTGTTTGCATCGGCTTCCAGTCTTCGCTCCAGATTTACTGTTCATCATATGACCAGCTACATTATATGGAAGCTGGATCAATATTTAAGTGAAATGAATGAGGATTTATTTGAACTGCTAGGCATTGATATTCACCATCTCGAAGTTTTAATGCAATTCGAAACGATTAATGATATACGTTCATGGCTTGTAAAGCTCTTATATGAAATTTCTGAACGCCTGCAGAAGAAAAACGTCATGAAAGACAGCAAGTTTATACGCAGCGTCACGAAGTCAATTAAGGAGAGGATGAGTGAAAATATTACCCTTAAAGATATGGCGCTGCAGTTTTCTTTCTCGCCTAGCTATATGGGGTTTTTAATAAAAGAAAAGTCAGGTCATACCTTCAATGAACTGCTCGTGCATTTGCGTATGGAGAAAGCATGTGAACTGCTCAATCAACCCGGGATAAAAATTTATGAAGTTGCCGATCAGGTTGGTTATCGTTATCTTCCCTATTTCAGCCGACAATTTAAGGAGAAGTTTGGCATGACGCCTATGGAATATCGGAAGAGAGAGAATTGATCATTAATGGGGGAGCTTTAGATGAAAATAGTCCGGGAGAATAGAAAGAGACTCGGATATATGCCGATCGGATACAAGCTTATGCTGTCCTATATGATTTTTATCGTTATTTTGGTCGTTGTCAATTTCTATGTGTCACATTCGATGTATGACTCTTCCATGCGCAAGCAGACGCGTATGAATATTGAAGGAACGATGGAGCAAATGCGCGACAACGTGAAATATAAACTAGATGATATCGTCCGAATATCGTCTACGCTCTATGATGATTATAATCTGGTTCAGAGCATTCGAGTGGATGAAATAGGCATTGCCAATTTAAATCGAATGAATCAGATCATTAGCCCAAAGCTAGAAAGCGCCTCGAAATCTATTGGGATGAATTTAAGGTTGTCTGTCTACTTTCATAATAAAACGGTGAACCAAATTTATGAGAATAGATGGAAGAAAGACAATGCTGCCGATAACGATGAATCCAAAGAGCAAACCTATGATATTTATCATATGAGCCGCATTCAGGATAAGTTATGGTACAAATCCATTCCAAAAGAAGAATACGGCGTGACTATGGAGTGGAAGCAGGTTGAAGAGGATGTACGAGATCATCGTATTTCAATGATACGACGTATCGTCGACACCGATAATCCATTGGAAGTTGAAGAGCTGGCTATTATGCGGTTTAGCGTTCAGATGAAGGAGCTGTTTAATAGCGTTGACTTCTCGAAGCTTGGCGACGGCAGCATGCTGTCTGTCGTGGATTCTACGGGATACGTTATTTTCTCCTCTGGGCAGCTTCCGGAAGGCTCAACCAAACCAGTTTCGAAAATAAACAAAAATGTATCGACAAATGAAAATAGCGATAAGCAAGAGTACTTAAGAATAGAAGAAAAATTGCTCAATCAGAATTGGACATTAGTGGCGCAAGTTCCACTTACCATTATCGAGCAGGAAGCCGCGAAGGTACGGGCATTTATTATTTTCATCTGCGTACTAAGCTTCGTTTTGTTAACGTTTGCGGGTGTCTTTATTTCACGTTATTTCTCCAAACGAATTTTAAAATTTGTATCGGTGTTGAATGCTTTCCGCGAGGGGGATTTGCATAAGCGAATTGCCTACAGAGGGAAGGATGAATTCTCTCAAATTGCAACCGCGCTAAACGGAATGGGCGAGGATGTAGAGGCATTAATTAATAAGGTATATTTGACGCAGCTTCAGAAAAAAGAGGCTGAGCTGGAAATGCTGCAGCTTCAGATCAATCCGCACTTTCTATACAATACCCTTTCATCGATAAACCAGCTGGCAAAATTCGGGGAAAATGAAAAACTGCAAAAAATGGTGTTGGAGCTCGCGAAGTTTTATAGGCTTACACTCAATTCAGGCCGTACGATGATTCCAATCGCAGCGGAGATGGAGCAGGCAAACGCATATGTAAGCATACAGAAGGTGAAGTACGGGAAACGACTGGAAGTATTATTCGAGATTGATGAGAATATATGGCCTTTTGAGACGGTAAAGCTTATTTTGCAGCCTTTCATTGAAAATACGCTTAAGCATGCATGGAGCGGAGATCGCATTCATATTCGGATTGTTACCTATATGGAAGAAAACACAGTGCATTATAAGATAATCGACGACGGGTTCGGAATGCCGCAGGAGCGAATTGATGAAATATTCAGCGGGCTAGATAAAGGAAACATTGGATATGGGATTCGAAATATCGATCAGAGAATCAAGCTTCACTATGGTTCAGAATATGGGGTTTCCATATTCAGTCGTATAGGTATTGGAACAACTGTCCATATAAGGATTCCAGCGAGGAAAAGGAATCTTATTATTCAAGAATGCATTCCAAATATTGCAGGATAAACAACGAATAAGCCGCGTCCATTAGGAAGCGGCTTTTTGCATATTAAATTTATTTTCTAGATAAGTGAGCAGTTGGATCCGAAGATATGCATACTTTTGCCGATGGGATAAGAAGTAAGTTTGCTCCTGCTCCGTTATGATCGTTTCATAGCAGTACACCACTTTTATTGGAGGCGATATGGATGTCGATATCTACATTGACGGAGCAAGAAGTGCAATTTTATAAGGAAAATGGTTACGCGCTGCATAAGAAACAGTTGTTTAGCGCAGATAAGATGACGGAGCTGACTAATATTTTTGAGGAGCAATGGGAGCTTGTGGGCCGGAAGCTGAACAGCGAGCTGGATACCCCGCATTTCCGTGATGAGCGTCTACTTAAGTTTCTATTAAGCGATGAAGTGCTTGATCTGGTAGAGCCTTTAATTGGTCCTAACATTGGCTTGTGGTCTAGTCATTTCATCTGCAAAGAGCCGCTTATTGGCAAGCAAACGCCATGGCATGAAGACTCCGCATATTGGAACGGACGACTTAGCCGATTTGATAACATTGTGACCGTATGGCTGGCTATAGACCGCAGCTCTAAGGAAAATGGCTGTATGCGCGTCATTCCGGGAACGCATAACAATGGTTTCTCGGAGTACGAGCAGGTAGATGGCAATGATAACATTTTTGATACAGAAATTCGCAATAAGGATGAGTCAAAGGCCGTTTATTTCGAGCTTGAGCCAGGCGAGTGCTCTGTCCATGATTCTCGCATCATACATGGTGCAGCTCCTAACAAAAGTGAATTCCGCCGCTGTGGTTATACAATGCGTTATTTCTCAACGGATGCGCAAGTCTATACTGAAAAGAACCGTGGCCATAAAATCTGGCTAGCGCGTGGAAAAGATTTAGCCGGCAATCCTTTTGTCAATGTATAATAGGCTTAACAAAAGGGGGGACAGGTATTGGAATTGAGACGAATAAAAGCGTTGTGGGGAATGCAGGGAAGCTATGAGGAGCTTTTGACATATGCAGCAGAAGCAGGTTACTTTGGCATAGAAGCGCCGCTGCCGCCTGCCTCTGAAGAAAAGTCCTTTAAAGCGGCATTGGAAACAAATAAGCTGGCCTTCATCGCGCAGGTAAGTACACATGATGACCATCTTGATAGCTTCGAGAAACAAGTCATGCGAGCAACGGATTTTAATCCGCTGTTTATTAACTCGCAAAGCGCTAGAGACAGCATGTCAGAAGCTGAGCAGGATCGTTTTTTTGAAGGAGCACTTACAATTGAACAGAGGTCTGGCCTTCAGGTCGGGCATGAAACCCATCGCAGCCGAGCGATGTTTACACCATGGACGACTGCAAGATTGCTGAAGCGTTTTCCTGAATTGCGCATCACTGCAGACTTCAGCCATTGGGTGAACGTATGTGAGTCGCATCTGGATAATCATGCGGATGAGCTTACTCTTGCTATTGATCGCAGCATACATGTTCATGGCCGTGTTGGATTTCCACAGGGACCTCAAGTACCACATCCTGGCGCGCCTGAATACGCATCGGAGCTTGTTTTATTTACAGGCTGGTGGCAGCGGATTTTTATGAAGCAAGCTGCGAAGGAAAGAGCTTCGACAACATTTACAGCAGAGTTTGGTCCACCGAATTATATGCCGACGGTGCCCTTTACCAATAAGCCTATTGTTGATTTAATAGAAGTAAATCAATGGATGACCGATTATATGACTGCCAAATATGCTGAATGGTTTGACCAATAAAAGTCTGATAGGGGGAAATCGTCATGAAGTATGAATTAACACCTGAGAGATTGCTTGGTAAAAACTTTTTGACCTTGTCATCCCCCTATAAGATTTTCAAACATGTGATCGATAACAAAATTGCTGCCCATTGGCATGATTTTTTTGAAATGGGTTTTGTTGTGTCTGGTACAGGAACTCATGTTATAAACGGAGAGCCTTTTCCTTTAGAGAAAGGAATGACTTTTCTGCTGACAACGGCAGATTTCCATGAGATCATCCCAGATGAAGGACAAACGATTCATTTGTTTAATCTTATTTTTGATGAATCATTTATCCGCCCAGAGCTGACAGAAATGTTATTTGAACAGGTATCGCTCCATTTGCATACTTTTCATGACGAGAGTGCTAGTGAAATTGAAATGGAATTTACTCGGATTTGGAATGAATCACAGATGTGGCAGCTAGGCAGCAGCATGCTGGTGCAGGGAAGTTTCGAGAGAATACTCATCCATCTCTATAGAAATAACGGGCATCAGCGATTGCTTGACGACTATGTAGCCATTAGCACAATCCCTTCTTCCATTAGAAAGTCGATCATCTTTATTCAACACCATTTTCGAGAGCCGCTTTCATTAGATGAAATAGCGAGATATGCTGGAATATCAGCCAATTATTTTAGTGAATGCTTCAAAAAGCATACAGGTACATCATTTCAAGAGCATCTACAAGGAAAAAGGCTTCAGTTCGCCTCTGCATTGCTCAGTAGTTCAATATTGCCGATAACGGAAGTGTGTTATGCCGCAGGCTTTAATACATTGCCTAACTTTGAACGAGCGTTTAAAAAAAAGTATGAGAAATCACCTCGAGAGTTTCGGAAAAAATATATTCGGCCATAAATGTGACGTATAAACCTATATGCCATGTTAGGAGGGTACAGCAGTGAGAAGGAGACTTATACAAGGCACAGCAATTGCTGTGCTTTTATGTTTTGTTTATATTCTCTATGCAGTATGGAGCATTATTTCGTTTGCAAAGGTGAATGAGCTCATTCACACAGATGCCGCAATTGTGCTTGGGGCAGCAGTCTGGGACGATAAACCGTCGACAGTTCTAGAGAACAGATTAAATCATGCCATTTGGCTTTATAACAATGGATACATAAAGAAAATTATCGTAACTGGAGGCACGGGTAAGGGAGATTCCTTGTCTGAAGCGGAAGTATCAAAACGATATGTTATGCAGTATAAGGTGCCGGGGGAGAATATTGTTCTTGAAGAGCATTCAAAAATCACGGAACAAAATTTAGCTAATTCCTATGCGATAGCACGACAACAACAAATCAATACCTTTACCATCGTCAGCGATCCTTTGCATATGAAGCGTGCTCTTGTTATGACTAGACACTTAGGGATGGATGCTTACTCTTCACCAACTCAGACTTCAGCCTACAAGAGTTTGGGTACTAAGCTTCCTTTTCTTTTAAGAGAAACGTTCTTCTTAACAGGTTATCAGCTGAAAATGTTATTTTTAGAGTAAGAATATAAGAAGTCACTTATGATAAATAAACTGCTGTTTCACAGCTCATCTTTTTTGCAGCCCGAAAGTTAAACACTCAATAGGATGAGTTTAACATTCGGGATTTTGTATTTTATTAAGGGTATCGTTTCAGGAAGTAAGGCTGCGTTTAAATGAAAGGAGAGGGAAATGTGTTATCCTAACTGAATAATTATGCCAAAAGCCTCCGATATTAAGGATACGATTACAGGTTCTTCCTAAATCAAGAAGGATAAACGCAGGAAATCACAGTTGCGGTGCACATCTAAATCCATGTATGGTATTATAATATTAACGATTAAAACAAGTTAAAAGTAAAGCTGCCATAATGAAGGAGTTTTTATTTTGAATGATGCGATGATCATGTTAAAGCAAACAAGTCGTACTTTTTATATTCCCATCAGCAGGTTGAAGTCAGGTTTAAAGGATGCAGTTGCATCCGCTTATTTGTGTATGAGAGCAATTGATGAAATTGAGGATCATGAGACGCTAGCAGATGAGGTGAAAGCAGAATTATTGCTTGGCATTCATGATGCGTTTAGTTCCGATGATGTGATTAATGAATCGCAAAAACTCCTTTCTCCTTATGCAGAAACACTGCCGGAAGTTACGATGAGAATTCATGAATGGGCGCTTTTATGTCCTCCGACGGTTACGAATGTTGTTTATAACCATACAGCGACAATGGCCAAGCAGATGGCTGATTGGGTTCATGAAGGCTGGGATATCCGAACAGAAGAGGATCTGGATAATTATACTTATAGTGTTGCCGGTATGGTAGGGGAAATGTTGTCTGACATATGGTTTTGGCACGATGGCACGAAATCAGACCGAATCAAAGCAGTTGCTTTCGGAAGAGGCTTACAAGCCGTAAATATTCTGCGTAATCGCACAGAGGATCTTGAACGTGGCGTAGACTTTTTCCCTGAAGGCTGGGGACAGAAAGAAATGATTAAGTACACGCGCCGCAACCTGAAGTTGGCGGATTCGTATATATCTGATTTAAAAGGCGGTCCTGCTCTAGAGTTTTGCAAAATTCCGCTGACGCTGGCACATGCAACCATTAACCTCATTGCAGTTGGCGGTAACAAATTAACGCGAGACGCCGTTATGAAACTTGTAGGCAGCATTAATTAGAACTTGTTCTATAAATAAAAGCAAAGCCCATGGGATTCCATGGGCTTTGCTTTTATTTGTTTTTATTCGGGTGCCGTGAGATTAACCGTACCAGCTCGACTAGCAAGAGCGGTAATGATACTGTCGAAGGATACGCCAAATAGCGCGGCTCCCAATGAGGTGAGAACTTGTCTTTGTATCGCCGGAGGCCAACAAAGCCATACCAGCTTCCGCCATACTCGAAAAGAATGCGTGCCAGCTTCTCTTCTTTTATTGCGTTTTGGCTCTGGCCAACACTCGAAAGTGGAGCCATCCCCAAATTAAATTGCGCATATCCTTCTGTTTTTGCCCACTCCATAAGGCAAATAAACAATTGATCCATCGTTCCATTTGGGGTGGATTTTAAATAGCGCATTAAATCTACAGATAAGGTCGTACCGTCATAGGCAGGCGTCAAAGAAGCGAAAGCAATAATTTGATCATCTGAATTTTTTAATAGCGCAATGGGCGCGAGCTGCAAATAATCTTCATCAAACCATCCGAGAGAATAACCCTTCTCATGTTTTCCATCCAGCCATTGGTCAGAGATGAACGACAGTTTCTTTAACAACTGCTTATCATGAGGCGGATGTACGATTTCAAATTGAAAATTTTCACGTTCAAAGCGGTTTTTAACCGCCCGAAGACTGGCATTTTGTTTTCCGACTAGCGTGAAATTGTCCAGATGAACCAATGCTTCCTCACCCAGTTTAAAAAAGCGATAGCCGTTTTCGTGATAAAACGGTAAATAGTCAGGTGTCGTTTGATAAAATACGACCTCTACCGCAAACTGATCGGCAAATTGCTGAAACTGTTGAATCGCTTCGCTAATCATGCTTTTGGGACCTAAAGGATCACCGAGCACAACAAGTTTATTTCGAATTTTCGCATAGGGTATTAACACTTGATCCTTCATCGCCCAGAAGAAGCTCTTGTCACCGGTAAAGAGCATATGCGTCAATAAATTTCCTTGTTCCTTTTCAAGAAAAGCTTTTAATTTCAACTGCTCATCCTCGGCTGTTTCTAAAACGGCGAGCGGCGTAGGACGAAACATATAAAGCAAGGATAGGAAGAGCCAAGCAACCAAGAGACCAAATATCGCAGCTATCGTATGCTGGCTTGGATCTATCAGCCATGTGGTGTGAGCCTTTCTTGGCAGATATTTGAGAAATGCCGGATACGAATGGGAAGCGATGAGGTAATAACCATAGGTGATTAAGAGTGTAACAAGCCCCCAGCCCAGCACATTATAAATCCCTACGGGTATAGCCAGACGATAAAATCGATGTCTTGAAATCCATAACAGCAACGCGACAATGAGTAGAAATATAGCTTCCTCGTAATCAAACGCTTTGGCAAGTGCGAAGAAGGAACCGGCACAAAGCAGGAAGAGTGTCCAATAATAGGCTCGCTTCACTCGAAGTGAAATACCGCGAGACAGCATGATCAGCATAATGCCAATGACAATGCTTAATTGATGGGACAGCCTCATAATCTGAAACGAAACCAATTCTTCCGTAAAATGTATCCTGTAAAGTAAAGCGGGTGTCGCTGCGGACAGCAGCAATATGACCCCACTCGCAAATACAAGCTTACCGAGTGACCATGCCCCAACCTCGCCGATAAATGCAAATTGTCCCGGCCAGCGCCAAACGCTTTGCCAAATATTTAATGCTCGATCCATGATGCCGCTATCAGACTGCTCCGTTCGTTTCCGGTTCATAGGAAACTCGAATGCTGCCATCATAAGGCCGATTAACCAAGGCACAAAATAATACAAAATTCTAAACAGAACAAGGATGACCGCGCATTTATCAGGTGGAAAGCCGAGCAGCTGTAAGCCTAATATAGCCGTTAAATCAAAACCACCGATACCGCCAGGCGCCATGCTTATAATGCCGGCTATTGCTGCTAACGTATAAATTCCAAGCGCATTTGTAAATGTAAGTTCTGGAATAAATGTTGCTCCAATAAGCCAGAAGGTCATACCAGCAAAAAACCATTCCAAAAAGGAAGAACCAACGGAAGCGGTCATAATGCGCCAAGTCAATTGTCCTCGATTCCGATTAATCCATTTGGAGAAAAGTGAAGTTCTTTGAAGCAGCACGAATAGCGGTAAATACAGTGCGATTGCCCACATCGCATAGGTGAGCCATGGATGAGCATTCAGCAATGCGTGAACAGGGAAAATGCCGATAATACACAGCCATGCTAGCAGCGATAGCCCTGTGAAAGTTATCGTCGAAAGAAAGGCAACAGAAGCAGCAATACTGCCAATGGGAACTTCTCGATTTCGATATAAAATTGATCGCAGCCCTGCTCCTGTAAGACCTGCAAAACCAATCAAATTGTTTGAGGTGTTTGCAATCCATCCATAACGAATCGTATCCCAAATCCCAATCTTTAAATGAAAATGCTTGCGAATCAACAAGTCATACGTACTCATGACAGAGACAGCGAGCATGGAGAAGCTGAGCAAAAGAAAAATCGTAAAGGGGTGCATGTGATGAAACTCATGGATCATTCTTCCCCAGTGGATCTCACGGAACTGTTTTTTTCCTTCGAAGTAAACAAAGGCGATAATAGCAACTGGCAGTAGAAAACGCAGTACTCTTGCACGGTATAGGATGGATACAAGCTTAATTAGATGCAGCTTGTAAGCTATCTCGCGAATCCATTTCATTAATATTCCCCTTATGTATGGTTTGTCCCTTGCTATTCATTATTTTGCCATGTGGGACACATAAAGTATAGCCTACTTACTCATTAATGTTTCCTCAATTAGGAAATTAAATCGAAATGTGAACGCCGTGGAACATCTTTTTTAGGGGGGAAAAGAAAATGCCCAGCGCTCAGAGGCTTTAAAGTTTTTAAACTTTAGTTTCCCTGAAGCTGGACATTAGGTTTAGGCTTGTACATTCGTTTATCCAGTTATAGATGAAGGCAATAATGAATAAACGTTTTTCAGCATAAGCATTTTAGGGCTGAGCTTGAATTTTGAACCAGAGAACGTGCAACGATCATAATTAAAACGAAGTGATGTTATATGAATCGTGCAGTCTATAAATGAGCAGCCAATATAATGTGAGCCGTCAAAGTATACATCCACGTTTTTAAATGTTTTGTTAATAATATAGTCCATGATTGAATCCTCCTTGTAATGTGAAACAAGCTATTTGATTATATGCGGTTAATTCTATTGTTTATAACCTTTTTTATATGAAATGAAACAAGAAAATTGAAGTTATAGACGAGTAAAAGGAGATTAACGAGCGCGGTCCAGTTATTTTTCGTTGACAAAGCAATCTTACATCCTTATTATTAGTTTGAATTCAAACTAGTTTAGGCGGTGCTCTGAATGGGAGAAGACAATCACATTACACGTTTTCCTTGGGAGCAAGAGGACAGCAGTACATTGCTTATAAAGCTGGCATTTACGAATATTCGGCGCGAGATTGAAACTTCGCTTCGGCCGCTCGGCCTCACTCCTCAGCAATCACAGTCGCTTCATTTGCTCGCTATGAAACCAGGCGTGATGAACGCCGACTTGGAGAAGCTGCTATTTATAGACAAATCGAGTGTAACCAGCTTGATCAACGGGATGGTGAAGAGAGGCTGGGTTGTAAGGCGTGCGCATGACTCGGATGCAAGAATGAAAAGAATTTATTTAACCGAGCAAGGGGTAGAAATGTCCTTGAAAGCTTCAAATGCTGTTGCACAAGCGAAAGAGAAATCGGACCATTTGCTAACCAAGGAAGAAGCGGCACATCTGCATGTTTTACTCAGAAAAATCATTAAAGCGTATGAGTAAGCGATACGCTTGTTATATTCGGACATATAGTTTGAATTCAAACTAAATGTAGTCTAAAACAGGAAAGGACGTTACGGGATATGGAAGCTGCAGATAAACAAAAAATAGGCGAGAAGCTGCTGCCTATATTAGCTTTTACATTAGTCTTCTCCATTATGAATGCTTCAATGTTTAATGTTGTTATGCCTGTCATCAGCAAGGAATTTGGCATTACCGCCTCACAGGTGAGCTGGCTGATTACGGGGTATATGATTGTTTTTGCAGTAGGCTCCGTTACATACGGAAAGCTCGCGGACAAATATCGGCTTAAGGATCTATTGACCTTCGGATTAATTATCTTTGCACTTGGATCGATTGTAGGTTTGCTCGCTTCTGAATATTGGATGATCGTGCTTGGGAGGGTGCTGCAAGCAAGCGGGGCAGCCGTTATCCCAGCTACAGCGATGATTGTCCCTGTACGCTATTTCTCTCCTGAGAAGCGTGGTAGGGCGTTAGGTACGGTTGCTGCGGGTCTTGCTCTTGGAACCGCACTCGCGCCTATTGTTGCCGGAATCGTTACAAGCTTCATCAACTGGAGATTTCTATTTTTAATATCAGTCATTCCGCTGATTGCACTTCCGTTCTTTAGAAAATATTTAGACAACGATAGAGGAAAAGCTCAAAAAATTGACTATTTGGGCGGCATTCTGCTTGGAGGCTCCGTCGCATTATTACTGATGTCCATTTCAGTTGGTAGTTGGTTTATTGCTCTAGGCGGTGCTGTAACGCTCGTTTTATTTATTGTGCGCATTCGAACAGCGTCTGAGCCGTTTATCCAGCCCAAGCTGTTCAGCAATAAGAAATATACGTTTGGCTTAATCATGACCTTTCTAGCTACATCGTTAAGCTTTAGCATGCCTTTTGTTACCCCACAGTTTTTGGCGGGACTTAATCAGTTGTCCCCTGCCATTATCGGCTTTGTTATGTTTCCTGCAGCTATTACCTCTGCTTTGATGGGGCGTCGCGGTGGCAGGCTTGCAGATGAGAAAGGCAACTCGTTTTTAGTATACCTTGCGATTTCATTAAGCTTTACTTGTTTTATTTTGTTATCAGTGTTTGTTGGATTATCGCCATATCTAATCGTGTTTTTGTTAATATTCGGCAATATAGGTCAAACCTTTATGCAAATTGCGATGTCGAACACGATATCAAGAACGCTTGCCAAGGAGCAAATTGGAGTTGGGATGGGACTCATGTCCTTGCTTAACTTTATCTCGGGAGCGATGACCACAAGCATTATCGGCAAGATGCTGGATTTGAAGCAAACGGCAGTCCATTTTAACCCATTTGCCATTCATAACGGGGCATACCTATATAGCAATATTTTCTTTTCCTTAGCAATCTTGGCTGCAATCATTGTTGGCTTGTATTATTTGCTATTCAGACCATCGCGTGATCAAGCAGCTTTGCAGACAAAGCTTGAAAAGAGCAAATCATCTTCAAGAGCGATTTCATAATAAGGATATAAAATATTTGAATTAGATGAATGATGCGAAAAATGATAAAATTTGACTCTGCCTACAAGTGTAATAAACTGGAAATTATATGATTTAACTAGAAGGAGAGAGTGAGATGAGCAAACCTTTAGTCGTAATTGTCGGGGCTGGACCGGGTGTAAGTGCGGGTGTTGCAAGGAAATTCGGTAACGAAGGATTTCGTGTTGTGCTTGCAGCAAGGAACGAGGATGCTCTGGAAACTTATACGAAGGAGCTTAATGATAGCAAGATTGAAGCCTACAGCATTAAGGCTGATGCAGCCGATTCAATATCATTAACTTCTGCATTTGAACAAATTAAGCAGCTTTATGGTTCCCCTGATGTTCTGGTTTATAATGCGGCTGTCATATCTAAGGCTACACCAACAAAATTAACCGAAACGCAGCTGCTTGAGGAATTTAAAGTAAATGTTGTTGGGGCGTTAACAAGCGCGAATCAAGTCATTCCTAATATGATTGAGCATAAGAAAGGGGCAATACTGTTTACTGGCGGCGGATTGGCGCTGGCACCTGCTGCTGAATTGTCGTCATTGTCGATTGGTAAAGCGGGAATTCGCTCTCTGGCCTTCACACTTTCACAAGAGCTACAACCGCATGGCATTTATGTCGGCACAGTAACAATTGCTGGTTTTGTTGCCAAAGGAAGTTTCTATGATCCAGATGAAATTGCGGATCAATTTTGGAATTTATACATCAATAGAAGTGAAGTCGAGTATTTATATAAGCAAGACTAATGGGGAAGAGTAGAAAAAGCATGCCTGAGCCTAATGGTTTGGGATGCTTTTTTATTGCTGCTTGACATCTCTAACTGTATGAAATAATATTACAGTATGCAAAAAAGTTACAGTTAGTTAGATAAACTGAGGATAACGGGAGAGATGAAATAAATGAAATCAACTTATTTGCCATTGTTTGAACAAATGACCTTTAAAAACGGTATTGAATTAAAAAACCGGATCGTTATGGCGCCAATGACGAATTTCTCATCAAACGAAGATGGAACGGTATCGGAAACGGAGCTGAGCTATTATAGCCGCAGATCGGGTGGTGTGGGCCTAGTTATTACAGCTTGTGTTTACGTTTCACCAAACGGAAAAGGATTTCACGGCGAATTTGCAAGCGACAGCGATGACATGATTCCGAGTCTACAGCGCTTGGCAGCAACAATTAAAGAAAAGGGCGCTAAAGCAGTGCTTCAAATTTTTCATGGCGGTAGAGAATGCCCAATTAACCTCGTCCCAAATGGTGATGTGGTAAGTGCGAGCGCTGTAGCTTCGGAGCAGAACGCTGGGGTTACACCTAGAGCATTATTAGATGAGGAAATTGAATCGATTATTCGCGACTTTGGAGAAACGACTAGAAGAGCAATTGAGGCGGGGTTCGATGGTGTTGAAATTCATGGCGCAAACGGTTATCTTGTCCAACAATTTTTCTCTCCGCATTCCAATGTACGTGAGGACCGTTGGGGAGGCAATATTGAGAACAGATTGCGCTTCCCATTAGCCGTCGTTAATGAAGTGAAGCGAGTTGTTGCTGCCTATGCGGAAAAACCTTTCCTAGTCGGTTACCGCTTCTCCCCTGAGGAGGCGACTACGCCTGGTATTACCATGTCGGATACATTTAGGCTTCTAGACGAGCTAAGCAACAAAGACCTCGATTATCTTCATGTATCGTTAATGGATTTCTGGTCATTGCCTAAACGAGGTGCTGAAGAAACGAAAACGCGTATGCAATGGATACAAGATCGTGTAGGTCATTTAATTCCGATTATTGGCGTTGGCTCTATTCATACCCCAGAAGATGCTGTAAAGGCAATAGATATCGGCATTCCACTTGTTGCGATTGGCCGTGAAATTATTGTTGAACCGGATTGGGTCGAGAAAGTGCAAGAAGGCCGCGAATCGGAAATAAAAACAACGCTCAGCAAGGATGATCAGGATCGTTTGGTCGTTCCTACCCCGCTCTGGCAAGCAATTGTTCATACGCCAGGCTGGTTCCCGCTAGGCGATTAATATAGATGACAGGAAAACAGGTCAAGCATTTCTTGACCTGTTTTTTTTTGCGTCTTTAATCGATTTAATCTTTTTTTAGTGTATCCAGCACGACAATGAATTGGCAGTTGTTTTAGTACTAAAGTTATTGTATCATTGTCTAATAGGTAGGCAACCTAACTATTTCGCGAAGTAGTTTGGCGGCCAATAGGCCATAATAAATAAAAATGTTTAGGAGTGCAGAGCATATGGAGCAATTGAGTCAGAAGAAAAAGTTAACAATCATGATTGCACTGATGGCAGCTATGTTTTTCGCAGCTATTAATCAGACAATCGTAAGCACGGCTATGCCGCGCATTATTGCCATCTTGGGTGGCATCGAGTATTACACATGGGTTATTACCATCTATATGCTCACATCAACGATTGCTACTGTACTTGTAGGAAAGCTTTCGGATATTTACGGAAGGAAGCCGTTTTTGTTAGTCGGTATCGTGTTATTTATAATCGGAGCCTTCTTATGCGGTACATCAACTACGGTATTCCAGCTCATCACTTATCGTGGTATTCAAGGTATAGGCGGCGGTATTCTTATGTCAGCAACCGTGACGGCGGTTGGTGATTTGTTCGCACCTAGGGAAAGGGCGAAATGGACTGGATTAATGATGGCCATATTCGGCTTCTCAAGTGTAATTGGACCAACATTAGGCGGCTTTATGGTCGATCATATCGCTTGGAAGTGGATTTTCTGGATTTTTCTACCGCTTGGCATTATTGCATTTGGGATGATTTGGTCCATGTTTCCAAAAACAGCGCGTAAAACAACGGAATCCATTGACTATTGGGGTTCATTATTGCTTTCACTGATGCTTATTGCATTGCTGCTCGGCTTCTCATGGGCAGGTACAAAATATGACTGGGGCTCGCCACAAATTATTGGCATGTTCGCCTCTGCAGCAGTGTTGTTAGTTCTATTGATTCTTGTAGAACGTCAAGCCAAAAGCCCTGTATTGCCTTTGTCGATGTTTAAAAACAGCATTGTAACGATCTCCAACTCCGTCGGTTTCCTTATGAATGCCGGCATGATGGGCGCAATGATGTACCTGCCATTCTTCGTACAGGGTGTGCTTGGTATTTCACCAACGAACTCGGGTTTTGTAAATATGCCGATGTCGATCGCCATGATCTTCCTAAGTGCAATGTCTGGTCGTTGGATTTCCAAATCAGGGAAATACAAACGATTCGCCCTCATCGGTATGCCATTCATGGTCGCGGGAATGCTTATGATGGCATTCATGACTAACGTTGGCGTTGCGGTTGCTGCGATGATCGTATTTGGTATTGGACTTGGTATTTCAATGCCAGTATTTACACTAACCGTTCAAAATGCAGTAGAGCCTTCACAGCTTGGTGTGGCTACAGCTACAGCTACGTTGTTCCGTAACCTGGGCGGTACGATTGGTATTGCAGTTATGGGTACGGTTATGAACTCCACTTTGACCAGTAAGCTGAAGGATGCTGTCGCAGCAGGTCAAGGACCTGATTTAAGTCAAGTAGATGCGGCTACAGCTGAGAAACTGTCTAGTTTCCTTAACCCGCAAATGCTGCTTGATCAACCGAAGCTTAAAGAGCTTCATGCGACGCTGCCGGAACAAATTCAGCCTTTGTTTACACACATCATCGAGATGGTTCGCTCGGTACTGAGTGACTCCTTGACGGTTGTATTCTTGTTCGGTATGTCCTTGCTGATCGTCGCATTTGTACTCGTGTTCTTCTTGAAAGAAATTCCGCTTCGCTCTTCTGACAAGAAAGAAGCAGTTAGCGTAGAGCCATCTGAAAAGTTGAAAAAAGAGCCTGCTCTTAATAATTAATAAGAGCGGCTCCTATAGGAGGGATTTCGCTTCCTGCAGCTTGCAGGAAGCGAAATCCCTTTGTTTATTAAAAGTCTTCATTCATTTTGGCTGAGTCCAAATAGTCGAATACTTGGTTTAACATGACGACAAGCTGATCACTTTGCTCCTTGCCTAAATGATCGATCATGCCTTTGAACATGGAGATAAAACGGTCTATTGCTTTTTGGGCAATTTCTTCGCCAGTGTCCGTTAACGTTATTTCGGTAATTCTTCGATCAGTGTTATCGGATGTACGAACCACATGGCCAGATGCAATTAAGCTATTAAGCATCTGTGTAACGGTTGGAGAGGTGACTTGCAGCAATTTACTGATTTCTGTAACCGTCGTCCCTGTTGAACTTTTATCATTGCTTTTTTTCACACAAACGAGCATACGAACTTCGCTCGCTTTAAGACCGCCCCACATCGTTTTTTTCCGCCAGTCGGCTTTAGCGAACTTTTGGAAAACATCGATTAAGTCTGTTACATTCTCATATTTATCTGCGGACATTGGATTCACCTCGGTGAACTTATTTTATAAAGTAATTAGGTTACCTACGTAATTATAGTTATTATGATGACAGGAAGTCAACAAAACAACAGAAATGAGGTGGAACATGAACAACTACGAGGAATGGAAAGAATTGTTTCCGCAATTAAAGGTTGTTTACAAAAAATTAAAAACCGAATGGTATAAAGGAATAGATTGCAGCTTCTCCATTAATCAAACAAGAATGCTTCAACATTTAGATAAACAAAGTCCCATGAAGTCAACGGACCTAGCTGAATTGCTTTTGGTTACTGCGGGCGGGGTTACGCTCATCGGGGACAAGCTCGTGGAAAGAGGGCTTATTCGCAGAAATCGCAGCGAGAATGATAGACGAGTCGTTTATTTGGAAATTACAGATGAAGGCAAACAATTTGTGAAGGCTTTTAATGAAAATGATGATGCTATTATCCGATATATGAGTGAGAGGATCTCGCAAGAGGATTTGGAGCATTTGAGACGAATATTTACATCGCTTGATGATTAGCGGGATCTAATCGAAACATTTCAGCAGCAAGAATTGGAAGGGGAATACGGAAGTATGGTTATGGATCAAATGCAAAAAATGAAAGACATGAAGCAGCAAATCACACGGTTTCTAATGATGTACAAATTTGCGATTCAAGAGCTTGAGACAAAAGTCGAAATATTAAAGGAAGAATTTCATTTACTGCATGAATACAATCCGATTGAGCATACAAGCTCGCGCCTAAAGTCGCCTAAGAGCATTGTTGAAAAGCTATATCGGAAGCAAAGCGAGCTTTCTTTTAACGGCATTCGGAATCACATTAAAGATATAGCAGGCCTGCGAATAACCTGCTCTTTTATTTCTGATATTTACCGGATTAGCGACATGTTAAGCAATCAGAGTGATTTGACCTTATTGGAGGTTAAAGACTATATAAAAAATCCGAAGCCAAACGGCTACCAAAGCTTGCATTTGCTCATTGAAGTGCCGGTGTTCATATCGGATCGAGTGGAAAATGTATGTGTAGAAGTTCAGATTCGAACGATAGCGATGGATTTCTGGGCGAGCCTGGAGCACAAAATCTATTATAAATATAAACAGGCGATACCTCCTCGCTTACTGAATGAACTAAAAGAAGCAGCAGATTCTGCATCCGCGCTGGATCAGAAGATGGAGCGACTGCATAATGAGATCGCAGCCATTAAAGAAGAGCGTGAGGATGATCTGGGCGATGAGATGCTTCGTCTGATCATGAACAATCAAAGCGGCTCCATTCCAAACATGCTGTTAGAGCTTTTTGAGGATGGAACCAAAAAATAATAGTCGTGAACCATGCATCAGCAACATAAAGTGAGAGTAGTGCCAAAAAGTGCTGCCAAACGAGTGTTGTTGAAAGGTGGTCATGCGGCGATGGTTATTTCAAGCTTTCAAGCCTTTATTCAGGTGTTTGGCTTATCAATCTCCATGAGCTTAGTAGGCGGCCTCATCGGACATTTTGTGAAAAATGGGATTATCGAAATGCCGAAACTCGTCATAGAATATGATGAAGAAGGATTATCCCTTTCTTCAAATTGGTTAGTAAAGTGGATTCAGCGCTGTTATTATTTTGTTATTTTTGTCATCGGCTTTAGAGATCACAGCAATGCGAAAAAAAAGATTTTTTTTGATCTCGGCTTTCTCGGCGATTTGCTGATCGCAATCGGAACCGGCATATTAGCAAAAACAGCGCTGGCTATGGCCAATACATCGGACAACTTTGCAGTCGTGAGCAGTTCATTGCTGGCAGGCTACGCAGGCTTATCTTACCTGAAGAGCAAGCAGAACAAAGAGTTTGCTGATTTGTTTCCTGAAGAAATAGATGATTCAAATCCGCAAACGCCACCGAAATAACATGCAAGTTTACTTAAGTTTTGCGTATAATGACCATAGCTGATAATCCTTTTGCTTAAATATAAGAAAGTATATCATTTTCTCATACTTATCTTATATTTCACCGTCAAAGCTACTTCAGCGTCTAAAGGACGCCGAAGGCGTTTTTGCTTGACTAATCGATTTTTTACAAAAATATCGAAGGAGGGTGGAGCGTGTGGGGAAAATAACGGTCAAAGTGACAACTGAGGAAATGCATGAGCTTAAGAAACTAGCCGAGATAGTCAAAAATCCTCAGCTTCCCATGTCTGACCGTCGCATTGCTAAAACGCAATATGAGTCCATTATCAACTTCGCAAAAAATAGTAACCGCGGTATTATTTCATCTGTATAATTAGAATGGGTTGAAGCCGCTCCGGGATGGAGCGGCTTCTTTTTTTATGTGATTTGCGCGAACCATACACGAACAGCCGCAAAAATCTTCAGTTGTCCAGGCTCGATTGGTGTGACCATAACATCGGATTGGAAGGTTCTCTGGATAGGGAAGGGTTCAGATGAATTTGAGACTTCCTGAACTTTGCTGGGAACTCCAGAAATGGACGTTCCTAATGCATTTGCGATAGCAGCAGCCTTCAGTCGGGCGTTCTGGACAGCAAGCGACAAGGCCTCATTTTCCAACGGTTTTCTATCGGAAACCGAGAACTGAATGGAAGTGACTGTATTGGCACCGTGAGAAACGGCGGTATCTACTACGGTTCCAGTAAGTGCAATTTGATCGATGGTGATTTGCAGGAGATGAGTTACTTTGTAGCCTTGAAAGACTTGCTTCCCGTCCGGGAAATCATACATCATTTCGATACGATAATCATTCGTTTGGATATGTTCGCGCGGGATGCTTAGATCGAGAAGGGATTGTATGATATCTGCTGTAACTTGTGCATTTTCAGCTTGTATCGCTTGCAGCTCCTTGCCTTCGGTAACAGCACCAAGGATGACCAAGGCTGTATCTGGAGCAGCTGTAACGATCCCTTCGCCCAAAACTTCAATCGTGGACACGCTTTTGCAGGGAATGGGAATAGCGGTATAGTAAATTTGATTGCTGTACATTGCAGGCTCCTTTCCTTCTAACAGGTTATAGATTAATGTATGGAAGGATACCCGCCGAAATGATTGCTTGTTATTTTCTGCTTGCGGTCGAAAGCTTAGAAAAGAATACAAAAATGGCGGGCAAGAGTAATCTTGCACCGCCATTTTTTGTAATGAGCTTAAGGCAGCTCTATTGTAACTTCACGCTTGCTTGCAGCGGAACGGAGCACACCGTCGATAATCGCTTGGTTGTACAAAATTTCTGCTCCAGGAATAGGAGCTGGACGATTTTCTGCGATTGCTGCAACAAAGTCTCTTACTTTCTCATCAAACAAGTTTAGTCCATGTTGGATGACAGGAATAGTCGAATGGATATGCTGATCAACGACATCGTGATAAAGCGTCATGCTGCCTACGCTGCCATCCCAAACACCGCTCCAAGGGCCTGTGCCTGCTGGTGTGACTTTAAGGCCGCCGTCAGTTCCAAGGAACATCGTTGCACCTAATGAATCCATATGCATAGCCCAGCTGATTTTGTAATTGAGAACGATGTCGCCCTCAAGACGAATCATTGCCACGCCAAAATCCTCAACTTCAAAGTTGGCCGCTTCACGATGGTATTTCGAGTTTGTTCCAAAATGATTTGATGTATAAGCCGATACAGTAAGCGGCTTAGGATAGCCGAGCGCATTAAGCGCCATATCAAGCGAATAGCAGCCGATATCAGCCATTGCGCCAGCACCTGCAAGCTCTTTGGAAATAAAAGTGCCGCCAGGCATACCGCGCCGTCTGCCGCCGCCTGTTTCAACAAAGTAAACGTTACCAAGTTTTCCCGATTGAACAATTTCTTGAATCAACGACATATTGGGATCATATCTCGGCTGGAAGCCTACCGTCAAAATTTTTCCACTGCGTTCAGCGGCTTCGACCATATCGATGGACTGCTGGAGTGTGACAGACATCGGCTTCTCGACGAGCACGTGCTTGCCTGCATTCAAAGCGTTTATTGAAGTTTCAGAATGCGCAAAGTTTGGTGTGCATATGCTGACGCCGTCTAGGTCAAGCTCTAATAGTTTCTTATGATCGTCAAAAGCAACGGCGTTTACAAGTTCCTCTTGATCGATAAAAGCTTGCGCTTTTCCTGCTATGCTGTCTGCCACCGCCACGATTTCCACGTGAAGAGGCATTTTTTTATAAGCTGAAGCATGGGCTCTTGCAATACCGCCGCTTCCTATTATTCCGATTCGTATCGTTCTTGTCATTTCAATATCCCTCTTTTCATTGTAGTGATTCTACTTTAGCACAGCTGTATTAGGCATGAAATGGTGAGAAAAGGACATGACATCTACAAAATAATGACATCGCATGGATGACGCCTGCTTCATTTTGTACAAAAAAATGATCACATTTGTCCATTGCCTCCCCTTACCGATTTGTTCTACGATAGATTAGCCACAAATGATAATGGTTATCATTGATTGTRTGATAAAAATAGATTAGGAAGGAAGCTGGATATGCTGCGTCGTTTTTTTGCTTATTACAAGCCCTACAAAAAGCTGTTTATTTTAGATTTTTCATGTGCCATTTTGGCTGCATTGCTTGAGCTTGCTTTTCCGCTTGCCGTTAACCGGGTTGTGGATGATCTATTGCCGAGCGGCAACTGGAGATGGATTTTGTATGCTTGTATCGGACTATTAGTCATTTATGTGTTCAGCTCTGCACTGCATTATGTCGTTACCTATTGGGGACATAAGCTCGGAATCAACATCGAGTCCGATATGCGCAAGCAGCTGTTTGATCGTGTACAGAAGCTGAGCTTCCGTTTCTTCGACAATAACAAGACAGGACATCTGGTATCCCGGATGACAAATGACTTGATGGATATTGGAGAGATCGCCCATCATGGGCCGGAGGATTTGTTTATTGCTTTAATGACGCTGACTGGTGCGTTCGGTATTATGCTGAGCATTAACTATCAGCTTGCGTTAATGACCTTTATTATTATACCGCTTATGATTTATTTGTCGCTGTACTTCAGCCGTAAAATGTCAGCAGCCTTTAATCGGATGTTTTCTGATATCGCTGACTACAATGCACGCGTTGAAAATAACGTGAGCGGCATTCGTGTCGTTCAAGCGTTTGCGAACGAAAAGCATGAAATGGCGCGTTTTGCTGAAAATAACGGTCGTTTCCGTTTGACAAAGCTCATTGCATATCGCGTGATGGCATGGAACTCGTCAATCAGCTTTATTCTAATGAAGCTCATTTCTTTGTTTGTACTTGTATGCGGAACTTGGTTCGTTATTCAAGGCGATATGAGCTATGGCGAGTTTATCGCATTTGTTATGCTCTCGAACGTTTTTTTAGGTCCGATTAAACAGATCAACTCTGTCATTGAGACGTATCCAAAAGGAATAGCCGGATTCAAACGTTATTTGGAATTGCTCGAAACGGAACCTGATATTGCCGATGCGCCGAATGCACAAGTAGTAAGCCATCTCAAAGGTGATATTCGGTTTAACAAAGTGACGTTTGGTTATGAGAATAAGGACAAGGTGCTGCAAGGCCTCAGCCTATCGATCCGCGCAGGAGAGACGGTAGCTCTAGTAGGTCCATCGGGAGCGGGAAAAACAACGTTATGCAGCTTGCTTCCGCGTTTCTACGATGTCGAAGAAGGATCGATTACGATCGACAACATTGATTTGCGGGATATGACGCTTGAATCACTGCGCTCCAACATTGGGATTGTGCAGCAGGATGTGTTCCTCTTTGATGGATCGATTCGAGAAAATATTGCTTACGGCAAGCTCGGAGCGTCGGAGGAAGAAATTATGCAAGCCGCTCGTCAAGCGCAGCTGGAGGAGCTCATCTTGTCGCAGCTTGAGGGATTGAATACAATGATAGGCGAGAGAGGGGTTAAGCTGTCGGGAGGACAGAAGCAGAGGCTCTCCATTGCACGAATGTTTCTGAAGAACCCGCCGATCCTTATTTTGGATGAGGCGACATCCGCGCTGGATACCGAGACGGAAGCGGCGATTCAGCTAGCGCTTGCTGAGCTGTCCCGCGGCAGAACGACGCTTGTTATCGCTCATCGTCTTGCTACGATCAAGAATGCTGACCGCATCGTAGTTGTAGCTGAGCAAGGGATTGCCGAGCAAGGCAATCATGATGAATTGCTCGACGCGCGTGGTGCTTACAGCAGGCTTCACCAAGCTCAATTCGGCGCATAAAGGGATTTATGAAGTTTGGTTTAGCAGCTCGGGGAGAAGCAATAGCAGCTTATCCCTTGCTGAAGCATCCTCCTGATTCCAGTCGCGTTCGTCGAGCACGTAACTGAAGCCATTTTTGACAGCAGGAAGGTTTCTCCAGATCGGGCTGTTCACTAATTTCTCCATGGCTGCCTTGGACTCCTCATTTTCGGGAAGCATCATGAATACGCGGTCGCCTGCGTATTGTTGGATGGTTTTTTCTGTAATTTCCTTATAAGGTCTTCCAGAATTCAGAATGTCTTGAACTTTCCCTGTAGGCCGGAAACCGTCTGGATGGTACAGTATAGAGGATAAACCGATATTGCCCATGACAAATAAACGTTCTCCCCGATGATAGATAAAGACAGAAGCTGTTTCGTTAGGCCGAATGCGCGCCTGAAGCTGCTGCCACATCAATAACGTACTGCTATTATAATGAAGAAGCCATTGCTGGGCTTCTTTTTTTTTGCCCAGCCACTCTCCAAGCATGAGCAGTCTCTCATCGAGTGACCCGCGTGAATTATAGGTAAGCGTAGGGGCAAGCTCTGACATTTGTGCGTACAAGCTTTCATTAGAATGGTCGAAAATTATTAAGTCAGGCGCTAGAGCAGAAGCCTGTTCCGAACGAAAAGGCTCGCCTTTGCTGATCATATGGCTTCCTACAAGCTGAATGCCAAGCGTATTCATATCTCCGATACTTTCACCACAATAAAAAATGCGATTGGGCTGAGCGGGAATGCTGACCTCGTGACCGTCCCAATCCTTAACGAGTATATTTTGGCGCATTGATAGGGCATATTGCCTTGGAGAAAAGCCGGTTATAAGACGGAAGCGGCGGCTAAAATAATACTCATCGGTAAAGCCGACACGATCTGCGATATCGCGCAAAGTATTGTCGGTATGGATTAGCCAATCCTTGGACCGACTGATACGAAGCTCATTCAAATAATCAAGCGGTTTCTTGCCAGTCAGCTCCTTGAATATTGAAGTGAACTGCCAAGCAGGTACGTTGGCCATATCGACGAGCTGCTTGACCGTTATTCGGTTCTGAAAATGATTTTGCATATATTGAATGGTTTGTTCAACGGTTTGCGTGGAGCTGCTCATCGAGTCGAATTGCAGGTTATGTTCAAGAACAAATCCGATAAGCTTCTGAAAATGCGTTTGCTGACGATGCGCTTCAATGTTATCGCAGTCCGTAATTCCGGTATAAAGCTGGCTCAGCAAATCCATCCATTGTACGAGCGGATAAACGCGCAGCTCTTGACGGTTCGGAAATAGCTGCTCTGTATAAAACACTGGACCTTGGTTCAGCAAATGAAGGATCTGGAAAGAGATGAGGTAATATTCCAATTTGCCGTCGCCTATATTTTCAAATTGATATGCGGTGTTCGGGGATAAAAGGAAAGAACTGTATGACGAGAAAAGGGAACTTTCATTACCCATAAACAGTCTGCCTCTGCCGCTCCTCGATATAAGCATCGTATAGCAGGAAGTCACTTTCTCCGCTAATACTTCACCCTCTGTATGGCTGTACAGCTTCATATCTACAAAATGGAAGCTTAAGGAGCGCAGAGGTAAAGTCTGATGCGTTAAGTTAGACATGGCTGTAGCCTCATTTCAGTATTGAGAATCGTTATCAATTAATTTCATTATAAACAAATAGAAGAAGCTTATCAACCGTAGTTGAAGAGCTTCTTCTATTTCAACAGACGTTAAGCAGCATTTATTTTTTAATAAGTGCTTTTGGCAGCTCTTCTAACAACCATTCTCTAGAAAGCGCGTCGCTTGAAGCTTTGAGCAAATCAAAATTGTACACTTGTCCATTTTTCACGGCAGGGAGCTTGAGCCATAAATCGCTTTTCATAAGCTCGTTCGTGGATTGCTGCGCCTCAGGAGCAACTGGATTCAGAATGAAGATGCGGTCAGCCGCATATTCTGGCAGAAGTTCAGAAGATATTTCTGCAAAACCTTGTTCCTTATCAATGAGATCTTGGATGATAGGCGTTGGCTTTAAGCCGCCTTTCTCATATAAAAATTGCGGTAGCCCAGTGCCAGCCATAATAAACAGGCGGTTGCCAGGATACATTGTAAATACGGCTGCCGTTTCACTTTCTTTAATACCGCTATCGTGAATTTGTTTCCACATATCTACTGTTTTGACCGCGTGCTCTGCAAGCCAATCCTCAGCTTCTTGCTTCTTATTTAACAAATCCCCTAGCGTACGCATCCTGTACTCCAGCGTGGCGAAGGAGTTGAACGTTACCGTTGGAGCAACCTTTGAAATAACCTCATACTGCTGTTCGTCCGAATTCGAGAAAATAATAAGATCAGGCTGCAGTGTTAAAGATTTCTCGACGCTGAGCGGAAAACCTACGTCCTCGACACCAGTGAGCTGCTGCTCAAATACCGTCCCTTTAATCATATCCTGTATGACGCCGATCGGCTTAACGCCTAGCGCAAGCAAATCACCGGTAGTTTCACCGTGAAAGATAACACGCTGCGGAGTAACAGGCACTTCTACCTCATGCTTCGACCAGTCGGTGAAGGAGCGGGTGGTATCGGCTGTTTGTTCCGTTGCTTCAGGTGCTTTTGTTGCTTCAGCAGCTGGACTCTCTGTATTGCCCGAATTTGCTGAATTGCTGCCACAGGCTAGCAATAGGGTTCCCATTAGTGCGAATGTAGCCAAAAGTGCGGCTGATTTTGTTCCTTGATACATTTTAATTCTCCCCCAATAGATGTTATAAGATAATGATAATCATTATCGATATGCATTATCGTAATTGATATACGAGCTGTACTCAATGGACAAAGCAAAGAAGTGTTTTTTAGTTTGTCCAAACATGAAGAAAAGTTAAAAGCCGAACACCACTGTAGGTATTCGGCTTTCATTATACAGAGCTCTTTTTTTATAATATTTTGGACAATTTCCGATATTCACGCGGAGATATTCCTTCATGACGGCGGAATATCCGGCTGAAGTAGTGGATATCGGAATAGCCGACGATGCTTCCGACGTTTTCGATTGAAAGCTCGGATTCCCGAAGAAGCCTTCTAGCTTCACGGTGACGTATCGATTGAACATATTCGCTCGGAGGCATGCCGGCGATTTGCTTAAACAGCTTCGCGGTATGGTCGATGCTCAAATTCAGCTTTGCTGCGATCGTTCTGTTTGTCCAATTGGCAGCAGGTGATGCCTCTATTTCCTCCATTAACTCGGCAATCCTGCCTCCATGAAGTGAGGATTGTCCAGCGGATCGAGATGAGGGCAAACGCAGCAAATGGGCCAATATATGTAGCATTAGACCTTTGCAAACCAACTCATACCCAATAGGACGCATAGTGAATTCATGAACAAGCTGCTCCATTAATTGTATACATACGAGAGGCGGCGTGTAGACTGGATGGTCGGATAAGGGAGCCAACCCTTCCACATAAGGCTCATAAATGAATTTATGCGGCAAAACAGCAGCTTCGTTCACAACCATGTCAGCCTCTGTCTGAATATCGAGCTCGTCAAAAAAATCAAAATGAATGCCGAGAAATCGAGCGTTTGGGCTGGAAACGACTTCATTTTGGTGATAGACGCCAGAGGGCAAAAAGATAAGCTGACCAGCTTCAATCTTATAGCGCTGCCCATGCATGGTCGTCGCTGCTTCTCCATGGCACACGTACAGGAGCTCGTAATCATACAATCTACGTCTTGGCAGAGCACCCGTTGGCAAGCGCTGGAACTGCGCGTAGTGGACGCTGGGCGACCACTCGCGAAATGGAGTTGAACGAATGCGTGGAAAGGGAGATTCAGACTTTTCCAAGCGGTAGGCTCCTTTCATTAAGAAAATAAAAAAGAGAACGGAATTGTCCAAAAAATCGCTATTCTAGCTAAATAAATTTTAAGAATAATCGTTTATTATAAACGTATTATCACATGTAGTTGCAGCAAATTCAATATAACGTAATTATCTAAAAAGGAGTTTGAACAAATGGAGGTTCCTGCGTTTCAAGAGAGTAAAACCTATCTTTGCAGGCAAGTGCCGATCAGCATTGAAGACGCCGGTTTTGGCGCTATCCATTGGGATAGCTTCGATGCGATTGAATTGGTTGATACGGTCACTGCCATGCAGCCTAAGGAGCGTACGGAAGTAAGAGCATGCTGGAGCCAGAACTATTTGCATATTCGCTATTTATGCAAGGATTCACATGTTGTATCTAATTTTACCAAACGCGATGAGCCGCTTTATGAGCAGGATGTCGTTGAGCTGTTTATCGATGAGGATGGGACTGGGCATCGTTATCTAGAGCTAGAAGTTAGTCCGAACAATGTTGTTTTTGATGCTCTGATTACGAATGATGGTGAAGCCGAGATCACTTCGACGGACTTAGCATGGAGGTTTGAGGGTATTCAGACGACTGTTGAAACGAGTGGCGATGCTGAACGGATTTATTTTGTGCATATTCCGGTTGAGAATTTCAAGAAGCCTCTCGAGCAAGGATTAAGCTGGAGAGTGAATTTTTACCGAATTGATGAGGATAAACACGGCAACCGTGAATTCCAGGCTTGGCAGGCTACCAAAGCGATAAACTTTCATCTTCCCCGTAAATTTGGCAGGCTGTTATTTATTTAAAACATAAATGTAGGAGGGTTTAACATGAAAAAAGGGATTAATATTTGGTCTTTCAAAGGTGATTCTTCCATTGCAGAAAACATTCGTACAGCAAAAAAAGCAGGTTTTGACGGAATCGAGCTGTCATTGAACGAGACGGGCGAGCTAAGCCTAGAAGCATCCGACAAAGAGATTCAAGAAATCAAAAACGAACTGCAGCAAAATGAACTGGAAATTGCAGGTTTAGCAACAGGCTTGTACTGGTCCTATCCAATGACGAGTGAAAACGCGGCTACACGCGAGAAAGCAATCGATGTGTGCAAGAAACAGCTGGAGCTTGCAGCGGCTCTCGGCGTGGATACCATTTTGGTCATTCCAGGCGCTGTAGGCGTTGACTTTATACCGGGCAGTGAAGTTGCTGACTACGAATATGCATATGACCGGGCGCTGGAAGCGATCGGGAAGCTTGTTCCGTTTGCTGAGAGCGCGGGTGTCTCGATTGGCATTGAGAATGTTTGGAACAAGTTCTTGTTATCGCCGCTTGAGATGCGTTCCTTCATTGATGCGCATAACTCGAGTTTTGTAGGCTCGTATTTCGACGTCGGCAATGCGCTTCATAATGGTTATCCTGAGCAATGGATTCGTATTTTGGGTCATCGCATCAAGAAGGTACACTTCAAGGATTACCGCCGTCAAGCAGGCGGATTGCATGGCTTTGTTGATCTATTAGCAGGTGATGTTGATTACCCAGCTGTCATGCAGGCGCTTCATGCAATTGGCTATGACAATTATGTAACTGGAGAAATGATTCCGCCATACAATCATCATTCCGAACAAATCATTTTTAACACTTCAAAAGCGATGGATGCCATATTAGGACGTTAGAACTCATCTACTCAAAAACTATTAGGAGGTTTTTAATATGTTAAAGGTTGGTTTAATCGGTTTTGGATTTATGGGTCGGATGCACTTTGACAATTATGTCCGTCTTGCTAAGGAAGGAGCTCCTGTTCAGCTCGTAGCGATTTGCGATTTGCTGATCGAGGAGTTGAAGGAAGGAAAAGCGTCAGGAAACATCGCGACAGAGCAGGACGTCTATGATCTTGCGCCTTACCGTTTGTACGATAATATTGCTGCAATGCTAGAGAACGAGGAACTAGATATCGTCGATATTACGCTGCCTACTAATCTGCATGCTGATTTAACCTGCTCAATGCTTGAGAGAGGGTTGCATGTATTATGCGAGAAACCTGTGGCAGGAAGTTCAGAGGAGGGCTGGCGCATGGCACATGCAGCAGAGCGCACAGGAAAAACGTTGATGATCGGCCAATGCCTGCGCTTCTGGCCAGCTTATGAATACTTGAAGGCTTGCGTAGAGGATGGCCGTTATGGAGCTGTTACGGGCGGTTATTTCTTCAGAGGCTCTGCCGCGCCAAAGGGTTGGTTTCTGGATGGCAGCAAAAGCGGAGGCTGTTTACTGGACATGCACATTCATGATGCAGACATGGTTCACTGGTTATTCGGCAAGCCTGAGAAGGTATCAACGATTGCACGCAATGTCATTCCAGGCAGCGGCTATGATGTCGTGTCTACTCATTATATTTATCCAGACGGCAAGGTGCTGAATGCTCAGGCAGATTGGACGCTGGAAGGCGACTTTGGCTTCGCCATGACGTATCGCGTTAATTTTGAAGGCGGAAATCTCGTTTTTGAAAATGGGCAAGTGAAAGTTAATCCAAATGATGCGCCAGGCTTTATCGCTGAATTGTCTGAGGATATGGGTTATTATCGTGAAATCAAATATTTTATTGAATCTATTCATGCTGGGCAGCCAGTTTCGATCTGTGCACCTGAGAGCGCGGTAGGCACGCTTGAAATCATTGAAGCAGAGCTGCGCTCTGCCAATGAAGGCGGGACGCTAGTATCCTTGTAAAAGGTCTAGCATTCACTTAGCAGCCGGAAAAGCTCGTAAAAAATGAACAGACAAAAGCAAGACAGCAGCCGCCTCGTTTAGAGGAGGAATAGCTGTCTTGTTTGTTTGTTAAGAAGGAAACTTATTGGGCAAGCCGCTCATCGCTGCGTTCCGCGGCAGGGAGCGGAGTGCGCTTGACTTTGACTTCCTGAAACATAATTTTGTTAGATAGAATGTATTCCGGCGTTTTACGATGGGAATGAGATTCACGAAACGCCTCGCTTTTTGTCCAGTTGTTAAAATCATCTCTGGATTGCCACCTTGTAACGATGGAAACCTCGTCGTAGTCCTTTAGGTTTTGCGTGAGAAGCACCTCAAGTCCAAGAAATCCTTCCATTTCCTCGACTTTGCCTACCCGATCAAAACGTTCAACAAGCTTTTCTCCTTCGCCCTTCGTAATTTGCGATACATTCGTCACAATGATCATCGTTTCTTCCTCCTCCTCGGTTTTGGGTATAGGAATGATAATGGGATAACGTTCAGCAAAGCTGATTCTCGCATCCAAATCAAATACGGAGCGCATGAAACGAGGCGTAATGATGGTTCGTGGTTCTCCAGCGTCAGCAAGCTCTCCTTCTTTCATTGCAATCATATAATGGCAATAAGCGGCTGCCTGCTGCAGATCGTGCAGAACCATAACGATCGTCGTTCCATGTTCCCGATTTATTTTGGCGAGTGTCTCCAGCACCTCGAGCTGATGACACATGTCCAGATAGGTAGTAGGCTCATCTAACAAAAGAATTTCGGTCTGCTGCGCTAATGCCATGGCGATTCGCGCCTTTTGCTGCTCGCCTCCGGAGAGGGTATGAAACATTCGGTCTTCGTGCCGCCGAATGCGCATTGCCCGCAATGCCCAATCAATGATACGTTCATCCTCCGTAGTTAGCCGCTGACGGAAGCTTTTTTGGTAAGGAGCACGCCCATAAGCGACCAGCTCGCGAACGGTCAGCGAAGGAAGCATATCTTTGGCTTGCGTCAGCATGGAAAGACTTTTGGCATATTCGGGTCTTTTATAATCGCTCGTACTCTTCTCATTAATGAGAATGCTGCCGCTATCTGGAGTCAGCAGACCCGAGATTAATCTAAGCATCGTTGATTTTCCTGAGCCATTTGGCCCGACTATCGCAGTTATTTTACCTTTAGGGATTTCCATATTAACATCGGACAGCTTGAACATGCCTGCTTCCAGCGTTAACGAATGGGTTTGAATCGCCTTCATCGCCAGTTACTCCTCCTCAGCAAATACAAAAAGAACGGTGCGCCGATGCAAGCTAATAAGATGCCAACCGGCAGCTCAACAGGGTCGAATAAGGAACGAGCCGCGGCATCGGCAATGACGACCAGAGCAGCACCGGTTATTATGGATACTGGCAGCAAATAACGGTAATCGTCTCCAATGAGAAGGCGGACCATATGGGGCACAACCAGCCCAACGAAGCCGACAAGTCCTGCAGCGCTTACTGCAATTCCTGCAAGCAGAGCAGATAAGAGAATAAGCAGAAGCCGCYGCAACTCCACTTTTTGTCCCAGCAAGCGAGCAGAATCGTCGCTGAGCAGCAGCAGATTAGCTGATTTGACCGCTGGTATCGTAAGAAGGAGGCCAACGAGCGCGTAAGGCAGCATAAAGCTGAAATGATGCCAGCTTCGTCCATTTAATCCGCCGGAAAGCCATGGAAGCACAGCTTGAACCCGGTCGCTGTAAACGACCATCACGCCATTCATAACGGCCCCCACGAGCGCGTTTACTGCAACACCGGCTAATACAATCTTAATAGGTGAAGCACCTTTATCCCAAGAAAGAAAATAAATAATTAGACTTGCAGAGAGGGCGCCAACAAAAGCAGCAGCTGGCAATAAAAAGCTGAATTGCGGCAGCATCACCATCGTAATGACAGCAGCGAGACCGCCACCTGCCGATACGCCAATAATGCCGGGATCAGCAAGCGGATTGCGCATGACACTTTGCAGAATTGCTCCGGATGCAGCAAGGCATGCGCCTGTCAACAAACCAATTAATACTCTAGGGAGCCTAAGATCAAGTAATATTACGTAGTGAGCTGATGAATCGCCTGTGATAAGAATGCTCCATATCTCGTGCAGTGGAATCGTGATTGACCCAGATATTAACCCGATAAGAACGCTTAAAAGCAGAAATATAGGTGAGATGATGAAGGCCAGCTTACGTCTTTTTGTACGTGTTTCTTTATTCATAATCCTTATTTAGCATCCTTTCAGTTAGGCACTTCTTTCAGCAAGCGGTCCATAAGCTCAAGTGCTTCGATCACACGAGTTCCAGGGTTAGTACCGAACAGGTCCTGCGGCAGCACTTCAATACGCTGCTGCTTGACGGCGGATATGCTGCTCCATGCAGAATTAGTCTCCATTTCACGAATGAAGCTGTTCTTGATTTCCTCCGGATTGCCATGCGTCATGAAAAAAATGATGTCGGGGTCTGCTTCAACAACACGTTCTGCGTTTAGCTGCGCGTATTGCGGGAAGCTTTGCAGCCTCGGATAATCCGAAGCGATATTTACTCCGCCAGCGGTTTCGAGTATGTTGCCGCTCAAGGAATTAGGGAGTGCTGCCATGAATGTACCTGGTGCTCCATATACAAGCAGCACTCGCGGCTTGTTGGTTACATCGGTATGTTTATAAACAGCAATCTTATCAACAATGTTGGCGATAATTGCTTTTGCCTGCTCTTCTTTGCGAAGAAGTTGGCCTATCAGCTCAATCTGGCGTTTAATGTCTTCGATGGAGTTGGCACCCGTCAACAGGAGCTGTACACCGATTCCTTGAAGAACGGGAATATCTTTCTCATTCAATGGATAATTGCCAAGCACGACATCAGGGCGAAGCAATGCTATTTTTTCCAAATCAACCTCGTGAGCATTTCCGATTTGTTCAGCTTCGAGGACTGCCCGATTAACGGGCTGAGCGGATGTTGTAGGTCGGCCGACTAGATTTCCTCCTAAAGCTGCCACAATATCAGCTTCGCCGCTGCCCAGAGCAACAATTTTGGCGGGAGGTTCCTTAAAAGCAATTTGGCGTCCAGCAAAGTCTTTTACTATCAGACTTCCATCGCTCATTTCTGAAGAGCTGCTTTTGCCGATACTGCATCCTGTAAAAACGAGCAACAGAAGCACAGCAAATAGGGGGAGACAAGTTTTCATAACAATTGCAGTACCTCCAAGCTAAATGGTATTGATAATCAGTCTCAATGATCTCTTCGAGAGTATAATGCTTAAAAACAGAGGACGTCAATACCTAAAAAGGAATTATTTAGAAAATAGCTAATTTTCTTTTTTTGTGTTGACAAATTGTGGGCATGCATGATAGTTTCATTCCTGAGAATGGCGTTTCGTGAAATGGGGATGCATTCTGCAGCAGATTGCTTTTTTTTAATTGTCGAATGATAATGATTATCATAATCAAAATAAATTTTAATTGATAATGATTATCATATTCATGATTTGAGAGAGAGCCATTCGGATAATCTGCTGCGAGCTTGGATGTCAGGAGTAAAGGAGGAGAAGAGAATTATTCGCAAGTTTGGAGTGCTGGCTTTCTTCATCATGATTACTTTACTCGTTGTTCCGTTTGCACCTGAAGCACATGCAGCTGAACTGGCTGATGGTACGTACTCGATAGACTATGTTGTCAAGAAAGCCGAAGATGAATCGGTATCGATGGCAAATGACTATTGGGAAAAACCAGCCAAGCTGATTGTGACCAAAGGAGCTTTGCAGGTACAACTGCAAATAAACCATAGCTCATGGGTAACGGAATATAAAGTTCCGAGTGACGGCGGGTACATAGATACGGCAATTGTATCTAGCAACGAAGCTGACAATACGAGAATTGTTAAGTTCGGAATTGCTGATCTTACAACGCCGTTAGAGTCCAAGATCCACGTAACGGTAGAGGATATTGATTATGATCACAGCTACACGATTCGACTAGTTTTCGATTCTAGCAGTCTGAAGCAGATCAGCAAAGCCGATGCCCCTGTCAAAGAAGAAAAGAAACCAGCAGCAACCACAATAGAACCAAAAAAAGAGACCGAAGCAAAGACAGGTAAAACAGCTCTTCAAATCACAAATAAGGTGACAGAAAAACCAAAGGTTGAGGTAGATAAGCCGAGCTCTGAAACGGTCGATTCTAAAAAAGAAGATTCTAAGAAAGAGATACAGGTCGAAGCTTCGCCTGCTCCAACCGTTAGTCCGATAGCGGCTGAAGCTGAAGGGCAATCATCGCCTAAGGAGACTTTAACCCCATCTACACAAGAGCCATTGTCTTCAGAGGATACCAAAGTTGACGACTCTGCTGAGACAGCTGTTCATGAAGAACCGAAGGCCGATGTTCAGCTTGCGGGAGCTGATATGGATACACCTGCTACAGGTGAAGCTGCGCAGCAGTTGTCAGATTCGGCTTCTTCTAAGCGCGTGTTGTCACCGCTTGTTATTTCCCTAATCATTATTGTTGTCGGAGTAGCCTATATTCTTTTGCGCAAAACCAAATTCGCTAAAAAATAAGGAGTGTTCTAAATGGTAAAATCGATGAAAAAAACAAGTTTCGTTATGTTAATGCTCGTAATGGCTCTGGCTCTAGTTGTTCCATCTGCTTTCGCGAGTACTGGTGTAAGCTATGTCGTTCGCAACGCGGGAGATACAGCCAATTCTTATGCTGATGCCTATAAAGTAGGCGATGCAGTTGTAGCTAGCAATGGCACAACGACAACGGTTACATTCTCTGGTTCAAGCTTCATTCAATACTTGCAAGTGCAAGATCCTGCTACTGGAACATACAGCTATGCAGCTGCTAATTATACAGGCGGCAACGTTGAATTTACATTTGAAGTGGCTGATTTCACACCGAATCAAGTTGCCAAAATCCACGTTGTCGTTCCGCCATCACCAGGATTTGAAGGCTACAATACGGTTCACACAATCCAATTCAATTGGAGCGTTTAAGCATCAGCGAGCTCTACGGTTAGAATAGCGCTTTAAAAATAACAGGAGAGCAATGCTGCGGCATGTTTCGCTCTCCTGTTCAAAATGCTAGGGTACATAAGCGAAAGCAGTTAAATGACGAAGGAGTGTTTTTTGAAATGCAAATGAAATTTCGCCGATTGACGGCGCTACTCATGGCGCTCGTATTGTTGCTGTCGGCCTTTCCTGTGAGTGCAGCGGCGGGTGTAACGCCAAATGGGGAGTATAGTGTTCCTTTTCTTTATGTGAAGGATGGAAGCAATGAACGATCGATTATTAACGATTATCTTAATCCGAGCACAGGCAAGCTGATTATTTCTAATGGCAGTGCAAAGTTTCAGCATGAGGTTACGCAGTATACTTCCTTTCAACATTTTTCGGCTAAATTAGCAGGAAAAGATAAAGCAGTAATCAATGGGAACACAATCAACGGCATAGAAGGGTATCAAGTCGTTGCTGCTCAGCCAGCAGGGGACGGATTAGATCCGGATCACGTCGTTGTTAGCTATGATATTGAGAACTTGCAAGAGAAACAAGAAATTTTGATTCATATCGTTATTCCTTCAGTAAATTATGATAATTGGTATAATGTTCAGCTTCAATTAGATATCACAGGTCTGCCTGTTGATGGAGGAGGCAATGGTGGCGGTGAGACTGGCGCTGTAACTTTGGAGCAGCTCGAAGCTTTATTTACAGTTTCGAATGAGCTCCTAAGTACAACAACGGAGGGAACTGGCGATGGCTTCTATTTGCTAGGCTCCAAAGCAACTTTTCAAAATACGATCACTCAGGCAAGAAGCATTGCCGACAGCGCTGGCGGTTCCAATCAAGAGCTGATCAAGGCTGCTTACCTTGTTCTGCAAGAGGGCAAAAAGAAGCACGAGGCAGCGCGTATTACTGTAAATAAAGTGAATTTGGTACGTGCCTTAGAAGAAATTACTGTTTTTGCGACAACGGTGAAAAATATAGGGACAGCAAATGGAGCTTCAGCCGCTCATGCTGTATTAACAGATGGTGAGTATTCGGTTGGAGCGAGCGTAAGGCTTGGGCAATGGATTGCGGACGCTCAGACTGTTGCTGCTGATCCGCAAGCATCTCAAACAGCCGTAAATAATGCTTTAAATGTGTTGACTGCCAATGTGGAGGATTTGAAAAACCAGCAGTACAAGAAGGAGATATTACCGCTGCTTGTGCTGGACCCTGTAACAGGAGAAATATCCGAACACAATAAAGATTTCAAAACAGAAGTAAGTATGTTTACTCAATCGGCAGCGCCTTATTTTCAAGCGTATGCTCACGTTGTTTTTGCAGAGCCGATGGAAATCGCACCTGAATTAACGTTATATGGGCAAAGCGCAACCGGCGAGATTTCCTCTAGTACGCTGACAGGTTATAAAACGCTCATCCAAAAGGGCTATGAAGGACTGATACAGGCCTATCAGTTTGCGGCAAGACATCAGAAGGCAGACGATTCTATTTATCAAGGCTTATCAAAACTAGAGTACACAATTGGTACAGAGAAGCGAACAGTACTTTTCAGCTATAATGCCAATTATCTTAATGCCTTAAACGTTTCGATCACTGCAGCGCGTCAACTGCATGATTCCGCAGTTGTTGGAACGGCTACAGGGCAATATGAGGCGGCAGCAAAAGAATCATTGCTTTCTGCTATTCAATTAGCTGAACAAACAGGAAAGAAACTCAATTCTACACGTCCAGAAATTGCAAATGCGGCAAAGATTTTAGAGAAATCTGTTCAGGTTTTTAATGGAAGCCAGATTCGCAATATTTCTTTCGCGGCCCTGCATGCTACAAATGCAGCGTTATCGAGCATGGACAGTTACTTCCTCAAGCCAGCATCTGTTACGTCCAATAACGGTGAGACTTATGTATCTTTTGCAATAAAGGACAGCAGCATCGTTACAGAGTTTAAAGTTGCTCAAAACAGCATACTTACAGATGTGACCGTTGTCAGTGAAAACAAGACGGAAAATACGAGGGTTATCAAATTTAAAGTGAATGATTTAACGGCAATTGTGCCAGGGCAAGTAAGAATCATTATGCCAAACGTAATTGATCCACGTACAGGCAAACCTTATGATGCGACTCATAACATTCGTCTGTTGTTTGACAATGGCGATCCTGCAGTATTGAAGGCAGCTATTGCGGCAGCAAAGGCGGCTCATGATGGAGCAGCTGCAGGTACAGGTGCCGAGCAATATCCGCAATCAGCGAAAGATACACTGCTAAGTGCAATTACAGCAGCGAACGCTGTCGCAAACAGCATATTGTCTACAAAGCAGCAGCTCATTGATGCAGAAGGCACGCTGGATCAAGCGCTTCGTGCTTTCCTAGCGACAAAAATTGTCGTTGTTGATCCGGTCAAACCAACAGAACCGGGAGCACTTGCGGACGGCAAGTATTTGATTGATATTCAGTTTTTAAAACAAGGTACAACACAAACGTCAGTCATGGATGAATATGTAGCTCATCCTGCTCGTTTGCTCGTGCAAAATGGTGTGAAGCTTGTACAAGTGAATCTAAAGCAAAGCAAGGAAATTACCGGATTTACGATTGGCGGTTCTACGCCAGCAACGATCGAATCCGATGCTTCCGCTAACACAAGACGAGTACAATTTACAGTAGCCGATCTACCGGCTAAGCTGGATGGCTGGGTGAAAATTGATTGGCCTGAAGTGAAGTACCATCATGAATACAGCATTCAAATTCAGCTTGGCGCAATAACGCCAGTAGCAAGCTGGGACTCTGATTCATTTGGCTCTGTCGTTCCAAGAGAGACGCCAGAAGAAATTGAGAAAAAGAAAAAGGAACAAGAGGAAAAAGATAAGCTGGCTGGCAAAGATGCAACGGCTGCATTTAAAGATTTAGCAAACAACTGGGCGAAAGAAGCCATTAATCGCGCATTGAAGCTAAACATCGTTCAGGGTTATCCGGATGGAAGCTTTAAACCGAATGCAACGGTCAATCGCGCGGAGTGGACGGTTATTCTCGGCAGAGCTCTGAAGCTGGAAAGCAAGAACGCTTCAACTGCTTTTGCAGATATGAAAAACATTCCTACTTGGGCACAGTCCTTTATCGAGCAAGCGGTAGCAGCAGGCATTATTAATGGCTATGAGGATCAGACATTCCGTCCAACGCAAAACGTAAACCGTACGGAAATTGCAGTCATGATCGTAAGAGCACTTCATTTGCCGCTGGAAGCAGCGGATTCGCTTAATTTTGCAGATGCAGCGGAAATTCCTTCCTACGCCAAAGCATACATTGCTACGGCCGTGAAGTACGGATTAATTAAGGGACTGGATCAAAATCAGTTCGGCGGAACGAAGTCCGCAACAAGAGCTGAGGCGATTACTCTCGTTTTGCGTGCTGTCGATTATTTAGAAGCGAAAGCAGCGGAGCAAGAAAAAGCTAAAACGGCATAAGAGGCAGCAAGGAAGGCTCCAGCTGTTGCAGAGCTTGAAGCGGGTGATTTAAACAGTTGGCATAGGAGGACCCTGATTAACGGGTGTCCTCTGTGCTGTTTTTAAGGAGGTAAGAAGGAAATGCTCTATCGATTTATAAAGGGGTTATCCCTGCTGTTTCTTGCTTCGATGATGGCAGGCTGCGGATCGCTTGGAGCGGGAAGCGGCTCGGCAGATGCGCCAACTGCTGCGTCATCTGCAAACTCTTCGGCAAAAGTAGCGGCTTCGGGCACTGTATCCGAGGAGTCTAGCCAGCGCATCGTGTCAACGACCGTAGCTATTACACAAATTATGGACGCGCTTGAGCTTGATTTAGTTGGAATACCAAAAAGCGTAAAAACGCTGCCTGAGCGTTACAGCACCGTTACTAAAGTTGGGAATCCAATGAGTCCTGATATAGAAATGGTTAAATCCTTGAAGCCGACGGAGGTGCTGTCTGTCTCAACGCTGCAATATGAGCTGGAGCCTGTATTTGAGAGTGCAGGGCTAAAGGCTGATTTCCTGAATTTAACGAGTATCTCCAGCATGCAAGCTGAAATTACAACGCTCGGAGAACGGTATGGGCGAGAAACACAGGCTGCTGCAATCGTAAATGAACAGAAGGAAATGCTGGCTGCCATCACTCGGAATACAGAAGGTAAAGAAAAACCGACGGTGCTGATCCTGCTTGGTGTGCCCGGCAGTTATTTGGTTGCGACGGAGCATTCTTACATCGGCGATCTTGTTCGTTTGCTAGGGGGAGTAAATATCGTGCAGGGCGAGCAGGTTGAATTTTTGGCTTCCAATACGGAATATTTGCAGAAGGCGAATCCGGATGTCATTTTGCGAGCAGCGCATGGGATGCCGGCTGAGGTTGTAAAAATGTTTGATGAAGAATTCAAAAAAAATGATATCTGGAAGCATTTTGAAGCGGTAAAGACGGGGCGTGTATATGATCTGGAAGAAACATTATTTGGCACGACGGGAAATTTGGCTGTTGTACAAGCACTAACCGCGCTCGCTCCAATGCTTTATCAGGATTATAAATAAGGATGTTTTTTCATGCCAAAAACGATATTCAGCTTCATCGCAATTACGCTGCTCCTTCTGGCAACCATCGTATACTCCATGACGACTGGAAGCATCAGCGTTGGATTTGTTGAACTCATGAAAGGGTTGCTTGGCTCGCCAAGTGAACAGGTAGAGGTTGTTCGCGACCTGCGGCTGCCGCGTATAATCGTTGCTTTACTGACAGGGGCTGCGCTAGCCGTGTCTGGTGTACTGCTGCAAGCCGTAATGCGCAATCCGCTGGCGGACGCAGGTGTTATCGGCATTTCATCAGGGGCAGGCTTGGTTTCTTTGCTGCTTGTAACGATATTCCCAGCATTGTTTTTTTGGATGCCGCTGTTTTCATTTGTTGGAGGAGCAATAGCTTGTCTATTGGTCTATTCGCTTTCTTGGCGTTCAGGCCTTAGCCCACTGAGGCTTATTCTGGTTGGTGTGGCGGTTAACGCTACATTTACAGGTCTGGGGCAGTCTTTTAATTATCGCGGCAGTTACGCGGTAACTAGCGTGAATCAAGCGATTTCCTCTATTTTTACAATGAAAACCTGGGATGATGTACATATGTTGGCGCTGTATGGCGGTGTAGGCTTATTACTATCGATGCTGCTTGGCTCATGGTGCAATACGCTTGTTTTGCAGGATCGAACCGCTCAAAATCTTGGTATGTCTGTTATGAAAGTAAGGCTGCTCGTTTCGGTTGTTGCCGTGCTTTTGGCTTCTGTTGCAACAGCGATTGGCGGGTTAATCGTGTTTGTAGGCTTGCTCGTCCCACATATCGCGAGGCTGCTCATTGGCTCAGACCATAAAGTGCTGCTGCCTTTCTCTGCGATTGGCGGAGCATGGCTCATTTTGACTGCGGATACGCTTGGCCGTACTCTTTTAGCTCCGACAGAAATTCCAGCTTCGATTGTCATGACAGTTATCGGCGGTCCTTTTCTCATCTTTTTGCTGCGAAGGAGCGAACGCGTCCATGGACATTAATGAAATAAGATTTTCATATGACAAAAAAACTTTCCATTTGAACGGAATAACCTGCCGTATCGCGGAAGGCCGGATTACGACGATCATTGGTCCAAATGGCTGCGGCAAGTCAACTCTGCTTGGTGTAATGGCGAAAAATTTTCGGCCAAGCGAAGGTGAGGTACTGCTGAATGGAAAGAAGCTCGCGCAATTTAAGCCGAAGGAGCTTGGCAAGAAGCTGGCCGTGGTGCATCAGCAGCAGGAAGCGCCTGCAGATTTGACTGTAGAGAAATTGGTTAGCTTCGGTAGATTGCCGCATCGGGGTCGGTGGGGACAAGAGAGCGAATTAGATGATGAAGCCGTGGATTGGGCACTTAGCTGCACGAATCTGCTGAACAAGCGAAAGCAAAGTTTAGCGCATTTATCAGGCGGCGAACGGCAGAGAGCTTGGATCGCAATGGCGCTGGCACAGCAAACCTCGCTGTTATTTTTGGATGAGCCAACGACGTATTTGGATATCTATCATCAAATCGAAATATTAGAGTTAGTAAAGACGCTGAACCGCAAGCATGGAATTACGATAGTAATGGTCCTGCATGATATGAATCAGGCCATTCGATACAGCGACCATATTATTGTAATGAAATTAGGATGCATCGTAGGAGAAGGTATGCCTGAGACAGTCGTGACAGCGGAAACGATTAAGCAAACGTATGGCGTTGATGTTGTGATGAAAAACGACGGGGATACAGGATTATATATGGTTCCATTAGGAATTTAAGCGTGTGTATGTTGCTTTTTATTTTCATGAAAGAGAGCATTAAGTGCATATGTGTTCTTACAGAGCAAAAAGTAACAATAGTAAGTTTCTGTAAGAACCGATAGGTTCTTACAGAGCTCAAGTGCAGGGTGGTTACTCGCGAAAGAGAGCATTAAGCGCATATGTGTTCTTACAGAGCAAAAAGTAACATTCATAAGTGTCTGTAAGAACCAATAGGTTCTTACAGAGCTCGAGTACAGCCGGGTTACTCACAAAAGAGTGCATTAAGCGCATATGCGTTCTTACAGAGCAAAAAGTAACATTCATAAGTGTCTGTAAGAACCAATAGGTTCTTACAGAGCCCAAGTGAAGGGTGGTTACTCGCGAAAGAGTGCATTAAGCGCATATGCGTTCTTACAGAGCAAAAAGTAACATTCATAAGTGTCTGTAAGAACCAATAGGTTCTTACAGAGCCCAAGTGAAGGGTGGTTACTCGCGAAAGAGAGTATTAAGCGCATATGTGTTCTTACACAGCAAAAAGTAACATTCATAAGTGTCTGTAAGAACCA